>NZNM01000006.1 GCA_002694885.1 Opitutaceae bacterium | reverse complement strand
TAGTGGCTTTGATTGTCGCTAGCGAACAGTTCCGCCATCAGCGTGGAAACCCATCTGAGTACGCCCAAAATTAACCGAATGACTCCAAAGAAATCATGGCTCGTTTAAGTTCGTCACTGCAGTCCATATCAAGGCGCTCCTTTCTTAGGGGGGCGGGTGTCGCCTTGGCTTTGCCTTGGATGGAGTCGATCCCGACCTTCGGTTTAGAGACCAGCAAGAGTTTGTCTAAAGCGGTTTCTATCAAGGCCCCAGTCCGTTTTGGGTGTCTTTTCTTTTCTAATGGCGTGGAGCCTGAGCATTGGTGGGGTAAGAAGCGCCAGGATGGTATGGAGATCGGTCCTGGTCTCGCGCCCATGTCCCCTTATACGGAAGATTTCACCTTCATCCGCGGCCTATACAATCAGATGGCGGTGGACCATGATAGCGCCCACCTCGGCCGGACACCGAATCTTCTATCCGGCGCTTGGGTGAGCAAGGATCAGAGTGAGATCCGAGTGGGCAAGACGATGGATCAAGTCATGGCTCAGGCCATTGGCCGGGAGACGGCATTGCCGAGTTTGATCACCGGTATCGAACCGACAGA
The DNA here is from genome assembly GCA_002694885.1 of Opitutaceae bacterium. GTDB lineage: Bacteria > Verrucomicrobiota > Verrucomicrobiia > Opitutales > Opitutaceae > Pelagisphaera. The sequence goes on along the minus strand of NZNM01000006.1, from coordinate 17,526 downwards.
GCTCCGGTTGGAAGATGGACTGTCCATGCTCTACGGATCCAACATTTCCTGGGCAGAAGACACCAAGCCGGCGATGAAGGAAATCTATCCGGCTCGAATTTTCGATCTGCTGGTTGGTGGAGGCGACCGGGACTTGGATCGCAGCATACTGGATGAAGTGCTTGAAGACGCCAAGTCGTTGAAGAACCAAATCGCATATGCGGACCAGCAAAAGCTGGGTGACTATCTGGATTCGATCCGAGATATCGAAAATCGCTTGGAACACGCCTCGGCCAAGCCAAAGGCTGAGGGTTGGCAGCCATCCCTTTCAGAGCCCGATATGGAGCGTCCTGCGGATGCCCTACCCGACGACATTCCCAGTCACATGAAGCTCATGATGGATCTTGTCGTCTTGGCTTTCCAGATGAACAAGACGCGCATCGCCACCTGCATGCTCAATAACGACTTGTCGCAGATGAACTTCGGGTTTCTCGAGGATGTGAAAGGGAGCCTCCACTTGGATCTGACTCACAATGGTCGCGACCCAGAGCTCGAGGCTATGTACCTGAAGACAAACCAATTCCACACCGAGCAGTTCGCTTATTTATTGGGCCGCATGAAGGATATTGATGAAGGTGGCGAATCCTTACTGGACAATTCCATGCTCATGTTCTGCTCTAACTTTTTCGATGGGGACAAACACCAAGCTGACCATATGCCGATTCTATTGGCGGGACGAGGTGGCGGTTCCCTGAAACCCGGCCAAGTATTGGATTATTCGGAAGAGGATGCATCCAACCGGCGGGCTTGCAGCCTTTATCTATCTCTCATGGATCGCATGGGCGTCGAGCAAAGCAGCTTCGGCGATACGACCAGGCGGTTGAAGGGATTTGGCTGAATAGTTAGTCAATTCGCCTAATTGGTAGGGCTGCTTGTCCTCAAGATGGGTCACAGGTAAGATGCCTGTGCTACTTTTCGCTTCGGTAGAATAGGATAACGCAGGCTAAAGCGCCGCGCTGCCATTTCATGCTGTCATTTTACCCTGGATACGGCGCTACGAAGATAGATTCGGTTTGCAAATAGTCGCGGAGGGTTTCCTCGCAATTGACACCGCCGCCGGGTCCGCCGGATATGCCTTGGCCTCCATAAGGTAGCCCATAGGCCACGGTGTTGTGGCAATTGACTTGGCCGGTGCCATCGCGGAACTGCTTTACGATTTTCTGGCCCAATTCCAGGTCCTTGGTCCAAACACTGGAGCCAAGCCCGTAGTGCGTGTCATTGGCATAACCCAGGGCCTCTTCGACGCTGTCCACGGATTGCACATTGACGAAGCAATGGAAGACTTCTTGTGGGTTACTGCGGCTCCCAGGCTCGGATCGAAGTAAAGTAGGTTTCAAATAGTATCCATCATATCCGGACACCTTGGCATGTCCGCCCTCGAGAATGGCTTCCGCTCCATTGGCCTTGGCGTATTGAATGCCATCGATTATGCGCTGAGGTTGCCGTGAGTTTATAACGGGACCTAGCTGCGTACCTGCCTCAGCTTGATTGCCTATCTTCAAATTCTTCATGAAGGACTCAGTCGCTTCCAGAAAGTCATCATAGATCTCCCGCTGGGCGAAAACTCGATGAATGGTTGAGCAGGTTTGGCCATAGTGTTGGTTGGCGTTTTTGCCGATCATGCGAGCAACGATTTCTGGGTCGGCATCAGCCAACACAATCGCCGATCCGTTGCCGCCCATCTCCCGTTTTACGCGAGTACCATGGCGATCGGCGGCCTGCAGAATGGCCTGGCCAACTCCCGGAGATCCGGTAAAGGCGATATAGCGTACGCCTGGATGCTCGGAAATGAATTTACCGGTTAGCTCGCCGCGCCCAGGCAGCACATTGACGACTCCTGCTGGAAATCCGGCTTCTTCGGCCAATTTGCCTAGGTAGAGTGCGCTGAGGGGCGTTTCCTCACTTGGCTTGAGCAGAATGCAATTGCCAGCGATGAGAGCGGGAATCATGAACCAGGCGGAGAGAACGACGGGATAATTCCATGGGATGATCCCCGCTACCACTCCCCATGGTTCGACAAAGGAGTAGGCGTTCATGCCTCCTTCTAGCTCCATTACCCCGCCGTCGCCGAATTGGATGCCTCGAGCGACATCCGCGAAGTACTCCGCGCAAGCCCGGAAATGGGTCAGGTCGCCTTGGGCCAATTCGGACACTTTTCCCCCATTGAGAATTTCGCAGGCCATGAGGACGTCGTGATCGCGCTCGAAAAGCTCGACGAGCTTCATCATGAGCGCGATTCGCTTTTCTACAGGAGTGTCTTTCCAGCATCCATTGAAAGCTCGGTACCCCACTTTAACGGCGTCATTGACCTCGTCGTATCCCATTTCCGATACCCGAGCCAGCACCTCATGCGTACCGGGATTGATGACGTCGAAAATCGCGTTCATGGAGCCCGGCACTTCATTGCCACCGACTAGCCCGCCTAGCGGTTTGCCTCCATTGGAGCAGAATTGAGTAAATTTCTCGGGAGCCGAAAAGGGTTCCGCGGTAAAGGCCTCTATAAGTGGTGGAGCAGCGGTGGTAGACATAGGAACTTTTTTTAGGCTAGATTCGTTAGATTGTCACGGGGTGAGCGGATGCCTATTAAGCCGATTGCAAGGGACTTTGGTCAAAATAAAAAAGGCCGCCGGATCCCGCCAATGAACAAAGATTCGATTCTCTCCGACTGGCCAGTTAAGTGAATAAGGTTATGCAGTTAACTGGCCTACTAGGAGCGGCCAGGGCTCCGAAGTTTGGTCAGTTTTGGTTGAGAGGGGGGGCAGATAACTGTGGGAGTGGCTCAATGCCGCGATACTCTCTCCAAACTTCGGAAGAAAGTGGCTCTTGGAGGGAGGAGCGTTCGGCTTGAAAACCCGTCCAACCGAATCGCCACTCGATTTATCGAAGGAGACTCAGTGAGAATCGGGCGAAAGCGATATCCTTGTCTTTCTCGTAGAGTAGGCCCACTTCTTCTTTAGGCAGAGCGACTAGAGCAGAGTAGGCGGCCGGTCCCGCGTCAACTAGATAGCCAGCTGTCCAGGATTCGCCATCGTCCTCGCTTAGCTTCACGGTCATGCGAATGCGCTCTCCGCGTTCGGGTTGGACGGGCGGATTTGGATTGGAGAAGAGGAAATAGTTTTCATTATAGCGGATAAGGCTAGCTTGGCAGCGAGGATCGCCAAGTTCGTCGTCGAAAACGGGATCGCTCCAACTAGCTCCGCCATCGTTGGAATAGGCAATAGAGCGGTATCCATTTCGTGGACGCAAAGTTTCAGCGACTCCTTGGGACCGCATATTCATCAGTAGTCGCCCATCGGATAATTCTACGACTTGGCTTTCGTTCACGGTCGGCTTGATGATGCTGCTTGCATTCCAGGTTTCCCCGCCATCATCGCTGTAAAGGGTATGAGCCCCGTAGAAGCCATCGGCGCTGTGATTGGCAGGAGCAACCAATCGGTCCGTATAGGGCCCCTTTTGAAGCTGGATGCCAATGCCAGGACCGGTGGCATACCACCACCATGATGGGTCTTTAACCTTTGAGGTAATCTCCTTCGGCTCTGACCAAGTCTTTCCATGGTCGTTGGAATGCGTTTGGAACACGCGACGCGTATCTTTTCCGGTTCCTGCATGCAGGTCGCGTCCATGGTCGCTTGCTAGGTTCCAGCACATGAGCATCACGATACGGCCTGTGCGCTGATCCACTACTGGGCAGGGGTTCCCAGCCGTATCAGGTCCCGCATCCCAAACGACTTGGGGGGAAGACCAGGTGGCCCCATTGTCGGTGGAGCGTTTTAGTATGAGATCAATGTTCCCGCTGTCGCCGCGATGGTCTTTGCGAGCCTCGCAAAAGGCCAGTAGCGTTCCATCGGCAGCTGTAATTATTGATGGGATACGGTAGTTCGAGTAGCCCTCATCGCCGGATTTGAATAGGATCTGCTCGTCAATCTCAGCAAAGGCGGAGGAGGAGAAGGCCACTGTGGAAAAAATGAGGTAAGCGATTTGTTTTTTCATGTTAAGACTGGGTAGGAGCGGCTTTGGGCCGCAATGTTTGAGTGAAATCGCGGCCTAAAGCCGCTCCTACCGAAATTGATCACTCGAAAAAATAGTCGGTGTAGGTGAGTGTCAGCTTAGCTTTGTCTGGCTGTCCATTGACCATGCAAGCATCGACTTCTTCTTTCAAGCGAAGTACATTCTTGTGATTGAGCATGGGGTCTTTGGTGGATTCACGCCAGTTTTGTAGCTCCTTGGATAGCCTTTCTAGCGTGGCTCGATGAGCGGAGTTTTCGGCCAAGTTCTCGAACTCATACGGGTCGTTCTTGAGATCGTAGAGCTCGTATTTCGGAGGCGCATGCATGCGGTGATAGGCTCCAGTAACGGGTTCGCCGGCCTGATTTATGGTGGTGATAAGGTCATCGAAGAAGCGATCGTTGGTAAATTGGTAGCCTGGATTGATTTCTCCTGGCATGAGGTTGAGGATGAGTTTGTAGCGATTGTCTTGGACGGTTCGTTGCGGGTAGTAGTTATGAGCTGAATGGATGTGAAACTCCGTGAATAGGTAGCGTCGCCAATCGACCGATCTATTTTCGATAAGTGGAGCGAGCGATTTTCCGGGTAGGTCAGGGATGGATTGTGTTCCGCTCAGGTCAAGCAAAGTGGGAACGAGATCGACAAGGGAAACCAGCTCTTCCCGTATGATTCCTTTGTGGGATTGTCCCGGTGTACGCATAATGAATGGAACGCGGGTACCGCCTTCATAGGACGTTCGCTTGCCGCGCAGCATGTCCGCTCCATGGTCACCAATGTAAGCTACAATGGTATTGTCCGCTTTCCCGGATAGTTCGAGCACTTCCAAAAGGTCGCCTATAAGCGTATCGAGGCGGCTCATACAATTGTAATAGTCCGCTGTCTGTTGCCGTAGCTGCGGATTACTGATGCCGAAAAAGGGTAGGGCCTCCACGTCTTCTCCGGTTAGCAGCTTCTCTGGTAGTCCATCGACCTGCGGAGTGAATGGGCGATGGGCATCCGGGTAATTGACGCTCAGGAAGAAGGGTTGCTGGCTATCGGAAATGAAACCACTTGCTTCGCGGGCGTAGCCCAGCTGGTCATCGCGGGCAAAATTTGATTTAGAAATGGCTTCGAAATCGAAGGGAAACGCAGACTCGGGATTGACATGCAGTTTGCCGATAATTCCGGTCCGGTAGCCGGCTTCTTTCAAGCTCCGAACAATATTGGGTGTATCTTCTCGATACATGCGAAATTTCCAGGTGGCCAGACCGATTTGGCCATTCTGATGAGGATAAAGTCCCGTAAGGAATGCGGCCCTGGATTGGCTGCAACCCGCTTGGGCGACGTAGGCGTTCTTAAACAACGTTCCTTCCGAAGCTAGACGGTCCAGATTTGGGGTTCGAACGTAGGGGTCGCCGTAACAGCCAAGTTCCTGTCCGTTATCTTCGGATACGATTAGAAGGACATTCGGGAGCTCTTGCGTTCCGAGCGAATGGTGGAAGGTGAAGAGTGAGGATAGGAAATATATACTGAGGATCTTTCTCATCGATTTGCAGTTGCTTGATTCTTAGTTTGCGGGGCCGATCTCGTTGGCATTTTCTAGCGGAAGCCATTTCGCATGCTGTTTCATGACTCCTTTCGTACCTTTAAGATAGGCAATGTTGGACCATTCGTTGGGATCGTTTTCAAGATCGTAAAGTTCCTCTTCGCCATTCGCGTACCGAATATATCGGTACCGTTCGGATCTGACGGCGTGGTTTCCTTTGCCGTAGGTTATGAGCACGGGGTCCCGCTTGGATTTGGGTTTTCTCAGCAGCGGAACTAGGCTCTCTCCTTCCAAATGAGTGGGGCCCGGCAATTTGCAGAGTTCCGTGAGCGTCGGGTATAGGTCGATTAGGGAAACCGGGCGTCGGCAGACTTGGCCCGCCTTATGACCTGGGGCTACAATGATGAAAGGTATGCGGGTGGCCTTCTCATAGAGAACGAACTTCTCCCAGTGCTCTTTTTCCCCCAAGTGAAATCCATGATCCGACCAAAGTGCGATGATCGTGTTATCGGCCTTGCCACTTTGGTCTAGAGCATCGAGGAGCCGTCCCACTTGATAATCCGCAAAGCTAGCCGCCGCTTGGTAGCCGCGAACGGCCTTTTCGAATATGAAAGCGTCACGCAGTTTTTCCTGCTCGAAGGTACTCATGAATTTGCGGGAAGGCGGATGCAGCATGGCTCGGGCCGCGTCGGGCAGATCCTCGAGGTCTTCGTCATTTCTTTCCGGCATTCTCAACTGTCCCATTGGGTATCGGTCATACCATTCCTGAGGCGCGTAGAAGGGCATGTGGGGACGGTAGATTCCGGTGGCGACAAAGAAGGGCTCTTTAGACGACGATGCGATTTTCTGGATAGCCCAATTGACGGTTCGATTGTCTATGTGGTTATCGGGGTTTTTCGGATATACGCCCCAGTCAAAATTCCGGCTAACGGGACCTTTTGAACCATCAGGGGCAGTCCAGCTCCGGATGCCGTTTAGATTGCCGTCTCGTGGCATTGGCATGTCGGGTTGCCTGGATGGAAATTCCACGAACTCATCAAAGGCCTCATACTTGTGGAATTGAGTTCCGTGGTGGTGGAATATCTTGCCGCTCGCGTAAGCAAGGTAGCCATGGTTGCGGAAATGCTGAGGAAGGATGACCGTATCCGGTAGGGCTTTTTTCCAGTCGCTTCGATTGGCGTAAACGCCATTACTCGAGGGGCGGGTGCCGCTAAGGACGGAGGCCCGAGAAGGGTTGCAAGCAGGCGAGTTGCAATAGGCCTTGCTGAAGAAGGTGCCGCGCTGGGCCAGGCGTTCCAGATTTGGTGTTTGGATGGGGTTGGACTTGTCAAATAGAGTCGTCCAGTCGTTCATATCATCGATGGCGATGAAGAGAACGTTTGGATTCGACGAGCTCACCACAGATGGCTGCGACGCGGGTGCCGGCGAAGGAAGAAGTATAAATGCGGAAAAAAGAAGTATTAGAGCAGTGAGCAGAGGCTTCACGGTTACTTTGCTTTCCAGGTGTAGGTTTCCAAGTCGAATATGTAGGCTCCTTTAGTGGGAACTTCTTTGGCGTAACTTGAAGGAAGCCATCGACGAAATGGGGAAGCGGAGTCGGGGGATTCTTGTATCAAGTTTCGCCATTCGTTTGGATCCTCGCTGAGATTGTATAGTTCCTCGCCCGCTCGGTCTTCATCGTAGCGAATGTATCGCCAATCCTCTGTTCGAATGGCGGTATTGCCGTGGAGGAAATCGATGATGGCTGGCTTATCCCAATACAGGTTTGGGTCGCGTAGGAGTGGGGTGATGTCGACTCCATCCAGTCCTCTTGGCAGTGGTAGACCGCAGAGTTGGGTGAGCGTTGGATACAGGCAAGTTAAGTCGACAGGACGGCTGGAACGGCTTTTGGGCGTTGTGACTCCGGGAGCGACGACGATAAAAGGAACGTGGGTGGAGCGTTCCCAAAGCGTATCTTTGGCTAAATGGTCCTTTTCGCCGAAGGCGTATCCATGGTCCGACCAAAAGACGATGACCGTATTATCTCGATAGACGCTGTTATCGAATGCACCCATCAGTATGCCGACAAGCGTATCGGCGTGGGCGATACTAGCTAAGTATGACTGAACGGTGTGTTGGAGATTGTCGTATTCTTCAATCATTCGAAGATCCTCGCGTCGAGAGGCCGCCATCTTTTGTCCGCCAGGGGGAATATCATCTAGGTCTCCAGGCAAGTTGATAGGCACCTCCACCTGATCGAGCGGCAATTGATCGAAATATTTTTTGGGGGCGTAAAAGGGTAAGTGAGGTTGGAACAAACCAACTGCCAGGAAGAAAGGCTTTTCGTGCTCGCGGCTCAAAAAATCAGTAGCCCAGCGAACGGTTTCACCATCCCCCATCTCCAAGTCATCCACCTCCATCGCTCCCCAATCCAGGGAGTTGTTGGGGTGTCGAGGCATGGCTTCGGTAAAGTAGCGCCGGTCCTCTCCTCGGTTTTTGAAGTAACCGACAACCAAATCCTGGTCGCGAATGAGAGGAGAGTATTCGTCCCATTGATCGGGTGGATTAAAGCCGTCTGTGTGGTGATGGACTTTGCCGCCCCCGGCTACGTAATAACCGTTGTTCTTGAAATAGTGCGGAAGCGTAACGATTTCTGGATACGCTGGTCGCCACCAATGGCTGTTGCTGTAGAGTCCCGTGGTTGAGGCTCGCTTTCCCGTCAAGATTGCAGCCCGGCTAGGAGCGCATTTCGGGCTGGGGGCATGAGCGTTAGTGAAAAGGAGTCCCCGCTGAGCTAGACTATCGATGTTTGGGGTAGGAACCCGATCGGATCCGAGGCAGCCGACCCAGTCATTCATATCATCGACTGAAATGAAGAGAACATTCGGCTGAGGCTTCGCTTCAGCAAAATTGTGAATGAAGAATAGTGAAAAGTGAAGGAGTAGAGCTGTGGTTAGCGTTTTCAATTGAGTTGTCTTAGGTTTTGCAGGAGCGGCTTCATGCCGCGATCGATTGTTTAGATATTGAAAACAGGGTTATCGCGGCAGAAAGCCTCTCCTACTCCAGATTGGTTTTTTGAGGAAAGAACGATAGCGCGTACCCGACGCTGAAGCAGACGCCGATACCGACGAGACCGTACAGGAGCCCGTTAAGGCCGGTCAGGTATTTGCAATAGAAAATGGCTATCAGGCTGCAAATCAAGCCGATCCAGGCGTGTCGCCTTTGAGCCTGATGGGCGAATATGGCGAGAAGGAATAACCCTGCTAGAGGGCCGCCGATCAATCCCATAAGACCTACCAGGAAGTCAAAAATGTGTCCGGTATCGATCTGAGACATAATCAAGGCCATCGAGGTGCCCAAAACTCCTAGAAAAAATACAAGAGCGCGGGCGAATCTGAGCTGATCGCTGTCTTTCCAGTCGGGCTTCTTTCGTTTGACGAAATCGTTGGATACCGCGGTGCAGATGGAGTGCATGCTGCTGTCGAGGCTGGACATTGCGGCGGCGAAAACGCCCGCTATGACGATTCCGGCAAGACCAGCCGGCATTTCATGGGCGACAAACCAAGGAAGAATCTGGTCGTTCTTTTCCAGTGGCCCAAGGGATTCGGGATTGCTCTTATAAAACACGAAGAGAGCGATACCCATAATAGAAAAGATCAGCGAAGCTGGAACAGCCAGGCAAGCATTGGTCCAAACCGCTTTCTGCGCTTCCTTTTCCGAGCTGGTTGTCAAGTAGCGTTGAACGACCGCTTGGTCGGAAGTGTAGGGAACTAGGGCATTGGAAAAGATGCCGCCAAGTAGCAGGACGAGCAGGGCATCGCCGGTCCATGACCATTCCAATGCGGGCATAGCGAATTTCCCGTTTTCGGATCCAATGGAAATCATCGTAGACAATCCCCCATCCAGACTGAAGACGATGATGGCAAGGGCAAGCAAGGCTCCACCTACGAGGACAATTACTTGAATGACGTCGGTCCAAATGACCGCTTTAATACCTCCAAAAGCTGTATACACCGTGGCGATCAGGCCCATTAGCAGAATGCAAAGAGTCAGGTTGAAACCCGTCACAGCCGAAAGGGCGAGGGCGGGCAGGAAGACTACGATGCCCATGCGAAAAAGCTGAAGTATGATGAAAGAGGCGCTTCCGAAAAGCCGCAGACCCACATCGAAGCGCTCCTCAAGGTACTGGTAAGCCGTGGTCGCGTTAATCCGTCGCAGTTTAGGAACGTAGATGAGGGCGATCAGAGGAGCGACGATAACGATTCCCGCATTGAGAATAATTACCGACCAGCTCGTGCCATATACTCTTGCTGGTAGCGCCAGATAGGTTATCGCGCTTAACGTTGTCCCGAAAATGCTCATACCAGCGGCCCACCACGGGATGGAGTGGCCTCCAAGGTAGAAGTCTTCAGAAGATTTCGTGCCGCGAGCGCAAACGTAGCCAACGACAACAAGACCGCCGAGGTAGAGAATAAGGGTTGTCCAGTTGAGGGCGCCAAAGGATGTAGCAGCGGTTTCGGGAACGATCTCCCAAACTTGTGGCGTTCGAACTCGAGGACGAACTTCGCCTGACGCGATTATGTAGGCGTCGCCCCACTTGGCGATTTGAGTCGTGACGTGATTTTGGGGAATGGCGCCACCATCTTGCCAGGTATCGGTTAGAGCATTGTAGGCCCAGGCTCTTTTGGGAAAGCCAGGATGTTCGTCTTTCAAGTCGTCGGCCTTATGGAATAGGGATCCATCTGCTCCGCCGACTACGAAGATGTGATTTTCGCCTACGGGAATGGCTTCGCCAGCCATCATGCACTCGGGGGAGTCGGCGATTCTGGACCAGGAGTCCGACGAAGGGCTGTAAGAATAGGCATCTTTGAGAAATTCTATATCGCCATCTTCCTTCTCTCGTCGCCCGCTGAAGAGGAATATCCGGTCCTCGTATCCATTATTTTGAGTTGTAACGACTTGAAATCCTCGTTCGGGCCCTGGCCAACCTGTTCTTTCTTCCCATCCATCGGTCGGGCTTTCCATGTCTAGCATCCATATTTTGTTGATTGCCGAGCTTAGGTCGTTGGTAACGGTTCCGCCCATGATGTACACTTTGTTGGCCACCGTTGCCGCCATCGTGTAGGCGATGGTGGTGGGCAAATTCGGGAGGTTCTCTTGTTGAACGGTCCCAGTGTTAGGGTCCCATTTCAGTAAAAAGACATCATCGTAAGTTCGTTCGGCATCGTTGCCGCCGATGCAAAGAACTCCTTGCGGCAGTGAAATCGAGGCTCCATAGCCGAGCGGGCGAGTAAGGGAGCCTCCTGGCGTCCAGTCTCCCGATTTCTCAAGAACCCAAATATCGTCATGCCAAACTTTGTCTTCGCCCCAGTAGGGTTTCGGGAAGTTGGCTCCGCCGGCTACAATAAGAGCATCGTTGTGGGTGCCTACATACGGGCCGGCAACTCCGAGAGATTCGGTCTGTTCTCCCACGGGTGGCAGCTTGGCAAGAGGTTGCCAGTCCAAGAATGAAACGGTTTCATTGCCGTGGCTATGAAGCGGAGCAATAGCCAAGCACAGGATAAGAAGTAGAGATTTCCTTTTCAAAACAGATCGTTATATGTTGAGAGCATTCGCTTTCTCTCTGATTACTTCGTCGCCGAGCCGCTTCCTGATGGCGCTGAGGTCGCGTTGCATCGTTTCCCTAAAGGCGATGATGTCTGCCGCATGTATCAGGAATTTCATGCCTTGCTGGCACCAGGCGATCTCTTGATCGAGATCGGACCAGAAATGGATGCCGGGAGTAACGCCGTGCTCTTGGGCTTTACCTATAAATGCGCGGATTGCCTCTTGAAACTTCGGATGGCTGTACTGCTCGGGTATGCCGAGGCTGCAGGACAAATCATGCGGACCGATGAGAGCTACATCTACTCCAGGAACGGAAAGTAGCTCATCTAAAGCGTTTATGGCAGGTACGCTTTCTATGTTGATGACCAAGATCTTCTCCGAATTGGCCTCCTCGATGTACTGTCTCAACTCTTCAGTCTTGAATTCGGACCCGTCCAGAAGCTGAGAGAGAATCTTCCCTTTGATTGGCTTTAGTTTAACGGCCCCGACCAGTTTTTTGACCTGCTCCACAGTTTCCACGTAAGGAGCTATAATGCCGCAAGCGCCATCATCGGACAGCATGCTCGCTTGGTAGGGATCGGGGCTGGGAATACGAACGAAGGGGGCGATGTTTCGGGCACTGAAATTGTGGCAAAGGCTCGATACCTGAGTTCTATCGAAGGCGATGTGCTCGGTATCGATAAAGACAAAATCCAAGTCTAGCTCAGCGACCTTCTGAGGCCAATATGGGGAAGCGTTGGTCAGCAAGGTGCCTATGACGCGTTTGCCGGATGCGAGTGATTCCAAGATTTCGATGCTGTTCATTAAATTTTTCGGAAAGGCTTCAGTTGGAACTAATTCTTTGGCAGCGCGCCTTGCCAGCCGTCTCTCAATATTTCTCGGTGACGGGAGAGGGCGGACGCCATTTCTTCGATTCCCGCCTTATTGATGGTTTCATGGGGATCCGTACAATGGTCGTACAATTCTTGATGAAGCACCTCGCTGCTATTCCAGTCTCGCCATTCCACATAGCGGTAGCGATCTGTTCTGATTGAGTAGCCCATTACATCGCCATGCTTCTCGTGCTTTATTTTCGTATAGTCGCGAGGGTATTGGTTAAATGCGGCGGTTTTCCAAGAGCGGTGGGGTTTATCGAGCAAGGGTGTCATGCTTAGGCCCTCCAAGCCATCAGGGATTTCGAGGCCGCATGCTTCCGCTAGAGTAGGGTAAAGATCAACGAGTTCGACGAAGGCATTTGATACTGCTCCTTTCTCTTTCTGGTTTGGCACGGAAAGGATGAGCGGCACGCGAGCGGACAGTTCGTAGTTATTCGCTTTGGTCCATAGACCTTGCTCGCCCAAATGGAAGCCATGGTCCCCCCAGAGGCAAACAATGGTGTCATTCGCGAGATTCCGTTCTTCAAGCTTATCGAGTAGGCGACCGAGAAGCGCATCGACATAACTGATACAAGCGTAGTAGCCGTGTCTGAGCTCGCTGATCTTTTCTTCGCTGATTTGATCGAGCTGTTTGGGAATGTCGGTGTACCCTTCGATTTCGTTCCAGGTTCTCAACGCGTACTCCGGAGCGTCTTTCGGGTGGTTCGTGGATGTCCGGGCGGGAATGCTATCCCGATCATATAAATCCCAATACTTTTTCGGAGCGACAAAGGGCAAGTGGGGTTTTCTGAAACCAACGCCCAGGAAAAATGGTTTTCGGCTTTCGGCGAATCGATCGATCGCCTCTTCGGCAGCCACACAGACGAGTCCGTCCACGAACGTGTCATCAGGTACATCCGCCCCTTCTGTAGCGCTTCTCTTGTGAGCTTCAACGGCTAGATTTTCAGGCGAAGCGTAGCGCCAATGGTGAGGGCGACCGTAATCGAATAGCGGGTCTTCAGTCCAAGATGGCGGGTCGTACATGGATACGGAGCTACCATGAAGTATCTTCCCGATAGCCTGGGAATGGTAGCCGTGATTCTTGAAATATTGAGGTAATGTAACCAGCTCGGGTAGAGTTTCCCGGAAATGCGTTTTTAAGTCCCAAACTTTAATCGTGTCGGGCCGAAGTCCGGTGATGAGCGATAAGCGGGAAGGTCCGCACACTGCCAGTTGGCAGTAGGCTCTATTAAATAGCGTGCCTTGGGCAGCCAGGCGATCGAAATTGGGCGTGATCGCTACCGGATCACCGTAGCAGGAAAGGTCTGGCCTTAAGTCGTCGAAGGCGACGAATAGCACATTGTAGCGCTGGTTCTCTGCGGATGAATTGAAAAGGCAGAATGCGGAACCAAGAAAAAGTAAAACTGAAAATAGTGGTTTCACGGATACGATGGGTGCAGGAATGGTTTTTCGGAACTGCGGATCATTCGACCTCGATGATCCCGAATCGGATAACGGTCCGGCGGCTGTCCATATTGTTGGAACTGTCCCAAACTGAGAGCCATCGGCCCGGAGCGTCCTCGACCAGAGTTGGGTAGCTGTTTCGATTGTTCTGGAAATAGAAGGTCTTCTGTCGCGACCACGAACCGCCTGGCGATTTGATTTTGTAGTAGAGCCCGTGGCGTTCGGAACGATTGCTGTACACATAAATGTGATTCCCGTTGGCGTCCTTTCCGAAGAAGCTCTTTGCACGGTAGTTGGGCAATTCTGGCTCGGGTTGCGCTAAGGACCAACTTTGGCCTCCATCGTCGCTAATCGAGGAGTAGGCCAGTGGAGGGTCAATGGCGCGTTCACGATCCATTGTGGCTGTGCGCATCACTATTTTCAATACACTGGAATCATCGGTCTGGGCGATTTTCCCTTCGTGGAGGAATACCGGTTTCTCTGCAGGATAGTCGATGTAGCTGGCTAAGTTCCACTTCAATAGATTCTTGCTCTCCAAGACAAATTGCCTCCGATCGCCATAAGGATCATGGCGCTGGGAATTTCGATGGGCAGGGAGCAAGTAGTAAGTTACCCCGTCGCGTTCGACGGTTTCGATTCCGGCAACGATAATTAGGGAACCTTGGTAGCCCAAGGCCAGCTCCACGTGGTGCCATGAATACCCGCCATCTGCCGTGTAGGCAGCTACGAGATCCGCGTTTTCGCTATCTCGATAGTGGAGGGGAGCCCGCATAGCGAACAACCACACGATATCTTGATTCGGAGGCCTGAATAAGACTGAATTATTGTATGCGTATTGAACGGTGCCATTCCGTATTCGATGATCAAAGACCATGATTCGCGGACTCCAAGTTTCGCCTTTATCTCGACTTAGCGAAACGACGATGTCGCCCATGTCGACTTTGCCTCTTACCTGCAGGCCGTAGGCGCAAATGTAGTGGGATTCTGTCCATTTCGCGAAATGCGGTTCCCAGATCTTGTTGTATGGGCCGCTTTGATCGAGTGTGTCGATAGTCGTCACATCAGTTACGTCTCCTTCGTATCCGCACAGGATTGGGCAAAAGCAAAGCAGTGCTATTGTCAGAGCTCCGCGTAATTTGGGCGTTACTAATTTCATGGGTGTGGGGTTGAAGATTACGGAAATCAACCTATCGAGAATCCGCACCCAATCGTAAATGGGCAACCACATTATTTGGTACGTTCGCTGGACAAGTGTTCCCTTGAATCGAATTTCGAGGGAGACCTGTCGAAGCGCTATTCGTCTTTGGGGACTAAGCTTCACAAAGAAACAGCTTATTCCGCGAGTATTCTTCAGGCGACAGGCTCATCTGGGCGAAAACGATGCCCATTTTTATTTATTGGATACTTTCTGAAAGACTAAACCTTCGCAAGAATGTCAGGTTTTGGCCATTCGGTTCGGCCCCGAAGACGATTCGCTTCCGGATCATCGATGAATGTTTCGGTATTAGGGTCCAATGTTAGGGTGCGACCGGATTGCCGGGAAATATTTCCAGCGTAATATAGTACTGAAGCGGGGCGCCCAACGGGCTCGAGATCGCGGGCTGGGCGTTTTTGGGACTTTACGCAGTCGATGAAATCTTTCGCAAACGATTCCGAGATCGCGTTTTTGAAACGCATCCCCTCGCTGGCCAACTTGTCCAAATGCGGCGTGACATCGGGCGCCGCCCCTCCAAAGCAACCAGGCGTATCCCAATTCATGTCGTCAGCCACGATCATCAGAATATTGGGCCGCTTCTTTGGCGGCGCCAATTGCTGACCCCAAGCAGCGGAGGCGATAAATAGCGACGCGAGAAAGAAAATCAATATTCGTTCAATCACTGTCTTCCATGGACGACTCGTCCGGTTTCCTTGTTTGTGAACGTCCAGTTCTCGGGATCAAAGACAAAGGCATTTTTTCCTGGAACGTTTTCTGTGTAGGATTCCGGAAGATATTCCGCCAAATTGTCTTTGACTTTTTGATACATTGGATGATCTGCTAAATTCTTCCACTCATTGGGATCCGTCTGGTGATCGTACAGTTCCTCAGTACCATCATTGTAGCGGATGTAGCGCCAATGTTCGTTCCGAACAGCGGTGTTGCCGTAGCCAAAGTCAATAAGGCTGGGATGAGACCATTCGGCGTCTGGGTTTGCCAATAGGGGAGTGAGGTCAGGACCATCGAAGTCGGTATTGCTTTCCAGGCTCAGCAAGCTGACTAGTGTCGGAAAAATGGATACTAGGTTAACGGGTCGACTAGAACTCTGACCGGAATTTTCCATTCCTGGGGTGGCGATTATAAAGGGCACTCGGGTGGCCTCTTCCCAAAGCGTTGATTTCATCCAATGGCCTTTTTCGCCCAGGTGAAAGCCATGGTCGGACCAAAGGACAATGATCGTACTTTTGGCAAAATGAGAATTTTCCAGCGCTTCCAGAACGCGACCCACTTGGGCGTCGGCGAAGCTGATGCTGGCAAGGTAGCATCGCACGGCCTCTTCCCATTCGCCCGCATCCCTGGCGGCTTGCATTTCGTCACGTCGAGCTTCTGCCCATTTCCTCGGTATAGGGGGAATATCGTCGAGGTCGTTTTCTGGAACTACTGGCAATTGGATTTCCGAGTCAGCGTAGAGATCGTGAAAGCGCTTGGGGATATACCAAGGCAAATGCGGATGAAAAGTGCCTACCGAAAGGAAAAAGGGGTCGCCGGAGTGGCTTTCCAGAAAATCGATGGCGTAGTCGACTATTACTACATCATCGTATTTAGATTCCTTACGTGGTAGGATTCCCCAATCCCGTTCGTCCTTCCCGCGCAAATACTCGACCTTGCTGAAAGGGTATTCTGGCGGGGGAGGCTGCCATTCCGTCCAAGGATAGTTCAGTTTGTTGCTTCGGGTCCAGGGGAAATCTGCCCAAGGGAAGCGGAAGTAGTCATGCCATTGGTCGGGGGGGTTGTTTCCCGCGGTGTGGTGAAAGCTTTTCCCGGAGCCGACTACCTTGAAACCGCGATCTTTGAAGAATTGCGGCAGGGTTGTCGCCTCGGGATGATTGGGTCTCAACCACTGGCTATTACTATAAATGCCTGTCGTTGATGGCATGAGCCCGGTCATTACCGATGTACGACTGGGGTTGCACACGGGCGAGGGGCAATGAGCGTTAGTAAAGGATATCCCGCGTTCGGCAAGGGCATCCATATGCGGGGTGAACACCTCGCCATCGTAGCCGCCGAGAAAGTTCGTCCAATCGCGCAGATCGTCGACGGATATCATCAGGACGTTTAGCTGCGGCCTAGCCGCAGCCAAAGTAAGAAATAAGAAACCGGAAATAAGAAGTAGGGGAGCTGTGATTAGCGACTTCAAGGGGGGATGTGTGATGCTTACTTTCGAATTGAGGCTGTTGGAGGGCAGACAGCCCTACTTTTTTTCAAACGAAATAGGAAAGTAGACAACGATTGGCGAGCGGTATCGTTCGGCAAAGCGAACGATTTTAAGAATGGGTGGACAATTTGGACTATCCATATGTAGTGTAGCCCTATCTTAGGATTAGCGTAGATTATCTTGTACCCCGTGAGCCCCTTATGAAAGCCCCAAAACAACTCCACTCGGGCCTGAACCGTCGGCAGTTTCTAAACAATGTCGGTGGAGGTATCGGGGCAATCGCTTTAGCCAAGATATTGAGCGAAGAGAACCTATTAGCCTCCTCAGGCTCCCATTCGAAAGGCGGTTTGGATCCGGTGGCGGTAAAAGAGCCGCACTACCAGCCCAAGGTGAAGCGGGTGATCTATCTTTTCATGCACGGAGGACCGAGCCATGTGGACCTGCTCGATCCAAAGCCGGATCTGATAAAGTATGGCGGCGTGCCGCTGCCGGAAAGTTTCGGGTCGGTAATGACTCGACGTGAAGTGGCCAAGAATCCCTTGCTGCCTCCAATTAGACCGTTCCGTCCACGCGGCAAGTCGGGTCTGGAGATCAGTGATTTTCTGCCCCACATTTCCAGCGTAGCCGACGATCTTTGTGTGAT
>NZNM01000046.1 GCA_002694885.1 Opitutaceae bacterium | reverse complement strand
TCAATGATGTCATTTCCACGAGTCTTCAGGAAGCTGATTTCGAACCGATAAATTTCGCAAAGCTATTCGCTTCGGAACCGACTCCTCGAGAAAAAGCGACTCGAAGTTCAATTGTTTCCGTAGCCCGTGGCCAGCAGCTCTATGCGCAGATGGGCTGCGTTGGGTGCCACTCGATCGATGGGACTACTGAGGGTCGCAGTGGCCCCACCTGGCTCGGAGCTTTTAAAAGTCGTCGCACATTGAAAGATGGAAGCCGAGTGAGAGTGGACGAGGCGTACCTGCGAACCTCTATCCTTGATCCTGCGGCCGTCGTCACGGTCGGCTATGATGACCAAGAAGCTGGAATGCCCTCATATAGAGGTATCCTCTCTAACGAGGATGTTGATTCGTTGGTATTGTTTATCCGCTCCCTACGGTGAGGTATGAAATGGGCTAAAGCCGCCCTGCAGCCCATTGAAGTCCGCGACCGACAAGCTCCTGGAATTGAGGATTAGCGATCGTTTCGTTAGTATGGCCAAAAGTAGTCCCAAATACTCGAGCCTCACCATACTGATTGGTCCAGAATACCGGATGCGTCTTACCGGTTTCCTCACTAACGCCAGTGCCTAAGGTTGTCGCGTTCGGCCACAGTTTATCGATTATGTACAACTCGTCCATTGGGGAAACCCAGTCTTTTGGAAACCCTTCCATGATAGGGTGGTTCGGCTCCGTAACCGTGACCGGGTAGTGACTCTGATGATCGTGCCGGCGCGTGGTTACGCCCAAAAACTCCCGCCAAAGATCTTCATCTGTGGCTCGGTACGTATGCATAGCGCAATGTATGACAACTGCCGAGACGCCTTGCTTGTGTCCTGAAACGACTTTTGAAATATAATCTGTATCTTCCGTATTGGCAAAGCACTGGTTATGAACAACGACATCGTACTCGGCAGCCCAGTAGGGGTTGTCGAAAAGTTTCGATTGGTAGTCTTTGGAATCCCCGCCTTCGTGCACTATCGTCCAGTCGATGTCGGCAAATTCTGAGATCCCAGTCGTCAGAACCTGCTTTTGGAAATCGTAGTCGTGGCAGCATCCACCTGTGATAAGGAGGGCGCTGATTGGCGTTTCTCCTTTCGGGAGCGAGCAACCACCTAAGGCTAGGGCAATGACGGAAACCAAGATAGCGAACGAACGGCGGTACAGATGATTCATATTCTTCTCCTCTAGTCGTTTTCACCGATTGGCAATACTTTCCTCATGTTTCCCACCATCTAGATGGTATCCATCTGGGTGCTTTTTGCCGATACCTACCCCCATAAATGCCTTGTTCTATCGATCGGCTGTAGTCATCGGCACACGCGAATAGCAAGCAGTCAAAATTGGCCTGAAACAGCAGGATCTGCCTAGGAAAAGCCCAGATTTGCAATGCCAAATCAGGCTCGTTGAGCGATACTATTTTATCACCGAAAAGAATAGTAAAAGCCTCCGATTGGCGGAAGAACGAGAGAAGGGCATCGGAGCTTGTGGCTAGAGTCGAAATCATTCGATGTATGTGAAAACAAAATACGCTATTTTGATATAATAAGCACCAAAATTCCAAAAACGAATCACCAACCGAAATATTAAACTGAAAGGAAAATAACCATGTTGCGAAGCGTAAAAGGTATGATTGGATACCCCATCGAAGCAACCGATGGAGTAGTAGGAAAAGTCAAGGATGCTCTATTCGACGATCGCCATTGGCGCCTGCGCTACGATGTTGTGGATACAGGCACCTGGCTCCCTGAAAAGTAAGTCCTTCTAAGTCCCTTCCATCTTAAAGAATTGGAAACGGGCTGGGTTGGAAACTGCCTCAAGGTAGTTTTGAACAAGGCTCAGGTTGAAGGATCGCCTGAGTTGAAGGACCAGGAACCGGTTTCGATGCAATTCGAAGAGAAGTACGCCAAATATTACGATCTACCGACCTATTGGATGGATCCCTACCTATTCGGTGGAGCGGCAATCCCCTCATCGATTGGCCCGGAATACAGTCCTAAAGGCGAAGCGGAACGTCAGGCTCACGAGTTTCGCATGAGGCAAATCGCGGGTGAACATCTGCGGTCCGCTCATGAAATCATGGGCTACCACATTCATGCCGAGGACGATTCGTTTGGCCACGTGGAAGATTTCGTTCTGGATGACAGTAACTGGCGCCTCCAATAAGCGATTATCGATACCGTGAATTGGCTCCCTGGCAAACCATCCTTGATCGATATCGGCTGGGTAGAATCCTTCGACTAGGAAACGAAAAAGGCGAACGTTGATCTGACGAGAAAGCAAATCAAAATGGCTCCTCGTTTCGACCCCTTCGACCCGGTCAATGAGGATGCGAACCACAAGCTTTACGATTATTATGGAAAGCCACGCGATTGGGAAACGCCGGCAGCGCCGATTTTCTAATTTGGATGCAACCGTTTGTGGTTTAAGGTGAAATTGGCGCGCAGCGTTTGACGCTGCGCGCTTTTTTATAAATTAGAGTGGGATGGGTTTTGGAAGATCGGTAAAGCTCCAAGCATGGATTCTTGCTTCCCTGATGGCCCTCGTTTCAGTTTCGAAGGGCATCGCTAACGAGTTCGATGGCGATTTTCATATTTGGAATGAGTACAAGCTAACTGAATATTCAGAAGACAGGTGGACTACGTTTACGTGGGCGGAATTGCGATTTTTCGTTGATGCTTCAGAATTGGGGCTTTGGCTTCTTCAACAAAAAGCTTACGCATCCCTATCGGATCAACTGAAACTGGGGATTGGGGCCTCTTACCTGGACGCGAAAAGCTCGTCCGGGGGATGGAATTCCCAATCGAGATTGGAATTTGAACTCAATCCTAGATGCCGGCTGGGACGCGATTCGCTTATAGCTTTGAGGAATCGAATCGAGCTACGGTCCTTGGAAAGCCTAAACTATACCGAGCGACTCGTCTCTCGGCACCGAATTACCTGGGCCCGAAGTTTTAGAGCTTCGCAACAATTGAAGCGCATCGAAATTTCAGAGGAGCTTTTCTACGATTTCGAGTCAGGGCAAATCGTGGAAAGTAGATTTAGACCGGCTAATCTGTTTTTCTCTGCAAGCCAGCGGAGTTGGGTGAATGTATTTTCACAGATAAGATCAAGGAGACTGCCTGAGAGTGGCGAATGGGAACATGCCTTTATTTTGGGATTCGGCTTGCGAATGAGGCCGTGGCGTTAAAGGGGACATTGACGTAACGCCTTCAAGAGCGATCATAGGATTTCTTTCTCATCCCTTTATACAATGAAGAGCATAATCTCAGCCGCTTTCTATTCATGCATTTCGCTAGTTGCCTCTCTGCCGGAGATTCTGGCGAGTCAGGGACCTTTCATGGCCACTGGCATCAAAATGGGCGAAGTTGATCAAACATCGGCGATCGTCTGGGTACGGCTAACGAAAAATGAAAGCTATCGATCGGATGGACGAGAATGGGAGAAAGACGATGAAGCCCTCCCTGCAGGATTGAGTATTGGAGACATGCAGCACAGCGCTGCCGGTAGCGAAGGCGAGGTTCGGATTTCGTTCTGGCCAACCAGCAATCCCGAAGACGTTAAGAGGCTTCAGTGGTCTTCGGTTGTTCCTGAGAAAAATTTTTCCGCTAAACTAGAATTGAAAAACCTATCACCAGGCACTGAATACGCTTTGAAGGTTGAGGGTCGACCCAGTGGCAGAGGTCAATCCTCAGTCGAAGTCTTAGGCAGTTTCAAAACAGCGCCTAGCAGAGAATCCGGCGCCCCGGTCAAATTCGTTCTCGTCACTTGCCACGATTTTCCGAGGAGGGATGATCTTATCAACGGTCACCATATTTACCCTGCCATGCTTGATCACGTGAATCCAGACTTCCTGGTCCATGCCGGCGATATCGAGTACTATGACAAGCCTTTCCCTTGGGCGAAAACGGAAGCTCTAGCTTACTACAAATGGGATCGGCTTTTCGGGCTACCCAATTTCCGGGAATTCTATCGGCAAGTTCCTGCCTATTTCATGAAAGACGACCACGATTTGCTCAGGAATGACAGCGTTCCCGGAGACACCTACGGCGAGTTAACTTGGAACCGTGGAATTGAGATATTCAACGAAACATTCCCAATGGGAGACCGACCCTATAGAACCGTTCGCTGGGGAAAAGATCTGCAAATTTGGCTGATGGAGTCGCGGGAATACAGAAGCCCTAATAAAAGTCCCGACGGGCCTAATAAGACCATTTGGGGAGAGAAGCAGAAGGAATGGTTTTTTGACACATTCGCGGCTTCTAACGCGACCTTCCGTATCGTAATCAATCCAAACCCGATTGTCGGTCCAGATCGTGAGAAAAAGAAAGACAATCATGCGAATTCAAATTTCACTTACGAAGGAGACGAGCTCCGGGCTTTTATCGGGAGCCAGAGGAATGCATTCATACTCAATGGCGACCGACACTGGCAATATGTGAGCGTCGATGAGAAGACGGGAGCGCGGGAATATTCCTGTGGTGCTGGAACCGACATTCATGCGGGAGGGTTCAAGCAATCGCTTCGCTCCTCTAAACACCGTTTCTTGAGAATCAAGGGAGGATTTTTGAGCGTCACCGTGGAACGTGACTCAGGCAGCCCGAGAATCAGCCTCAGGCACCACGATGTTCACGGAGAAGTCGTGAACGAGGATGTATTCGTGGGCGAAAATTAGGCTATTCTAAACTATCTGCGGCGACCCGTCTTTTCCCACCATCCGTTTGGCGGAGACCAATCGTTTTCGAGCAACGCGGCGTGGTCTGTTTCCAATTTTGGCATATCGACTTCCCGGATTCTTACCTCCTGTTCAGCGTACTGAATAGCGTCGAAATTGGGATTCGTGTACGGGTAGCTGGCCCCAACCTCGTCGAGCCAATCTTGAAGTTCGATTTTTAGGGTAGCTGCCAGCTCTGGATATACGGAGACAATATTCCGCTGTTCTTGAGGATCGCTGGCAAGATCGTACAATTCACTGCGACGATCTTCGTAATAGTGAATAAGTTTCCAGTCTCCACTGCGAACAATCGAGGAGGGCTCTCCGCCTTGATTACCGTAGTGTGGATAATGCCAATACAAGGATCGTTTCTCGATGGTCTCTCCCTTTAAAAGCGGAACTAGACTGACGCCGTCGACATGTTGCTTGGGGAGAAGATCGATATTGGCGAGTTCGAGCAGGGTAGGAAAGAAGTCGTTGCCAATTACTGGAGTATGGCAAACTTCGCCAGGGAGTGGCGAGTCCGCCCATTTGATGTAGAAGGGTTCACGGATTCCACCTTCCCATTGCCGTCCCTTGCCGCCACGGAGGGGCAAATTCGATGTCGCTTTTCCATCACCAGCTGAAACGCCGCCGTTGTCTGAAGTGAATACTATTATCGTGTCGTCCTCTAGGCCTAGCCTATCGAGCGTATTCAGAACCATACCTACAGCATCGTCCATCGCTTCGACCATGCCCGCATACAAGGGGTTGTCTTGGACTTGCCGCACCGGAGTCGTGCGATCGATTAAGAAGCGGGACTTGGCGATGGGGCGACTGACTGCCTTTTTCCGATACTTTTCCCAAAGAGCTTTCGTCGTTTGGATGGGACCATGCACATTGTAAAAGGAAAGGTAGGCCAGAAACGGCTTATCTTTGTGTGTTTCAATAAATCGAGCAGTTTCCTCGCCTAGCCGAATTGGAAGATACTCGCCAATTTCGCCATCTTCCATCTTGGGGTTCTCGTACGGCGAAAAGTAGCCGCCAGGTGGACTGCCCCGATGGTGGCCGCCAATGTTGATGTCAAAGCCATGATCCTCCGGAAACGATCCCTCGTCTCCCAGGTGCCACTTGCCAGCGAAAAAGGTGGTGTAGCCTGCGTCTTGGAATGCCTCGGCCAAGGTCGTATCCTCGTGGGGAAGACTCCAAGTGTATGCAGGGGGTAGAAGCTTGGTATTCCGCTTCCAATCCTCCTTCTCTTGGGCGCCAATCCAGTTAGTAATATCCATACGGGCTGGATACTTCCCTGTCATGAGACTGGCTCTTGAAGGGCTGCAAACCTGGCAGGTCGCATATCCCTGGGTGAACCGCATACCTTCATTGGCAATTCGGTCAATGTGAGGACTTTCGTAGAAGTCGCTACCTTCAACGCTGAGATCTCTCCAGCCGAGATCGTCAGCCAGAATAAAAACGATGTTCGGTTTTCTTTCCGCGAACAGAGCGAACGAAGTCAGAGAAAGAAGCAGAAATGAATAGGCAGGGCGACAGTAACTTGTAATAAGTCGAGCTTGTTTCATGGACAGCTAATGTCGCCATGTGCCCGCGCCATGGAAAGCTTTTTCTCAAGAGGATAGGGGAATCCAGAGTCTCCGAATGGTTGGGTTGCTTGTCCTCAAGCAACCGCAAACTTTGCTGGGCTGTATTGACTGCCTCGGTTCACCGAAACGTCCGCAAATCTCGGTTTTCGCAGGGAGAACTGGCTCAGTACTTCAAATCCCACATCCGGAGGGCCAAGTCAGTCATCCGAGACTGTTAATAAGGCGTTCGCCCGGCACATGTCGTTCCTTTTACGAATCCGAATATAGATTCATCCTGGTTAGGAACATATCATGGCTCTCCCTGAGGCGTTCAATGTCTTCCCTAGTTCCTGAAAATGCGAATACAAACAGATCGCCATCAATGAAGGTGAAGATCTCTCGCGTCTTACCAATTTTGCCTTTGCCCATTGGGTACTCGTATTCGATCTTCCGAGTCCAGTTTTTCAAAATGTAGGGACGCTCTCGGCCTTCGCCAGTATAGTGCTGGTAGGTTACAGTCTTAGTGGGAATATCCGTTTTCAAGGAAGCAACATAGGGAAGCCAAGATTCGTCTTGGAGCGTTGCTAAGAATTCTACAGAAGAGAAGCGGGACACTCCGAAGGAAAGTTCTCGAATCTTTCGGTCAGTTAGCATGATCGAGTAGCGCGGTGTTCGGGATCGGGTAAAAACCCATCGTCCTTTATCTTCGAATATAAAACGATGATTGCCGGAAGCGATGCACAATCGTTTTTCGATCGGACCGTCTTCCCGGACTTCTATGTATTTGCCGGTCATGCTTGGGCGAAGTTGCTTGGGCCAGGAAGTAATCGGCTGGTCCGATAGTTCGGATGTTGATCGAGCAGCCAGGCTGCTGTTCGAAAATATTGTCAGCAAACTGAATGCAGCTAACGCCAGCTTAATAGGAATCGATCTGTAGGAGGGCATTTCTGAATTAGAGTCCTGAAGTTTCCGAAGCGAATTCGGTGGCAGTCATATCTTGGAAATTGTCTCTTCTATAGGTTCTTAAAAGAGGAGTGCCAGGAGGGTAGACGCCCGTTTTAAAAAGGTTATTGAAACCGTATTTTCGTTTTGGAGGACTGTAGTAAGAAGTGCTCCAAATGGAAAAATCCACCTCACTTTCGTATAGGCAAACCATGGATCCCCTTAGATAGAAAGTATTCCCAGACCATTTTTCTAAAAAACGAGGAAAATTTTCATTACCTCCACTTTGATTGCCATCCCCTAGCACGTTAGAAGGACGTATACCTGAGACGGTTGCGGCTGATACCTCAGTCGAGCTGGCATTAGGCTTGACGCTAGTGTCGGAGTCATCCCAGTTTTCAGAAAGGTACGTGATTGAATCGCCCATGATAGCCGCGGGGACTTCACCCCAGTCAGGGTCGTACGCACTATTGGATGACATTTGACCATCTGCATTGTAGTGACCTTGTATGTACAGTGCGTTGTTGGTCACGAAACTCATTCCGGGCTCAAGTCCGCGACTTGGGATTCCTTCTCCGGCCACATCAGTTTCGGCCCCGATTAGTCTAATTCCTGTATAATTCAATTTAGCAGCAGCTGTTGAATCTGAATTCGAGCTATAGCTTTCAAAGTAAACAACGCCATTCCAATCAGTGCTCGGGTCGTACCCACCAATGTGTTTGATATTATTACTCGTGTCAGGATTTTCAATAAGCTGCTTTAATTTTCCCGTATGAATATTGATCGTTGTGATATACTCGCCGCGACGTCTATCTAAAAATGCACTTTGCTTGTGCTCCCAAAGAGATCCTTCTAGGTTGCTGATATCCAGTGTATTGCCATCGCCATCATAGGCGCTAATAGAGTTGGCAGTGGTATCCCACTTGAAATAGAGACCTGCCTTGTTGGACATTTTCTGAGTTTCGATCTCCACGTTGTAGTCGTTATGAGAAGTTGGTAGGGGCGGTTCTATAATTGCTCGACTAGAATTTTCGGGATCGTACGCGCTTGTGCTTGGGTCGTCGGGTTCGTAGTCCGCGAAAGCGACTGGTTTGTAGTTCTGCACGCCGTGGGCAACCGTTTGCAGATTGCCTTTCCACCGGTTAGAAGCGTATGAACGAAAACCAGAGCTAATGGATCCCGTTCCGAGTTCCGAATCCATCCAAACACCGTTGACCTCCATGTTTGGATAAGAGCCACTGCCATCGGAAAATTTTAGATGTCCGGTCCTACTGCTGGGACCCAAATGCTCTAGATGGTGATACACGTGTCCAGCTGATGTCACGATGTCGTGGAAGGTAAGTCCATTCACCGGAGCCAACCTCAAATTTCCATTGGTATGAACAGGTCCGTAGACGTCCATGAGCGGTCCTGGATGTATATCCAGAACTGGATTGTAAAAAATGGCGTGAGAAAAGAGTGGCGAATCTCTCACTTGAAATCGCTGGCCAATGTAAGAACTGATGTCTGGTCCGCCATTCGGATCGGAAACCGTTGCCTTACCGTACAAGTTAACATCGAAAGCCCGAACGTATTTCCCTTTCATGGGATCAAACATATTGTCCGGTTCGCTAGGATCGATGTAGACGAGCGAGCTATTGGGAACGGTGCCGGCATAGAGCTCCAGATCGCCGTATTTGACATTGGAACGAAGGCTCGAGGCTGCTGGTAGAGACAGGGCTCCCGAATTACCTGAAGCGAAGGTGTTTGAAGCGACGGTTGTTTTGTTGTCGAAGGTGTAGGCCAGCTGGGCGAAGCCGTACTCCACTACCGCTTCGGCTGTATTGTCGGCTTGGGCCCTCAGTTTGTGGCGATGGTTTACACGTCTCTCACTGACTGAGTATCTCAATATACTGGCCATTACTGCCGACAATACGCCGACAAGCAAAAGAGTAGTAATCAAAGCGGATCCTTTGCGTCTATTTCTTTCTTTGAAGTGTTTCATATCGGTTAGTATAGAATCGGCGGATCTAGGTTTCGCTGTCTCGACGATAGGCCATGCATTCTATTCGGCATGAATGAAGACGGATTTAGAGTGCTGGAAGGAAATGAAGGAAACTTCGCGAGATACATGATTAGGCGTGCAGCATCAGCGTATGCCGTATAAGTAGAAACTCCCAAGATCTCATAATAAAAAAGCGAACAGGGTCGGAGCGCTGACTTCATATTGGAAACATTCCTAGACTCGAATTTTGCAAGCATCCCAAAGCGACAAGGGCAGCAATCTTTTCGGTACTATTGCGTTGAACGGATTTCAAATGATGTTCAGGTGCTGCATTCAGCGATATAAGCTGCCTTATTCATAGCTACCCCCTTGGCGAGATAGTGAAATTGTAGGTATTGGTCACTTGCTCTCCGACTTTTCCGTCGTGGATGATTTCGCCTCGAACGACGATGCTTCTGTCGTAGAAATTATAGAACAGCTTTCCGTCGCTCAAACCATTGGACAATTCGATCACTTCATGGTGCTGCCCATAGCTTGACGTTGCGGGGAGGAGCGTGTCCAGATCGCTGCTGCTACTGGGATTATACTCATCGTCGAACATGAGCACGGGTCCTTCCTCTCCATCTCCCTGAGTCCAGCGATAGTAGCCGATGATCCGGCTAATTTTATCAGAGTCATTGATATCCCGGTGAACCAGGACTAGGAAGTCTCCGGAAGCGCCATCGTTTTGCTCGGTGCGGTCCGTATAGGAAGTGTAAGTCTTAAAGTAGTCCGAGTATCGGGCATTCTCGATCATCTCGTTAGTGAAGTTTCGAATATCCCGATTGATCAAGAGACGCCCCGTTCCATTAGCCGCCGTGTTGGAGCCCATCAAAAAAATGGATATGGAACCTCCGAGCACTACCGTAGAGATGGCCATGCCCACCAGCAGTTCCATCAACGTAACACCCGCTTTACGCCTCTTCTTGTATTTGCGAAAGCCTCTCATTGTATTTAAAAGGTTGGCACATCTGAGCGGATCGCGTACAGCGTTTCTGTGTGGTCCGTCGTCCTCATCCCGTCGGTAAACGCGTGCTCGTAACGGACTATGATCCTGCGAGCTTGCCCAACGCCATTGCTGGCATCAGAGATATCGTCAATGTAGACGATAACATTCATGGCCATGTCATCGTTTGCGTCGTCCGGAGTGTTCTTGATGTCGATAAGCTTTTCGTTGGAAATATCAGTGGAGCTGTCGCCTTTGATGGGATCGGAAGGAAGCGGAGATACCGTGAGTGTGTCAGCAACCCCCTCATGGAAGAGTGTTGGCAATACCGCTTCGTCAAGCGACGCAAACTCCATGTTTTTCATTTG
>NZNM01000045.1 GCA_002694885.1 Opitutaceae bacterium | reverse complement strand
GATCGGGTCTAGACGATGGGCTTCGTTGGCGGCGATGCTTTCAAGAATTTCCCTTTCCTTTTCGACTTCGCCCAATTGCTCGTAGACGTAGCCGAGCAGGCCGTGGGCGTTTTCTTCGCCGGGAAGGTAGCCTGATTGGGCGATGATGTCCTCCAGCTTTTCTCTCGCTTGTTCCCAGTCCTCCGCCTCGACGAGCGGTTGGACGCTTTCCATTTCCTCAAAGTAGTTTTTCCCAGGAGTGACTAGCTCGATCGATTCTTGGAGGATGCCTTCAGGCTTAGTCAGGGTGTAGGCTCCGCCGAGAGCATTTGCTTGGACGCGGGCATCGGCTAGGAAGCGTTCATCCAATTCGTCTAGGGGAGCGACTCGACTGGCCAGGGCGTCGTTCATGGTCACGCCTTCGCCGAGTTCTCTCAGGAGCTCTCGCATGGCTTCGATTCCGTAATTTTCGAAAAGGAACTTAACGACTAGATAAGATTGGAAGTAGGCGAATTGCGTATCTTGTCCGGATTGGGCGCTGAGAAAAGCCGCGCTCATTTCGCTGATCTTCTGCATGCGTCCGCTTAGAATGCGATCCCGGTAATCGACGGACATGCGCTGCCCCCACGAGCTGTCACGCTCTTGCTCCTCGTAAACGGAAATTCCCTCACTTAGCCAGCGAGGCATACGATTGCGAGTAAGCGTGAGGGTAATGGTATGACAAAATTCGTGGTATAAGACCGATTCCCAGTTGGCTAGGCTCGTTGAAGGGCTGTTGATCGTGAAGACAGGCCCAAAACAGACGCCGAGATAGCCCGGGTTGCCGGGCATGCCGAAAGTGCGGACTTCGAAGTCAGCCGGATTCGGGTAGATTTCCACGGTTACCTTTTCGTCGATTTTCACGTCGTATCGTTCTTTTAAATACCGATAGGCTGGCTCGAGGAGGTCGATGGCGCGTTGGCCATAAACGGGGGCTTCCTTTTTTGATATTCGAATGCGGAAGTTTTCAGTTTCCAGTGTTTCGAAATCGTCGAGCTTGTCCCGGAGAGTAACGAGGTTGTAAGCGGAAATATTGTAGGGGTCGGCTTCATAGACTTCGTCAGCGAGTTTCCATCCTTCGTCTTCCCGGGCCAAGCGGAGCAGGTCCTGGGCAAGTTGGATTTTCGCTGGAAGGTAGTCGGGCTGATAGGCCAAGGCCAGTCTTTGGGATGCGGAACCTTCTTTAAATAGATACTTGCGAGAGAGGTTTCTTCCGATCAGATGGTCGACCTCGGGGTTGGCTGACCAAGATGAAAGAGCCCGAGCGCGAAGCTCGTCGCCTTCATCGTTATTGCTCCGCAGGTAGGCGATTGCGGCCCTCAATGATAGGGCCTCGTGATGCAATGGATTGACCTCCAAGGCGATGTCCAGTTGCTCGATGGCTTCGTCATAGGCTTCTCCGTCGATGAGGTGCTGGGCGATGAGAACGCGGGTCTCTGGGTGGTTCTCGTTTATGGCTAGGGCGTTCTCCGCGTATTTCAGTAGCTCAGCTCGATTCCCTTCGATGAAGGAGCTCGCCAATCCGTACCATAGGTCGGGATCTTCGGGGAATTTTTCTAGCCCGCTCTGAAAGTTTTTCGAGGCTAGGTTGAAGTCGCTCTTGGAAAGGGCCAGATTTCCACTGGCTAAAAAGGCGCTGGCGGGAGCATCCGATTCCGATTGAGCCCGCTTGTAGAAATTCTCCAATACGATGCGAGGCTCTACGCCCAGTAGTATCGCAGCTTCGCCGATGGCGACGAGAGAATCGGGGTCATAGGTATAGCGGCCTCGGCGCCGCAAATAGTCGTCGATCCCCCGCATGATGTTTTCAGCGGCCCCGAGATCGTTGGCGAACAGGGCGGCCTCGCGAGCGATTAGTCGCAAGCGAATCCCGAAATAGCGGGTATTGAGCCCTTCGGTGAGCAGTTGGTGGGCTTCGTCGTAGCGCCCGACGCGTAGAAGAGTCAGGGCTTCGATCCGCCACCAGGACTCGTTCCAGGACTGTTTCTCGCGGCCGAAAGCGGCTTCCGCCAGTACTTCCTCGTAGTTGCCTGTTCGGTACAAGCTTTCGAGCTCATCATAGTCGGGCAGAAGGTCTCGGTCGCGATTTTGGCCGGAGGTGAAAGGACTTGTGACTAGGAAGGCGAATCCCAAGAGAAGGGCAGTCAAAGACTGAATATTGGTTGTGGAGCTGAGACCTGCCTGATTGCGTTGGAAATCGATAATGGCGCAGGTTCTAAGCACGTGAAAAACCTAACTGGTAGAATTCTCGGGTCGCAAGAAATTAAACGGGCTGATTTAGAAAACAGTTACACCACGGGTGGCTGGTTCCCGTTACTTTCGATTTGCTGATGGACAGGGTTTGAATGGAAGGGATATTTTTGGTCTGCATGAATGAAATGAATGACATCGAACTGGACGAGGGGAGCCCTTCGGAGGGAAAAGGGCCCAATGTCCTTTGGATTTGCTCTGATCAGCAGCGCTGGGACACGATCGCAGCCTTGGGAAACAGCTACATTCGCACGCCCAATATCGATCGATTAGTCAACGAAGGCGTTACTTTTCTGAATGCGTTTTGCCAGAGCCCTATTTGCACGCCCAGTCGGTCTAGCTTTCTGACGGGTAGATACCCCAGCGCGGTTCATGGTTGTGGGAATGGCAATGACCGCTGGGCAGAAGCGGCTCCTTTGGTGACCAAGTTGCTCGCCGACGAAGGCTACACGTGCGGTTTGGTGGGGAAACTGCATTTGGCGGGCTGCCATGGCCGATTGGAACCCAGGCCGGAAGACGATGGCTATTCCATCTTCCACTGGTCGCATTCGCACAAGGACATTTGGCCCGAGGGACATGCCTACGCGGATTGGGTCGAGGAGCAGGGGGGAGATCTCGGGCGAATGTATCAAGATAAGGGCTACATGGAGCCTGAACTGCATCAGACCAAGTTTTGCGCCGATAAGGCTATCGAGTTTATCGAGGAAAACCGTTCGCAGCCCTGGTTGATGAGCGTGAATATCTTCGATCCGCACCTCCCTTTCGATCCGCCCAAAGCCTACCTGGACAGATATGCTGCAGATGATATGCCGGACCCCTTGTTTCGAGAAAGCGACCTAGATGCCCAGGCAGCCTTGGACGGAATTGATTTCCAGTACCCGGCTCGGCGACCCGATGAGTTCCAGGCCAAGGACAAGATTGCCGCTTACTACGCTATGATCGAACAGATCGATGACCATGTGGGGCGGATGCTCGATGCGTTAGAGCAAACGGGCCAGAGAGAGAATACGCTTGTGATTTTCACTAGCGACCATGGAGAAATGCTTGGGGATCATGGATTAATAGCCAAAGGTTGCCGTTTTTATGAAGGCCTGGTGCGCGTTCCGTTGATTTTTTCCTGGCCGGGCAGATTTGAAGGCGGCCAGAGGAAGGAAGCCCTGGTAGAGCTCACCGATATTGCCCCGACCTTATTGGAACTGGCTGGGATGCCCAAGTCTGAGCGAATGGCCGGGCGTTCGTTGCTCCCTCTATTGGAAAGCGATCTGGATTCCCACAGGGATTCGGTCCGTTGCGAGTACTATCGTGCATTGAGCTTGATCGCTCCTGGCCGAGATAATTGGGAGGGCAGCTTTGCCACCATGCATCGCACCAGCCGATATAAGCTGGTTGTTTATCACGGGCACGAACAGGGAGAGCTATTCGATCTTCAGGAAGATCAGGGGGAGTTCGAAAATCGCTGGAATGATCCGGATTTCGCGTCTCTGCGATTCGAACTACTGAAGCAGATGCTCGATCAAAGCGCCTTTGCCGTCGACACGGGAACCAAGACTACCTGCGTTTTTTGAGCTGGGAGCTGCTTGCGCGGCTCTTGGGTTCAAACCCTTTGTCCGCAAGGCGGACACCTATTTCCTCGCGCAGTGAGAAACTAGCGAATGGAGTGAGCGATGATAACAACGCTCGTGCGTCGCGCGTTGCCTCTGCAAGGCAAATGGGTGTCTCTTCGAGACAATGGGTTTATATCGCCGCTTGAAATACGACGCCGTATAATTGCAAACATTCGAAGTTAGCCGCTAAGCTATGGTTGTTTTGAATACGTTTAGGCTTATACCACTTACGAAATTTGCTTGTAACCGATTGGAGTGGCGCGTGTAGAGGAAAGGGTAGTCGTGAGCCAGACTAGAGGAGACGAATTAGACGGAATTTGGCTTATTCTATGTCGATGGGCCTTGTTGTCGCCTTTGGCTGGGGCGGCTATTTTTTCTGCTCGCGCTCAGGACCCGTTGCCAACGATCAATCTGCAAGAGACGGATCGGATTTCCATCTTCGCTGAGAAAGCGGGGCAACGGAATTATGCGGAGCGATTCGCGGAATCGGTTTACGAAGCGGCCTACGCTACGACTGGCGAGTCCGCGGGCAAAGGCTTGGTGATCATGGGGAATTTCGATCAGCCTCATCCCATCGTCTTGGTGAAGCAGTATATGGATATTGCCGATTCGACCGAAGGATTGGTTAACGGCCCCTTGTTTGAAAGCATCATGGGCAAGGCTATGAAAGATTGGGAGGAGGCGGACCAGAGCATGCAAGATGAGATCGGCATGGACATAGAATCCATAGCTTATGTGATACCCATGCCTCTCCAGCCAGCGCTGCTGAACCTGTATCTTGCGGCCCGAGAGGAGGGTTTTGACGAAGCGAAGGTTGCCGAGAGGTACTCAACGCTCAAGCCAATGGAAGTGAGGTTTGGCGATTTCGAGCAGTACGGCTGGGTCATCTATTTGCCGCCTAAAAATGCCATCGATCGGGCTATTAAGGATGTGCTTCCTAATGTGATGAAGAAGGAAAAGATGGGATTCTTTAAGCGATCAATGGTCAAGGGAGCGGTCTTTACATTCAAGCCGGTGATTCGGGATGCTATGGAGGGGGTTCGGAAATCGCTTTTGTACGAAAGTATCCTCAAAGCGACTAGCGATTTGGGAGAAGAAGATATTGAAGAGCTGAAAGGGGCCTACATGGGAGCTCTCATGCCGCGCGGCCGTGTAATTCCCCGGGACAAAGACAAGAAGAGCGTGAAGGCAGTTGAAGCCAAGCTGGCGGAAATCAAACAATATCAGAGTAATCCCTATGTGGCCCCGACCGAAGTTCTCGAAGATCTTCCCGAGACAATCGCGTCGCTTGTGGGAGATTATCGTGGAAAAGAGGACGGGCGGCTGAACGTTTTCATTGAAGACGATCAGCTGTTCATGAAAGAATATAACCGCGATGCGGTTCGACTATGGGCTGTATCCGACAGTCTTTTCACTACGGAAGATCGTCAAAAAACGATAGAATTCGTGGTCGAAGATGATGGATCTTGCAGGGAAGGAACGTTGCGGGGTCCGCGATTGCGGATGTCGATTTATCGCCGGGATTAAATTCACACGTAGTTGGATCTGAATCTGCCCTGTATGCTCATTCCTTTTCGCAATCGATTTTGACAATGCTCACCCGCTGCGGCCGGTTTCGCTAGGAGTCTCCGCATCGCGGAGCCATCCACCGACTCATAGGGGCAGCATTGGTTGTAGGGTCGGGCAGTGCCGGATACAGGTTTTGAGAGTTGTGACTAAGCGTGTCCAAAACGCCCGAAAATTGTAGGATCGCTGCTTGCGGCGACCGTGTAAGTAGAGTAGGAATATCAGTCGCTTTTGCGGTCGCCGCAAGCGACGCCCCTACACTGAAAAGCCCTTTCCCCGAGTCTTTGCTTGCGGTCATTCATTAAAGCCCAATGTTTTCGATTCTAACGAACCAAGACCCGATTCCATGTCAGACCAAGAGCGACCGAACATCATACTTATTATTACCGACCAGCAGCGGTACGAGACCATCAAGGCATTAGGCTATGACTATATGGATACGCCGAATCTGGATCGACTCGTCAATGAAGGCGTGACTTTCAGCCAGTGCCACATAACGGCTCCCTCATGCGCTCCGTCGCGAGCTAGTTTGTTTACTGGTACCTACCCGCATACGACGGGCGTATTGAAGAATGAGGATCCTTGGAGCAAGTCCTGGGTCGGCGACCTGGCGGATTCTGGTTACACCTGCATCAACGTGGGCAAGATGCACACGGCCCCGATGGATACGAAGGTCGGCTTCCATGAACGCTATGTAGTCGAGAACAAGGACCGCTATTTAGCGGAACGCTATTTCTTCGACGAATGGGACAAGGCCTTGCGAGCAAGAGGACTGGTCAAGCAGCAGCGCGAGCTCTACCGACAGCGGCCGGACTACCGAGAGAGAATGGGGGCCTTCGAGTGGGAGTTGCCAGAGGATTTGCAATCGGATATGTTTGTCGGTAACACGGCTACCTGGTGGCTGGATGCCAAGCCCAAGCCGGACGGGCCCTTGTTCATGGAAATCGGATTTCCTGGTCCGCATCCGCCATTCGATCCGACAGAACGCTTTATCGAAAAGTATCGAGGCAAAAAATTGCCGCTGCCCAAAATAAAGCGGGAAGATATCGCCGGCCAGCCGGAGCCTTTTCAGAAGCTGCGGGAGCATAACTTCGAGGTGGACCACGACTCCGTTGTCCATGTGGACGATCCCAGCGAAGAGCAGTTGCAACGGCTGTGGGAATACTATTTGGCCAACATGTCGATGATCGACGAGAAGGTGGGCGAAATCATCGATGCCCTCGAGCGTAATGGATATTTGGATAACACGGTTATCTTCTTCACCAGCGATCATGGCGAAGCCTTGGGCGAGCACGGTCATATTCAAAAATGGACCTTCTACGATTGCGTAACCAAAGTGCCGTTGATCGCCTGGGCTCCCAAACGCTTCCAGGGAGGTCGTACAATCGACGGCCTATGCCAGTTGATGGATATCGGCCCCACTGTTCTTGATCTCGCCGATGTTGAAAAGCCGGAGTGGATGGAGGCGGAAACGTTGATGCCGGCCTTGGAAGGCGAGGAGTTTGAAGGGCGCCCCTACGTAATCGCCGAACATGGGCGCGATGTCTTTCTCTACACCATCGACTTCGTGACCATGATTCGCACCAAAGACTGGAAGCTGGTGCAATTCCTGGATCGCTCCGATGGCCAGCTCTTCGACTTGGTCAACGATCCGGCGGAAGAGAAAAACCTCTGGGACGACCCAGACCACATCGCCAAAAAGACCGAGCTCATCGAGGCTATCGGCTCCTTCCGTGTTCGAAGTGGCTACCAGACGCGAACAATGTGGGAAAAGGCCCGGTAGCCAACGAACTTTGATCGCAACTAGGGATCAACGAGCTCTAGCTAGGGCTGGTTGAGGATCAGTGGTCCGTTGTTGAGGTGGGTGGCGATGGGGCGTTCCGCCTCCCGCCGACAAACCGTGTACCAGAGTGGCCGTTCGGAAATCGGTCGCTTCCTTCCGAATCTCCCGCTGTGTCTCACAGCCGAAGAGGATTCGGATTAACCCCACCATTCGTTGTGCTCAAGAACACTGTTAAAGTCTTGGTCAATCGGAATCCTTTTTGCATCTGGTATTAGGTATAGGTCGAGCTGACGCCTATGGTGAGCTACGACGAAGCATGCCGGAAGGCCATTTAGAGAGTAGAACAGGTATCCTGCCTGTATGCAGAGGCTGTTATCACAGGCTGGAAGCCCATGCTACTGTTGTGGGCGCTCGGCCTGCGCTCGCTGCCTCAAGTGTCTCGAAACGCGCCCCTAGGATTTCTGCTAATTTGCGGAGCTTTGTGTATTCGGAATCTTGGGACCCGATTGGGCGCGGGAAAAGACGGTTTTGATCTGATTCCCAACATGGATTCTGAGATCGTCAAACAGCGTGTAGAATAGGGGAACGATCAGCAGGGTGAGGAATGTTGCGGTTAGCATACCTCCTATGATGGCTCGTCCCAAGGGGGAGTAAGACATTTCCATCATTTTGGTGTCTCCGAGAGACATTGGTATCATGCCGAAAATAGTGGTCAGGGAAGTCATCCAAATAGGACGAAATCGGCGTTTCCCGGCTTCAATGACCGCTTCTAAACGCGGGAGGCCCTCCGCTCGCAAACGCGTCACGAGATCGATTAATACGATGCCATTGTTCACGACGACGCCTAGCAGTATGATGATACCGATAGACGCCATGATGTTGAAAGGCGTTCCGGTTAGATAAAGCGTCCAGACGACGCCGATAGCGGCCAAGGGCATAGTCAGGAAAACTGAAAACGGCAGGATAAAGGATTCGAACATCGCTCCCATGAGCAGGATGACAAAAACGACGATCATAACCAGCGTGAAAGTGAAGGATTGGTTGGACTCTTGCATCTGCTGGTACTGTCCACCTTTGTCCCAACGATAGCCTCGCGGCATTTCAAAGTCTTCCATGACCGCGTCGGTTTGCTTGAACAGTTCCATGGAATCAGCTTTGGTGGCGATTCCCTTGACGCGCAGCACGGTCTTGCGGTCCTGGCGCTGGATCGCTCGGGAGCTTTCATCATAGGAAACGCGAACAAGCGATTCCAGAGGAACTTGAGATCCGTCAATGCCGTCGAAATTGATTTTCCGGAGCTCGTCCATCGAGTCGCGATCCTCCTCTTCCAGCCATATGCGGATACGTAATTGGCGTCCGCTAGGCTCGTAGAAGTAACCCACTTCATTTCCGCGTACCGCATAGGAAATCGCGCCGGAAATCATGCCCGGATCGATTCCGAAGCGAAGCGCTTTTTCCCGATCGAGTGTCAGATTGAGTTCCTGGCGATTCATGTCCTCTTCCGTTTCCACCGCGATCAATCCTTCTATCGATCGAAGGCGTCGCTCCACTTCCTTGCTCAACTGGCGCAAGGTGTCGGTATCGTCGCCATAGAGAGCGACGTTGTAGCTCTGGTTGGGGTTTTCGTCCTTCCAGTTGAAGCGCAGCCGAGAGCCCGGAGCGGGTGTAACATTCTTCTTAAGGTCGTCTATAATTTCCTGCCGGTCGAGATGGGGCTTTTTTGTTAGGCCAAGCGATTGGGTAAGGCCTGCGTAGGCCGTCTCGTACCAGGTCTTGGTTTCATTGTTCAGGTGGATCTCCAGATTAGCGAAGCCCGCTGTGTAGTAGGTGGAATAGGTCTTGTAGTTGTAGGCTGCGCGTTTCGATTCGATGTAATCGTATACGCCTGATAGATACGAAGAAATTTCCTCGATCGACTGGCCTCCTGGAAAATCGTATCTAAGTGTGATATTCTGTAGGGCTCCCGAGCTAGCGTTCTGGTTTATTTTCTTGAATGGAACTGCGAATGAAACAACCAGGATAGCTATCAGTCCGATGGACACGTAGCTTCGATTGCTCAAGCTCCAGCGAAGCGCTTTGATGTAGAGGGCGCTTGCCCGCGAGTTTCCGAACGTCTTTTTGTTCGTTTTGGGGAAATTTGGTAGGGGGCGACCTCGGGGCGGCCATGAAGAAACTGGTTTGTGGGCGCTCGGAGATCGCCCGCTACCTGCGATGTCCTGCTGTTCGCAACAGAGATCTTTGTGATTCGCTCCTTTGCTGGACATCACTTTGGTAGCCAAGGGAATTAGTAGCAGGGCGATTACCAGAGAAGCGACGAGACTGGTCATGACCGGAACGCCGATCCGCAGGAGCCAAAACTGCATCTCGCTGCTGTCTCCCATGAGAATTAGAGGAAGAAAGACGATGATTGTAGTTAAGGTCGCCAAGGTAATGGCTAGCCCCATTTCACTAGCGCCACCGAGCGCTGCTTCACTCGGGCTGGATCCTTGCGTTCGTTTGATCTGTATGTTCTCTACGATTACAATCGCGTTGTCCACGACCAGACCAACGCTCAAAAGCAGCCCCATCATAGTCGCTATATTCAACGACCATCCCTGAAAATAGAGGACTATCACCGAGCAGAGCAACGATAGGGGGATAGCCAATGTTATGGTCAGCGTCATCCGCAGCGATCGTAGGAACAGGAAGAGAACAACGATGGAGAAAAGCCCGCCCCACATTCCCGACTGTTTAAGGTTGTTGATCGATTCGGTTACGTGGTCCCCTTGGTTCCAGAATATGTGGAAACGCAGATCGCCGAACTGCGGGTTGGATTCCAGCTTGCGCATAGCCGATTCCACCCCGCGGCAGACTTCGACGACATTGGCTCCCGACGATCGGGAGAAGGCAATGCCGTAGCTTTTATCGCGTTCTAAGGAAAACACGTTCCAGTCATCTTGAGGGCTGAACTCAACCGTGGCGATATCCCCGAGGCTGACTCCTGACTCTGCATCGACCAGTATGCTTTCAAACTCGCTGAGCGTTCGTAACCGCCCGACAGAGCGGACGAATCGCTCACTGCCTCCTTGGACGACCTTTCCTGCACTGAGATTAAAGTTCTGGTCGTTCAGGGTTATGCCGAGTTCAGCAACTCCGATGTTATGGGCTGCCAATCGATCATGGTCTATGACAACCCTGACTTCGCGGCCGCGGATACCGTTCAATTGGACATTCCCGACTCCGTCTATTCGTTGAAATGCGGGAAGCACGTATCGATCGGCGAGGAAATCGACATCCATCTCCTCTTGGCTGTAGGTCATGGCTGCCCAAATAACCGGGATGTCATTGGTGCTGTACTTGAAAATATTTATACGCTCAACCCGTTCGGGCATCTCGGTCATGGCCCGTTCCATGCGGTCGCTAACATTGGCGTAAGCTTCGCTCAGGTCCGTTCCTTTGTGGAACTGGATGCGCACGTTTACGTAAGAACTTTGTGTATTCGAATATATTCGACGGATATGGGGGACCGTTCCTAGCGCGTCTTCGATGGGACGCGTCACTTGCTCTTCGGTGTCGGTGGGATTTGAATTCCGATAGCTGACTCCCACGTGTAACTGAGGATTTTCAAATCCGTCTGGAAAAAGTGCGATCGGGATCATCTCCGTAGCAATCGCTCCCACTACGAGCATCGACAGGAGAATCATGGAAACCGTTATCGGACGGTTTACAGATAGGGAGGGAAGAAGGCTATTAGCGGGTCGATTCATGTTTGCCCGGTTGTTGCCTTCTCGCGATCAATAGCCGCGTAGGCGCAGGGTATTACTATCAAAGTCAGCAGAGTGGATGAACTGAGGCCGGCAATCAGTGTTATCGCTAGCGGTACTCGAATCTCTGCGCCCTCGCCGATACCCAGAGCCATGGGCAAGACTCCAAGAACGGTGGTTAAGGTGGTCATGAGAATGGGGCGGAACCGTACGCTACAAGCTATTTGAATCGCCTCCATTTTTTCGATACCGCGCTCGCGTCTGAGCCGATTGATATAGTCGACAAGAACGATCGCATTGTTGACCACGATCCCTGCTAGCATGATGAGCCCGATGAAAACGAGGATGTTCAAGGTCCAGCCGCCTAAATACAGAGTCAGCAGTACGCCGATCAGGGCCAGAGGAACGGTGAGGAGTATAATCAGCGGATGGGCAAGCGATTCGAACTGGCTGGCCATTACGATGTAGACAAGAAATAGGGCCAGGGCCAAAGCGAAAAGCATACTTTGTTTAGATTGGGTCATTTCTTCGTGCTGCCCAGCGATGTCGTAGGTAAATCCTAGTGGGAAATCGATCGATTTCAGGCTGTTGTCAATCCGCTGAGTGGCTTCCGCCAAATCTATGCCGTCAACATTAGCCGAGATGATCGTGCCGCGCTGCTGGTCGATATGCCGCACTTCGTTCGCGCCTTCGCGTACGATGAAATCCGCTACAGCCGACAGCGGAATGGGGCTTGAATTGCCAGGATTGATGATGAGCTTTTTCAAGTCGTCCAATCCATAGCGGTCGTCTTCCTCTAGTCGTACTCTGATATCGATTTGCCGGTCTCGTTTGCGAAACGTAGTGGGGACCAACCCTTGTACTTTGTTGCGCACGAGTTCGGCTATCTGCCGCAACTGCAGGCCCAGCTGGACGATTCGCTTGCGGTCGTAAACAATCTGGATTTCCGGACTGCCAGGTTGCAAATAGGACTGGGCGTCGACGATGCCTGGAATTGTTTCCATAGTGGCAACCACATTCCCGCTAAGGGCTTTCATTTGGTCGATGTCGTATCCGTACAGTAGAACCTCGATAGGCGCTTTGGAACTGAACAGCACGGGGTAGTCGATTTCCAATTTCAAGTCGGGAAGCGTTGAAGCCAGGCTGCGAATGCTATTGATGACCTCTTCTTCTTGTTCGCGGGTGGTTTCGGGTTTGAGCACAACTGTCGTTCGGGCAGTGTGCTCGCCTTCGTCGGCGTCGCTTGTCGCGCCTTTTTCCGTACCCACAACCGTTGCGAAGCGGTTTATGTAGGGACTCGCGTCGATGGCGGTTTCAAGGTCCGCCATAAATAGGGCGGTTTGCTCGATGGGCGTTCCCGCCGGCATTTTGGCTTCCACATAAAACTCGCCTTGACGAGTCTCGGGGATGAGTTCGCTACCAATTAGCGGATATACCCAATAAACCGAGGATCCGAACAATCCGAAGGCGAATACCAGTACAACAGCCCGGAAACTGAGCGCCCCTTTCAAAAGGACGCGGTAGCCGGCGTTGGCCGTTTTCATTGAGCGATCAGCGATTGCCAGAAACGGCTTGGCTAAGAGAAGCAGCTTGCTGCCGATCCATGCC
Source organism: Opitutaceae bacterium (assembly GCA_002694885.1). Taxonomy (GTDB): domain Bacteria; phylum Verrucomicrobiota; class Verrucomicrobiia; order Opitutales; family Opitutaceae; genus Pelagisphaera. The sequence goes on along the minus strand of NZNM01000045.1, from coordinate 18,780 downwards.
AAAATGAGCGCAATCCAAGTTCCCATCCAAATAACGATCGAGAAGGCCTTTCCAGTTAATCCCAGTATCCATTCGACGATTAGAACCAAAGTCCTGAATACAAAAAAGGGCAAAGCCAGCAATAGGATGAGGACCTTCTTTAGTCCTGAAATTGATCGCATTCTTCCTCGGTAATCCGACCAGTCTTTCGCGTAGCGGGACCACGGATTGCCGAGGAAACTCCAGTTGAAAACCGAAACGGAGTTTATAAGATCAGACTGCCCATTCCCAAATTCGCGTGATGCGAGCATCGGAATGAAATAGAGGGCTACGAGTAAGGAAGCTGATAGGGAAAAGACCACCGTTAGGGCCATGTTCCCGAAGACCTGCCCGGCTACGCCTTCAACGAAGACAATCGGGAAGAACACCGCTATGGTTGTTAACGTTGATGCGAATACGGCGCTGCCAACTTCCGAAACGCCACGCAAGGTTGCAGTCTTAATGTCGTCGCCTTCCTCGCGGCATCGAAAAATGCTTTCGAGAACGACAATCGAATTGTCGACCAGCATCCCGATTCCCAGGGCTAGTCCGCCAAGAGAAATGATATTCAAGGTAATCCCCGAAAGATACATGGGCGCGAACGTCGCCACGATAGATACGGGAATCGTAATACCGATGATCAAAGTGTGGCTTAGCCGGTGCAAGAAGGTGAAAATGACGCCTATGGCGATAGCTCCCCCGATGATGGCATTGGTCTTTACTTCGTCGATAGACGCTTTGATAAAGATAGACTGATCGGTGAGCACATCCATAGAGACGCCTTGCGGTAGCTTGGCCTCGATGAAATCCGTCATGCGCAGATGCTCACGCTTGTTATTCTGGTTTTGCGGGCCCTGTTTTCTGCCGAACCGGGATTTCGGTTTAGGTTTCGGTTTAGGCTGGCCAGTCTCGGGGTCTAGATTGGCCACGTACTCCTGTTGGGCAGGCAGGCCGATTAGCCGGTTGCGAACCAGGCTAGCCACGTCGACAATGTTGGCATCGGCTTCCTTGTAGATTTCGACTTCTATGCTTTCCACGCCATTGACGCTCGTAATGATTTCGCGTTCCTCGTGGCTTCGTTCCACGGTGGCGACATCGCGGAGCCTGATATCAACCCCGTCTTTGCGGACGATCGCTATGCTGGCGATTTCTTCTAGCGATTGAAACTCATTTAGAGTGCGAATCAAATAGCGAGTCTCGCCTTCATCGAGCTGCCCGCCCGGCACATTGACATTGTTTTGCGAGAGTTTCGTATTAACCTGTTGGATATTCAGATCGAGGGAAACAAGTTTGTGCTCGTCTATATTGACTTGGTATTCTTCTTCCAGGCCACCTTTGACTTGCACGGCGGCGATTCCCGATTCGCCCTCCAAATCGCGTTGGATGATATCCTCAACAAACTCACGAAGCTCGTCGAGGGGCATGACTTCGCTAGTCAGGCCGATCCGCATAATGGGATCCAAGGTTGGATCGTATCGCAGGATGAGCGGCCGAGTCGCTTCCAATGGCAGTCGCACGCGATCGATCTTCTCTCGAATCTCTTGAGCTATCTCGTTCATATCGGAATCCCAAGAAAACTCCATGACGATATCGGATTGCTCGGCCCGGGAGATGGAGTTGATACGTTCGAGATTGGATACAATGGCGAGTTGTTGCTCGAGTGGCTGGGAAATCTGGGTTTCCACTTCCTGGGGCGCTGTTCCAGGGTATTCGGTGCGAATGGTCAGACTCGGGTATGAAATGTCCGGCATCAGGGTCAGCAGCAACTTCTGATAGGACACGAATCCGAAGACGCACACGGCTATGACGATCATGAGGATCGTGATGGGTCGACGAACGGCTATATCGAATGCGGTCGATCGTTTCATTGCCGCCTAGATGAAATGCTGGATACCAAGGAGGCCTTTAGCTTTCCGCCTCTTGGTCATCCTCGCCGGATTTACGGTCGATTGTTGGTTGGGCTTGGGTGACGACATTGACTTTGGCGCCGTCTTTCAAGGCGTTGTGTCCCAGCACGATTACCGATTCGCCGCTCTCGACCCCACCCAAGGATTCGACGTACTTTTCGTTCGAATACCCAAACTCGAATGGCTGTTTCTCGGCGATTGATTCCTTGACCTTGTAGATGAACGTCCGTTCGCCTTCGTGCACAATCGCGCTCTTCGGGATGAGGACAACATCATTTTTTGTATCCAGAATAATCTTAACGCTAACGAACATTCCTGGATAAATGGGCATGGAGTGATCCGGGTTTATCGACACTTTGACGCCCATGGTTCCACTAGTCGAATTTATCGCCGGGCTCACTAGCTTGACCTCGGCGGGATAAGACACGCTCTCGATAATTTCCGACTCGATGGAAGCTTTCAATCCGGGTCGAATGGAGGGGGCGTGTTGTCCGGGAACGTTGACCATGGCAAAGAGGTCGTCGGTATTGAGTAGGGAGAATAAGGGACTGCTTCCTGAGACCCTTTCTCCTATCTGAGTCGCTCGCTCGGAAACGACGCCAGAAACCGGAGCTCGAATTATTGTATCCTCGAGCCGGAGACGGGATCGCTCGTAGGCGATTTCCGCTTGTTCAAGGTCGAAAACCTCGGTGTCATATTCTTGTTGGTTGATCAGATTCCGATCGTAGAGATCCTGGGTCCGCTGAAACTTGGATTGCAGATGCTTGAAACGAGAGAGAGCTTCCCGCAGATTCACTTGCTGTTCCTCGTTTTCTAGTTGGGCGATGACTTGGTCGCGCTCAACCGAATCCCCCACCTCGACGAGAACTTCCACTACGAGCCCGTTAGATTCGGGAAATACGGTTACCGCGCTTTCGGTTTCAAGCACGGAATCGAACTCCAGGTAGGAGGCAATCTCCCCTTTATTGGCGATCGCCACTTTCACGGGAATCTCGACAGATTCCGATTCCTCCGGCTTTTTCTTTGCTTCATCTTTCTTGGCTGCGGGCGGATTGCAGGCGACGAGAGACATTGCCAGGAAACCGATAGCGAAGTTGGCGACTGAGCGTCGAACCTTCGAAAGGGAGAGCGTTTTTAGCTGCATGATGGCTTGGCTGCTGATCTGAAATACCGGATGCCGCCTAGTTGGAAAGGGAAAGGTCAATACTCTTTGATACCCTAACTTGTCCACATAAGTTTCATATTTCTGCTTTGGGAAGCAGATTGTTGCCTTGCGGGGATGCGGAACCCCTTAGTCGATTGATTTCGCCTCTATTAGGGCTACATGCACTTTGGCCACTCGCCCCATGTAGTTGTCGACAAAATGGTCCTCAGCGGCCAACCGTAGGTGCTTTTCGGCCAATTCGGGGCTATTCAGAGCTTCGTAGTAGAGCCCGAGGTAGAGATGGGCGTAGCAAAACGACTGTCGCGTACCTGCCATCTTAGCGGCTTCAAGAACGGTTTCTGGGGTGGCATTTCCTGAAAATAGCTCCCAAATCTGGCTCATTGGGACGCGATAGTCGCGTTGAATAGGGATCAGGGATTCCCGAGCTGTTTCTATCCCGTTCAGGCGAGCTTGGCAAAGGAAGTGCCACACGGCGTTTTCCACATCTTGGGGATTAACGGTTTGATGAAGCTCGAATTGGGCGACCCCTTTGGCGAATTCACCCGCGTAATAGTAGCTGATCCCTCTCTGCCAGTGGCGTGGCTCTTGGTGGGGAATCAACTCAATCACGCGATCGAAATCGGCGATGGATTGCTCGATATTTCCCAGATAGAAGTGCGTTTCGCCCCGCGTTTGGAATAGACGGGGCGAATTTGGCGATTCGGAGATAGATTCGTTGAGATGGTTAAGCCTATCCAATAGCCCGTCGCGAAAATCGATGTTCCGCCCAGCCTGTGAAAATCCGATTTCTGAAAGGCTAAAAGCCGATATCGCCGCCAAAAGTAGTCCAAGCCAGGGGATTCTCGCCATTTAGAACGAGCATGGATGAACAAGACAGGAAAATCAAGGCGGGGTCGATCCGCAAACGCGAGAGCCGTATTAGTTTCTTAGGCCTGCCAGGGCGCGATTCCCTTCAATCATGCACTCGGGCCATTTTGGAGAGGGCGCTTTTCCCAGTAGGGCGTTGTACATCTCTTCATGCTCTTTAATCGATCGATCGACGAGCTCGGCTAGCTCTGATATCTCAGGTTGGCACTTGCGAGCGGCCTCGTGGAGAAATTTTCTCTCCCGATGCGGAGGAATCGTTTCGGAAGCTGTGCTATACAGGTTGATCCCCGCGTTCTCCCAGTCGATCGTGAATCGTTCTATGGCAACCTCATCTTCGCTTGTCTTCGCGAGTACGGCCTCAATCTTCGATTGGAGCGCCAAGCGCTGCTTTTCCCACTTTCTGAGTAAACGCCGCTTATCGTTTGGTTGCATGCTGTTTTGTTCGGCGCTCAAACGCCAGGGCTTAAGCCAAAAGGAACGATTTTTGAGGAGTTTCGCTCGCTAACTACCTAGCAAAAGCGCTTAGATTCTATTGGTTTTACAGGCTATCTATCGTGCAGTGATGTAAGCCAGAAAAGGCTTCCGAAACAACGAGGACTAATCCTATAGTCGCTGTTCTAGTAGCACGGTCTTATGGATTTCGGAAAAGGCAGAGTCGGATACGTTACACTAGTTGGCAGACCCAATGCTGGCAAATCCACCTTGCTCAATCGATTGCTGGGATATCGCCTTTCGGCTGTTTCCTCAAAGCCCAACACAACTCGCAAGCGATGGCTCGGAATTGTTACTGACGGGGAATCCCAGATCATATTTGTGGATACACCTGGCGTTCATCGGGCATTGAATCGAATGCACCGGGCGATGAAAAAGACTGTTGAAGACGAAAGTTCAAATGGCGATGCGGTTATCTGCTTATGCGACCCGACCAGAGAGTTTGGTAACGAAGACCGCATGGCTGCGGAAGTGACACGCGCTAGCAATGGACCAGCTGTGCTCGCAGTGAATAAAACGGATAAAGCGGATAAGGAGGAAATCGAGAAAGCTACCGAGAGGTACTTAGAGATCACAGGAAAAATACCCGTATTTGAAATTTCCGCGCAAACCGGAGAAGGGCTGACAGAATTGCTAAACAAATTGAAAGAGCTCATGCCAGAAGGACCCTTTCTCTTTCCTGCCGACCAAATAACGGATTCGATTGAACGGGAAATTGCGGAGGAGGTTGTTCGAGAGACGGCGATCGAATGGCTTCACGATGAACTACCGCAATCAATTTCCGCTCTGCTCGATTCTTGGTCAGTCAAGGGCAAGAAAACTCGTATTCAAGCGTCCATCATAGTTGAGAGGGAAAGCCAGAAAGCGATCGTCATCGGTCGAGGAGGTCAGGTAATCGAAAAAATACGGAAATCGGCCCGAGAAAAATTGATGGCAATGACGGACGACTTTGTCGATATGAAGTTGCGGGTCAAAGTGGTCAAGGACTGGCAAAATAAAAAGCAATTTCTATATGAGAATCGGATCGTAGACACGATTCAATGAGAGATCTTGTAAACGATCTCCAAGAACAACCGAGACCTTCACTTAGCCCGGTAGTAGCCCCCCAACTCGGAGGCAAGATAGGCGAACGTAACGTAAACGGCCGCACTCTGATTGATGCGCTCGGGTACAATCTGATCGATGGTGTCATTGGCCGTATGGTGCAAATCGAAGTAGTCCTCGGTAAACATGTCTAGCCCCGCCACGGGCACGCCGACATTGGCCATTGGAGCGATATCCGGACCCCCGCGTGACTTCGCTCTTCCCGGTTTGACGCCAAGCGGCTTGAGAGCGTCGCGAATTACTGAAAGCGTTGGCTCGAGGGGATCGCCCACCCCTACGTTGAAGGTATGAATGGGTCCTTGTCCCGCATCCGCCTCGGCGGCGATTATATGTCGATCGAGATCGGTTCGGTTATTCTCGACATAAAAGTTTCCACCATAGATTCCGATCTCTTCCGCCCCGAAGAGGACGACGCGAATGGTTCTCTTTGGCGGAGTAGGGAGCTCGCGAATCAGTTTCGAGGCTGCCATAACCACACCCACGCCAGCCCCGTCGTCGATGGCCCCGGTGCCGAGATCCCATGAGTCGATGTGAGCGCCCAGAAGAACGATCTCTTCAGGTTTTTCGCTGCCGGTGATCTCAGCAATGAGATTCTGGCTCGTGACCGTCCCTAATTGCTTAGGTGTAAGGACAAGTTTGATACGCATTCTGTCGAATCGTTCACTTAGCCGATCCAATTGCAGGGCGTCTGGAACGGAGAGGGCAGCCGCTGGGATGCGAGTGACGTCTTTCTGATAACGGGTCGCTCCCGTATGAGCGAATCGGTTTTTCGATGTTCCCGCAGATCGCATGAGAAAGGCGACAGCTCCACGCTTGGCCGCCTCAGAGGGCCCATTCCCCCTGATCGGCCCGGAGATCTTTCCGTATTGCCCGATTCCCATCGGTTGGGTGACCACGGCGATTTTCCCTTTGAGTGAACCAGCAGGCTGCGATTTTAACGCGCCAATCGTTTTAAATAAAGCGATTTCAGCTTCGATTCCTTCGGGTGGTGTGGCAACACTGCCGCCGAGGGCGGTTATAACGAGTTTTTGAGGCGAAGGATAGGTGACAGCTGCAGTCTCGTCACCACGCTCCCATCCGCGATCAACCGGAAACGACTCTGTCCAAATCTTATCAAATCCATATTCTTGAAATCTTTTCGTTGCCCATTCGACTGCCTGTCGCTCGTCATCGGAGCCGTATAACCGGGGTCCGATCTCAGTCGTTAGGTCGGTAGCGATATCCAAGGCCAGCCCGCTGTCCATGGCTTTCTGAGCTAGGTGGGAAGCGGTCCGAAGCGCCTCTTCGTTCCCCGATACGGGGAGGACAAGAGAAAAAACGATTGAAGAAAAGAAAACGGAGCGAGCGATTAAAGAAGTCACAGTGGATTTGGATAAGCTCCGCTCAGTATAAGGCGACTCTATTCTTCCGGCGCGTCCTCGGACGATTCCTCAATCCCGACAGTTTCTAGATCGCCGATATCGACGGTGGCGGTGCCAAATTGCGTGGTCGTCTTTGCGTATTTCTCAAGACTGGTCCCGTAGTATTCACGCGCGGCCCGAGCGAGTGCCGGGTAGGCATCGACAAAATTAGTTCCGATGGCGGGAACGCTGAAGCGGGTTGTCCAGAGAAGCTCTTTCTCTTTTGTTTCCCGTAGCTTCGCATAGTCGTAGGCCATCAAGATGATGAAGTACCGCTCATCTTCGAGCTCCACGCGAAGATCGAACTCCTCAGTTGTATTGATGTTCTTGCGATTGAGAGCTCGACCGATTCCCAAGCTCCTGTTGTCCATGGAATTGGCGTGCTTGGCCTCGTTGTTCCTAGAAATATCGTCAAGATCCGAGATGTCTTCAAACGTATCGTCGTAGACTTCTGAGAACGTCTCTGGATCGGCTTGGTCAGCATAGGGATCGGTCGCATCCAGCATGAAGAGCTCTTCCAAATCCTGTTCGACCATGGTGGAACCGTAGTGAACGACTATCAGCAAATCGCCTTGGTCTGGCGAAGCGGACGGATAGTAATTACGGTCCTTCATGTTCTCAGCCAGCGTTTCCACTACCTCCTCGAAGGTAGGTTCGGTCAGGCTCTTGTCTTTGAAGCCGGCTCCGTAGGATTTACCTTTGATGAATACGTAGGTCTCATACTCGGCCCCGCTATCCGATTCCTTACGCTCGTTGTAGCTTGTGGATGCCTCTGAATCGATAAACACTCGAGCCTTCTTGGCTGCTTGAAGATCGCTTGAATTCGCCGCGCAAATAACCGCGATTGCCCCGAAAAGAACCCTTGAGAATTCGATCATATGGAACGTACAGACCTGGTAGTGTTTCGATTGCTTATTCATTTTGCGAGCGAAGAACGTTGAATGCGAATCAGTTGGACGGAAAGCTAATAATTGTTATCGGCTTAGCCAGCGTATACGGCGTTGTTTTAACTACCTTGAGTAGCAAACGTGTTTTCAGCAATTAGGTTACAGTAGGCGAGCTTGAGGACGCACAGCTATCTTATGGTCGTTAGCTGGGGGCTTGCCAAGAATTACTCAGCTTCCTATTGGTCGAGCAATGAAACGCCTATTTGCCTTCGCTGCTTCTGCTATCATCGCCACACTTTATACGGAGCCGATAACTACAGCGGCGGAATGGACTTCAGATGGCGAGATCGTTTTGGAAAATGGTGAGGCGCACGTTGTTATTTCGCCAGCCAAAGGGGGGCGGATTATGCAGTATTCGTGGAAGGGCAAGAAAGCTTTGGAGCCCGTAGAAGCAGGTCCCGGAAGGTTTGATATCGGCCCCGAGAGAATTGTGCCAAAGCGGAGAGAGCTATGGGAAGGAGTTTGGAATGGTGAGATTACGGGAGAGCTTTCAGCGAGAGTGACTAGCGTTGAGCATAAAGAGACCGGCGTGCAATTGATTCGCGATTATTCTCTGGACCCGAGCGGTAGCCGGTTTGTCGCTACACAAACGATCGTTAACATATCGTCTAAGCCCGTTCACTGGAATCACTGGAGCCGCACTTTCGCCAAAGGCGGTGGCATTTGTCTGGTTCCGCTTTCCGAATATTCGGCGTATCCAAATCAATATATTATGTATCAAGACGATGGTCGTACGCTCGACTATCGGCCGATGGATCCGAATATCGAAATTCGAGACGGTTATTTCATTCTCAAGGGACCACCACGATTCCCCAAGCTCGGACTGGATTCCCATGAAGGATGGATGACTTATCTGTCCCCTAACAATCTGGCTTTCATAAAGAAGTTCCCGACGTATCCAAATCGTAGATATTGGGAAATGATAGGCATGACCATATCGCTTTGGTATGTTGAGAATCGCGCATCGGATAACCTTAGTACCTGCGAGCTTGAGCCAATCGGGCCCAGAGAGGATATCGCGCCCGGAAAATCAGCCTCGTTTACGGAAGAATGGTTTTTGGAGGACTATCGATTTCCTAGAAATGCTCAAGGTATCGATTTAGAGGAAATCGAAGCGATGTCATTCGAGGCAATGGAAAAAGCCCGCTAGCGAAGGCTAGCGGTCTTTTCTATCAAAATAAGCTTCTTTCAGTTTAGGAGGCTAAAGTGAAACGGCTGTTTCACTTCGACCACCACGCCTTTCCCGTTCACTGTCGGCGGCGAGAATTGCCACTGCTCTAAGGCATCCTGAGCGACTTCAAGAAGTCGAACATCGATATCGCCTTCGACATGGTCAACATGGGCTAGGCGTACGGCGCCTTTGGTGTCGATAAAGAAGCGAAACACCCCGACCGTGTCGTTGTTCTTCTCAATCCAAGAACGAGGAGCTCTAGGTTTGACGACGTGGAGAGGTTCCGGGAACTTGTCCAACTTGTCGACTTCCGCTATTTTGATCGATTCGCCTGGATCGTAGTTGGAGCCTAAACGCATGTAATGGTTTAGACCAGCTGTCATATCGAAAGAAATGACATCCGATCCTGCTTCGAAGTTAACGCGGATGGGAATCACCAATGATATGGGCTTCCCGTCTTTTTTTGGAGGAGCGAATTCCCATTCATCGATTACCGCCTCCACAGCCTTAGCGAAGGCGCGATGATTGGCTTCTGTAACGAGCCAATCCCTCAACTCGCCATCGTGGTGCAATTCCAAAAGCATATCTACGCGACCTCTAGAATAACCAGCGTTTCGCAGATTTTCTGGAAAAAGCGGCTGTCTAACGACCTGTATGAACAAATCGACATCGTCGCTCGTCAGATTCGCTTCGTATGTGTACTTTCCCTGGCCCTCATTCCCTATTGTTGGACGAACGAGGCACGAGAGAAACAATAGTAGTGTAATTGCTCTTTTCACGACTCTTATTGGTTAAGTGTTGTTGCTGTATATTTACTCCTTCCTGTTCCTAATTTAGATTAGGACTTTTTGTCTCTATGGCAATCATAATCTGTCCGACTCGCGGGGCTATGGCGTGGGTCCTTTTGGGGCCGAGGCCTGGGATTTGGTGCGTGTCTGAGGGGCCTAACGGGCGGTTAGAAACGAAATCTGCGAGAGCGAATGCGAACCGTCCTCGTCAGGGTAATCGCGGCGCAAGCGGCGGAAATGATACCTGCTGCGCTATTGATAGCCAAATCGATCTAGCTAGGATCGCGGGTGGGCAGTTTAACCTGCAATAGCTCGATGGTGAGACTGAGACCGCTGGCTAGCAAGGCTGTGATTAGAAACAGACTGAAGCGATTTCCGACGCGTTGATTCAAAAGAACAGCGATCGCGAATCCTGCTGGCAGATAGCCGATCAGATTGATGACCATATCGTAAGTTTGTCTTTTTTCTGGTTCTTATAGCGTCTCGATACGCGTGAACCGTTTAGGGTCGGGAGTCCGAAATCGCTGAGGTAGTACCAGCGGGGCGTCTAAACTGGCCAGATTTGGGATCTGGTCCATAAAGCGTTCCGTAAATCGGTAGTCTAAGGTCGGCGAATTGCTAGCGCTATCAATATCTTCCGGGCTAAGAGCGCGATTGTGTAGAGAAAAGTGGGACAAAGTTCCAGACCAAGGCGATTCACCTGTGGAATTGTTACCCAATACTATTCGCCAGTGATCGGGGAACCGGATTCTATAAGTTGATAGCTGCGCGTTTCTGCGAGCTGGCCATTGACGAATACGCGGGCTTTCTGCCCATCGTAGTTGATTGCTAATGTCGTCGGGATTCCGTCTTCGAATACATTTGAAACACCCATTTCACGATAGGGCCGGCCCCGATATTCCTCTGCTCGACGGCTCCTGACAACCAGATGGTTCTTCCATTGAGCGAGCAACAGAGGTGGTTGTAGCCCGTCGTCATCCAGCTCAAGTATCGTTCCTAAACCCAGCGGCCACCGATTAGGTGAAAGTTGGGTAGCTATAGTGAAAGGGCTATGGGAAGCGAAGAATATGGGGTCTTTGGTATAGGCGATCCCGCGTTGCCAGTAGAAGCGTTGTTCGCTCTTCCTGTGGAATATCAATCCGTGCGTTACGGGATCGTAGGCAACATCATTGCGGGAATCGAAATTAAATGGTCGCAAGCCGAAGCCAAGAGTCACCAGGAGAATTGCCCAGGCGAGCAGTCGCATCGACTTGCTAGCTCTCATTTCGCCTTAACCTTTCCCGTTCAATTACGGAATTCATTTCCTTGGATCCGCTTGATTATGGCAAGCTCTGGGACGCTATCGGGCGAATTTGCTTCCAACTCTTAACGGGCTCCGCTGTTATCCCTCCTGTTGTCAAACCTGGATTTCATGAGATTGACCCAATCAAAGAATTTGAGGAAACGCTTATTCGCAGTGGCCTTCGTGGTTGTTGCGTTGAACGCGATATCGGTGACTTTTATCGGATGTTCATCTGAAAAGGCTTCGAAGAACTCCGAGCAATCATTGAGTGACAGTCCCAATCAAGCCAGAGTGCTAGTGGCGGCTGCGCAAGAACATCCCGATTGGTATTTGACGGAAACCTGCCGAGAATGTCACGAAGCTGAATACAACGATTGGCTGGGAAGCCATCACCACTTGGCTCACCGACGACTCGATCCCGAGAAGGATTTGGAAGCCTTTTCTCAAGGAGAAGTCGAAGATCAAGCCGGACGGATTTATCAATTGAGTGGTCCTGATCCTGAATTCAGTATTGAGGAAGTGGGTTCGGGTCTTCCCAGCGAAGTGGATTCAGTCATAGGAGAAACGCCGATTCGCCAGTACCTAGTCTCTTTTCCAGACGGTCGCTATCAAATCCAGGGGCTGACCTGGGATCCTCATAAAAAGCAGTGGTTCAATGTATTCGGAGATGAAGACCGGAACCAAGGAGACTGGGGGCATTGGAGCCAGCAAGGAATGAATTGGAATTCGAACTGCGCCTGGTGTCACATGACGGATTTCGAAAAGAATTACGATTTGCGAACCGATTCCTATGACAGTCAGTGGAAAATAGAGGGAATCTCTTGTGTACAGTGCCATTCCGGAATGCAGGAGCATGTGGCTGCCGCCCGATCAGGGGATTATGTACCGACGGCAACAGAGCCGAACATAGAATTGGCGATGGATAACTGCGCTAGCTGTCACGCTAGAAGAGAGGAGTTGACTGCGAACGGTTTCAAGGCCGGGGAAGCGTTTCACGATCATTTCCGGTTGGTCCTCCCGGATTTGCCAAACGCCTATTTCGTCGATGGTAAAGCAAACGAGGAAAACTATGTTTACGGTTCGCTTAAGATGAGCCGAATGGGGCACAAGGGGGTCAGCTGTTTGGATTGTCACAATCCCCATTCGCATGAGACGATCTTGCCGGTTGAGGACAACTCTCTTTGCATGCGTTGCCATGCTACCGGGTTAAACGAAGCGACAATCGTCGATCCCGTTACCCATAGTCAACATCCCTTGGAGAGCGCTGGCAATCAATGCGTGTCCTGCCACATGCCTACGCGGCTCTATATGCAACGGGACGCACGAAGGGATCATGGCTTTACGATTCCCGATCCGCAATTGACCATTGATTACGGAGTGCCCAATGCATGTCAGGCATGCCATGGGGACAAGCCAGTAGAGTGGTCTAGGGATGCAGTTGAAAGTTGGTTTCCGAATTCCGAGCGAAGACAGGAATTAAGAGATAGGGCGCGGATTCTTGATGCCTACTACAATGGAGATTCCGTATCCTGGAAAGAAGTGCATGGCCTGCTGCAAAAAGAGGAGAACGTTTACTGGAGATCGGCTTACCTGAGAATTCTTGGGGCGATGGCGCCGGGTACGCCTGAAAGTCTTGATGCCGCTTTGAATTCGATGAAATCGAAGTCGCCGGTGGAGCGTGAATCGGCGTTGAGAATTTTGTCGAATCGCGGCGATCGCCTGGCAGATCTTCAACGAGCTCTTTATGATTCTTCTAGACTCGTTCGCAACCAAGCCGCGGATACGCTTTCGATGATGTACAATCCGAGTCAGAGCGCCTTTCAGGAGTGGCTAGAGTATGCTGAAGCGAATGCGGATCGTCCGGCTGGAGCTCTGAGGCGAGCCGAACTTGCCGTTCAGCAAGGAGATGTCGCTCTAGCCAAGCAAATGGCGGAGAAGGCGGCGAGTTTCGATCGAAACAATGCTCATTTGCTATACGATATCGCTATCATGTTGGCCAGAGTGGGGGACATCGATGGAGCGTTGAGGAAGATTTCGAACGCCAAGCTTATCGATTCCTCCTTAGGCATTCTCTGGTTCGGAGAAGGATTGCTGTATGCGGAAAAAGGAGACACGCAACGCTCGATCGAAGCCATGGAAGTAGCTGTCGAAAGAGACGCTAGCCAGGATCGCTGGTGGTATAATCTTGGGGTTGCCTACATGCAAACCGGGCAAACGGCCAAGGCTAAGGAAGCGCTGCAAAAGGCGTTGAGCCTAAATCCGGAACAGGCCCAATATCAGCAAGCGTTAAGCGGTTTGGAATAACTCCTTGATGAATTCCATGTCGTCGCTGCTGAGTTCGCGCTCCATAGCGGCTAAGTTCTGCTCAACTTGTTCCCTGTTTCGAAAGCCGGGAATCGCGCTAGCAACGTTCGAAAAGCTAAGTACGAAGCGTAAAGCAACGCTGGGAAGCGCGGAGTCTTGATCGCCAAACCGCTGTTTTAGCGCGTCCAATTTAGAGTCCATCGATCGCAGAGAATTGGTTGAAAACTTCTGCGACTTTCGTCGATGGTCGCCAATTTCGAAGCTAGGGGCTTCCTTGCCATGGTATTTACCAGTTAGGATACCCTGGTTTAGGGGGCTGAATGCGATGAACGATAGCCGATTTTTCTTTAAAAGTTGACCGACCAAGCCATTTTCAACAATGAATTTTGTGTCCATTATGTGGGCCCAGCTTTGGAGAACAGTTGGTTTAAGAACGGGAATGGACTTTTCGAAATGGCTGGTTTTGTGGGCCGATTGGCCGATGATGCGAATTTTTCCTTCCTTTTGCAGACTCTGCATTGCGTTAGCTGCTGGTTCTAGATATCGGTCGTCCTCGCCAAAGTTCCCGTGATGAAGATAGTAGATGTCGATGTAGTCGCGATTGAGATTCTTGAGAGACTGTTCACACTGGCGTCTGATGTTTTCTGGCGTATATGCGTGCTCGTGGCTTCCTGATTGAAATCCCACTTTAGAGGAAATGATGAACTCCTCGCTTCTTCGGCCAAGGCGCCCTAGGATTTTTGACAGAAGTCTTTCAGCTCGCCCGTTTCCGTAGACGTCCGCATTGTCAAAGTGGTTCACCCCTTTTTCGATTGCCGAGGCGACTGCTTTTTCCGCTTCAATATCGTTGACTGAAGCCCAACCGGAATCATGCCCATTCGAGACATTCAGGCCCCCGAGGGTCCAGCAGCCGAGACCGATTTCAGATACCGAGATGTCGCTGTCGCCAAGTTGCCGATACTCCATGATTTGTGGAGATGCTTTTTAGCTGACGTTGATTGTCTGAAGAGGCTTAGGATCGACTACTTTCAACGTCGGCTCGTTTTCAACTAGAGCTTCCGCGAACCAAGCCCGCGCGCCAGGATCTCCGTGAGTGAGCACGATTGTATTGGGTCGGGTAGAGAGAGCGAAAGCCAGTAGCTCTTCCCTGTCCGCGTGACCGCTTAATTCAAAGCGCTCGATCTGGGCTCTAATCGGCGTTTGATAATCGAGAGCTTCGAAAATGAAGGGTTCTCCAGGCTTCGTTTCAAGTAGCTTGCCGCCGGGAGTATCGGGATCGCAGTAGCCAACGAAGCAGATCGCGTTTCGTCCCTGGGCTATTAGGGAAGCCGCCAAGGCGTAGCTGGGTGTGCGTTCGATTAGCATCCCGCTGCTAACAATGTAGATGCCTTGCTGCGGGGGTTCTTTGCCAGTCGCCAATTGACGTGGCGGGCGCCTAAGGCGTAGCTCTTTGATTGTTCTTCTCGAAAACTTGGCTTGGCCAGTTCGTTTTGAGATTTGGTCGAGATGATCCGCGACCGCTAGTCCCAAGCCGGCTCCGAATACCGGACATTTCGGAATGTCGCCTGACTTGCGAGCTTCATTGATGATAGTGAGTATCTCCTGCATCCGGCCAAGAGCGAAAACAGGAATAAGAACGGAACCACCTCGCCTCAGGACGTTGCGAGTCGTAGCTAGGAGTCGGTCAACCTCCGATTCTCTTGTTTTACCGGACTCTCGTTCCGTTTCTCCTCGAGTGGTTTCCAGTACGACAATATCAAATCGTTTGGTTGACGGAAAGCGGGCTCCAGAAAGGGTTTTTTGATGGTCGAACAGGACGTCGCCGGTAAAGAAGTAGCGCTGATCTTCAGACTTGATTTCAACACCTCCAGCCCCGGCAATGTGACCAGCTTGATGCAATACTATCTGAAGTTCACGACCGTTTTTTTTGAAACTTGAAACTTCTTCGAAAGGAACGGTTTCAAATCGCTCAGATACACGATCTACTTCGTCGTGAGTAAAAAGCGGATACTCGTGGATATTTTGTTCTGCCCGTTGGCGTTTCATCACATTGCAGGAATTGTGCAGCATGCGTTCGATCAGCATCTGACTGGATTGGCTCATTATAGTTCGAGCTTCCGGGTGCTCTTGCATGAGCAGCGGTAACGCTCCAATATGGTCGAGATGGCAATGAGTGATCAAAATGAGATCGATTTCGACATTCTTGACTATGGAGAAGTCGGGTGTCGCCATCGATCCAGCAAGCTTTGGATTCAGGCCGGAATCGATGATCAGATTAAATCCATCGATTTCAACATAGAGGGAATTGGCTCCGATGCCTCCCTCGCGATTTAGATCCGTTAAACGCATTCAGCTTTTTTCTGAGCAAATTTTCTCCACAATACGAGCTGCTGCCATCATGCCAAAGGCTCCCGTAACGTGGGCAGCTGCTCCGTAACCACTGGAGCAATCAAGCTTGCGGCTAGAGGCTGGCTCGCTTTCGCAAGATTCCGATTCCGAGTAGCGGGCGGCTTCGGGTGAGAAAACGCATTCGATTTTAAAGCGTCGTCTACGTTCCCTTGGGTATCCATATTCTTGGCGCAGTTTTTTTCGTACCCGTTGCAAGAGCTTATCGTTGTAGGACCGAGTCAAGTCGGCTATCCTGATTTGGCTTGGGTCGACTCTGCCACCAGCGCTTCCTGAAACGATGATGGGTATTCTCGCTCTTCGGCAACTGTCGATCAAGGCGCACTTGTGGTTCAGACTATCGATAGCGTCCATTGCGTAGTCGTATTGAACATCTAGCAAGCTCTCGGCGTTCGTTTCAGTGAAGAACTTGGCTATAGGTCTGATGTTGATCTCGGGGTTGATAAGGCGGCAGCGATCAGCCATAGCGTCAACCTTCGGCTTTCCGATCATTCCATCGAGGGCGTGAACTTGCCTATTGATATTGCTTTCGCAGATGTCGTCGAGATCCACGAGGGTTAGCTGGCCTAGCCCAGAGCGTGCCAGCGATTCTGCCACCCAAGAACCGACGCCGCCAATTCCGACTATAAGAGCGTGAGCCGCTTGTAATCGATCGAGAGAGCCTGAACCATAGAGTCTCTCTATTCCGCCGAAGCGAAACTCGGTTTTGAAGGTTGTAGCTTGCATGCTTTCCTGCGGCTTTAAACGCGGGGAAAGCGGATGCAAGGTGAAAGTTGGAGATGCCTTGACTCGCGACTAACAGGAGCCAATTAATCCGCCCTCATTGGGCTGTTGTCCCGTTGAAATTATGGAAGAGCTACTTACGGAATTCGTTCAAGGCCTGCCCTTGATCGCATTGCTGGGAATCATCGCGGTTTGCTTGGCTTCATTGGGCAAGGGGGCCGACGTTCTAGTAGAAGAGGCGGTAACCTTATCGCTGCGGCACGGGATCAGCAAGGTCATCATCGGAGCGACTATTGTCAGTCTGGGAACAACGCTTCCAGAAGTAACTGTGTCAGTGATGTCGGCAATCAATGGGAAACCGGATCTGGCTCTGGGCAACGCCGTTGGTTCCGTCATTTGCGACACGGGTTTAATTTTGGGAGTGGCTGCCCTGGTTGGGCATGTGCCGATCGACCTGTATTTGATGCGGCGGCAGGGACTGCTTTGCTTGGCGTTGGGTTTCCTGATAATCGCGGTGTGCCTTCCTTACAGTAATTTGAGTTCGGTGTTTGTCGATGGAGGACGGTTTCCTCAGATAATGGGATTCTGCTTCTTAGGGATTCTGGCGGGCTATCTCTGGCTGTCTACTCGTTGGGCGAAAAACGTGGAAAGCGAGTTTGGGGTGGAATCGCATGAGAAGGGTTCAACGCTCGTTATTCTGGCGAAAATCGCGTTTGGCCTCGTGGTGGTGGTATCTACCTCGCACGTTTTGATTCACGCAGTCGAGGAAACCGCGATCCGGGCGAACGTTCCTCAATCGGTTATCGCGGCGACCTTGGTGGCATTTGGGACATCGCTTCCGGAGTTAGTGACATCTGTTACTGCAGTGCGAAAAGGGCACGGGGAATTGGCTATTGGCAACGTGGTGGGCGCGGACATTTTGAATATATTGCTCGTAGCTGGCGCGTCGGCGGCCGTGACACCGAATGGGCTCACTGCGAGCGCGGACTTTTTTACGCTGATATTTCCAGCGATGATCGGACTGATGCTGATATTCCAGGTGTCTACTTTCATATGCACCACTCGCTTGACGAAATGGACAGGTGTTTGCCTCCTGGGATGCTACCTTTGCTACTTAGGGCTAAGCCTTTGAGATAGCAGGGCTCTAACGAGAAAAGTCCCAAGATAGCCAAACCGTGCGTGGAGCGGATATGGAAACCAGTCCAGCGGTAGAGACTCCAGTCTCGAATTCTTCGTCAAAAAGATTTTCGACATGCAAGGAAACCGCGTGCTGACCGGACATCGCGTATCGGACGCCTCCGTCTACTTGGAAGATCTTATCGAGTTCCCGCTCATTTCCTAGGTCCTCGTATTCGGTACTTTGGTACCTAAAGCTAGACCAGACGGTGACTGAGTCACTGGGGCGCCAGTCGAAAGTCACATTGGCTTTGAACGGCGATGCGTGTGGGAACTCGTTGCCGGTCAATGCAGGGAGTCCCGCAGCCTCTTGAATGTCCGATGCCGCGTATACGGCTTGCGCCCGAACGCTGACTGTGTCGCTCAAACGTGATTGCCAATCAATTTCCACACCCTCTACAGAGCTTTCGGCTATGTTCCTGCGTTGCCCGCAGGATCCCCCTCCGGGAACGAAACCGCACAATGGATTGAATCCAGACTCTTTGGACAGGACAGCATTGGCGATCATATTATCCAGAGAATAGTGGAAGAGATTGAAGTTGAGAGACCAGGTGTCATCGGGACTGTAGCGAAGACCCGCCTCCCATGCGATATGCTCTTCGGCGGCTAGACCTGAGTTGGATTCGATAATGTCGTTCTTTACGCGAAAGGGTCGATAGAGCTCATTGAGCGTAGGCGCTCGAAATCCGCTCGATTGGCGAATCATTCCTCTCAGGCTGTCAGAGAAATCATGGTACAAGGTTATGTTGTTGGAGAAGAATGACTCTGATTGGTTTGGAATGGCGTCGTTCCGAATTTGAGTATCGGTTTCCGTATTCCATTCATCGCGGAATCCATTAAGGTCTTCGACCTCATCTAGTCGCAGAGATCCTGTTAAGGATGTATTGTCTGAAAGCCGCAATCGGGCGGTGGAAAAAATGCCGACAAATTCTTGTTCCCCTCCAGCTTCGCGGAGACGGGTAAAGCCCGATCCCAGATTTCGGAATTGTTCGGCTACGGAACCGTCCGCGTCGCGAAAGTCGGCCCCGAT
>NZNM01000044.1 GCA_002694885.1 Opitutaceae bacterium | reverse complement strand
GGCGGCTTGGAGAATCCTTGCGGCCAGATCGGACGATTCGTCCAGGTGTGAGCTTCACGCACTTTGCCGATAACGCCTGCTCGAATCAATTCCACGCAACGACGCATGTGGTCGTTGGCATGAGCTTGGTTACCCATCTGCGTCTTTACGCCATGCTTTTCGGCCAGCTTGGTCAGCATTCGGGCTTCCCAAACTCCGTGAGTGAGCGGCTTCTGACAGTAAACATGCTTACCTCGCTCCATGGCCATGGCAGAAGCATGAAAGTGATGATGGTCCGGAGTAGAAACGATTACGGCGTCCACCGTGTCGCCCATCTTCTCGAACATTTCCCGATAGTCGGTAAAGAATTTGGCATCCGGGTATTGGCTGCGCGTTTCAACAACGCCTTTGAGACGCCGATTCTCCATGTCAACGGACGACATTTTCGTTGAGTCCGCTGTATCGACGAGCCCCACCACATCGAATCCAGCCTCTTCACAATGGGTGATGTCGACACGCCCCTTTCCACCGGTACCAATTCCGACAACCGTCGGCTTGGTCAGGCGTCCCCGAGCATGGCTCGGCAGAATACTGAAACTAAAGGCGCCACTAGCCACTGCGGCAGCGGACACTTTCCCGAACTGACGACGGGATATACTATTCGAAGGAATGGTCTTCTTCTCTTTCATGGGAGTAACGTTTCGGATTACAAATCGCAATATCGCGCGCTAAATCGTCGCCTGTCAATTGGACATTCTTGCCAAAACGCTTTGTAATATCGACCCGGATGTAATTTCTTGCGACTTGCCTAGGCCTATCTCAAACTCTCCCCGATGCCTCACGCCTGCCTCCTAACCAGATCATGGCCTTTTGGACTGTTCATTAGCCTCCTTTTTTCGCTAAATACTGCCAATGGCCAGAGCGAAGGGGATGCGACTCCTTGGGCAGACTGGGTTGAACCGGATTTCCCGTTTTTCTCGTCTATCATCGATGCTCGAAAAACGAGCAGTCTGCCCTCGAGAAACAATCTCACCCCTCGGGGAATCATCCTGAATCTAGGCAACGATTGCTGGGCTTGCTTCGACACCGATTTGCTTCGCGTTTCAGCCGTTTGGCGCGGGCCGGGAGTCACGCCAATCGCTTTGGCCCCCAAGTCCTATCACCCTTGGGGCAAGAAAACCCAAGGCGGGCAATCGGTTTTGCCTGAAATTGACGGCGACCTTATCCTATCCAACGGCATCTATCCAGGGTGGCAATCAGGCGAACGGCTGCAACTGTCAGATCCTCGCTCGCCAGCCCCTAGCCAGGAGGAAGTCGGACGCGGACCGCTATCCGATTCGCAAGGGCGCTTCCAAGCCATTCAGCTCATCGAAGACGGGGTGGTTCTGGAATACATCGTCCGTAGCGCTATCGTTCGCGAGCAATGGGAGTCGTCGCTGCGTTCGGGTCAACCCATAGTCGAAAGACACCTAGAGATCGGACCTTCAGGCCAATCGCTATCGCTCGTCGCAGGTATAAGCAATGACGCTGGCATCACACTAACCGCCGGCGACAGATCCCGAGCAACCCTATCGAAAGAACAATCGCGCTGGGTCGTTCGCGTACCCGCCAGTCAAACAGCCACTCGATTCGCATTAGCGATTTCCTTAGCTTCGAACCCGCCTAAAAATCCACCCAGACAGTTGACCCTGAAGCCACCGCCACTGCGTTGGCCAGAGAAAGTCACAACTCGCGGCCGTCTATCGAATGCCGACAACGCATACGTGGTCGACGACATCGATCTTCCCCACAACAATCCTTGGCGCCGCAATGTTCGGCCCGGCGACATCCAGTTTTTGCCCGATGGGACTGGGGTTCTGCCTACAATTGACGGCGATATCTGGCTTGCCAGCGGACTGGATGGCGATCTGAAAGAAATTCGCTGGAAGCGTTTCGCGTCCGGTCTCCACGAACCTATGACAGTGGCTATTCGCGATGGAGAGATCTTCGCCTTCGATAAAAACGGAATCTGGAAGATTCTGGATACCGATGGAAATGGAGAAGCCGATCGACATGAGCTATTCTCGAACGCATTCGGGCAAACCGCCGACATGCGCGAATTTCCAAGCGGGATCCGCCTCGCGCCCAATGGCGAGTTCGTCATCGCTAAGGGCGGACAGCAGGCAACGACGCTGGGCAAACACAACGGAAGCGTTCTCAGAATATCCGCAGATGGACGTCAAGCGACCGTGCTTGGTTATGGTCTGCGGCAACCGAATATCGGCGTCAACGTTCGTACAGGATTGGTCACTTCCAGCGATCAGCAGGGGCAGTACATTCCCACTACGCCTCTGCATATCGTTCGCGATCGCCAGTTCTACGGCTACCTCTCCGAGGGCCTCCACGAACGGGAAAAGTACCCTGAGCCGATCGCCGATCCCCTAACCTGGATTCCTCATTCGGTCAACGCTTCCGCCACCTCACAAGTTTGGCTTTTCGGAGCTCGCATGGGCGCTCTCAACGATAGCCTGGTCCATATCGGATTCAATCGGGCAGAGCTCTTTCAAGTACTTCTGAACGATCGCGGTCCACAACCTCAAGCATCCGTTATTAGCATCACCTCTGAAATGCAGTTCCCTCCCTTGCACGGATCCATAAATCCCCTCGATGGACAGCTTTATATGGCGGGATTCCAAATTAGCGGTTGGGGAAATAACCGCGAACGACTGACGGGACTCGGACGCGTACGTTACACAGGTAAAACCAACGCCTTGCCCACCGAAATATCGCCCCTAGAAAATGGGGCATTGCTGCGTTTCGATGTCGAGCTCGATCCTAAACTGGCAACTGATCCCGAGAACTACTCTATGGCTTCCTGGGGTTACAAGCGCACATATAGGTATGGGTCCGCTCAATACAAAAGCGATGGTAAAACTGGCATCGATTGGATCACGCCGAGCAGCGCCTACCTTTCCAATGATAAACGATCAGTTTTTGTAGCTACTCCCGACCTGGATGAAACCATGCAGCTTCGCATCGGCTGGGCCTTGGCCAGTGAAGACGGCGTGCCCGTCGAGAACAATGCCTACACCACCCCCTATTCACTCCCACCTTTCGATCCCGTATCCGAAGGATTTGGACATATTGATGTCGACCTCACGCCGCGAACCCAATCTCTGCCCGAAGCAACACCCATTTCAGTTGCCGAAGGCCGCCGTGTTTACAACATGGTGGGCTGCGTCGCTTGCCACTCGATCGATGGCTCCGATGTAGCCAAAGTCGGCCCCACTTGGAAGGGTCTCTATGGCAAAGAGCAAACGATCGTGGTTGACGGCGAAAACCAGACCATAACCGCCGATGAAGCCTACCTGCGAGAATCGATTCTCGACCCCACCGCCAAAGTGGTCAGAGGCTTCGCCAAAGGCGAATGGGCCATGCCGAGCTACGCCGGCGTCCTAAGCGAAGAGCAAGTCGAATCCTTGGTGCTGTTTATGAAGTCGCTGTGAAAAGCTGGTCACTCGCATCCAAGTTTGCAGGAGCGGCTTTACGCCGCGATAATGATCCCCGAGGCAATTCAGGTAGCGGGCGATCTCTGAGCGCCCACTTAACCCTCATCCAAATGGCCGATCCAAACACAGGCTAGAAGCCTGTGCTACCCTATTAAAATGTATCCAATCAACAATTTCATCCCGCTCATTCTACTCTCCGCCCTGGTTTTCGTGGGTTGCGGTCGGCAATCCCAAGACGCTATCAACGCCATCATCGTCGTCGGCCCCTCGACTCACCCGCCGGGTAGCCACGAGGTTGATGCCGGCGGCCGCCTCATTGAATATTGCTTGGAAAACAACAAGAACGGCATCCCCATCCAAGCGGACGTGATCTACGCCTGGGATGAAATTCCTCGTGATATCGATATCTACGATACCATCGTCTTTATAGGTGACAAATTCCCGGGAGAACGCCTTCCCGATTCGGATCGGGTAATGGAAGAGCTGACGGACGTCATGGCTAAGGGTCGGGGAATCGTCTGCCTCCACTACGGGGTTGGCCTCCTGGACGAAGATGTGGCTCGCGACGGGGACCACCCGCTCCTGCAATGGATGGGAGGCTATTTCGCCACCCGCTGCGAGCACCACCAATCGATAGCTAAAATCTACGAGGCGGCTCGCATTGAAGCAGCCGATCCAAATCACCCGACCGCTAACGGCTGGAACGCCATGGTTCTCCACGACGAGCCGTACATCAACAACTATTTCGGACCGGACGACAATCAACTGATGCCTGGAGCATTCGCCCTCGCTACTTCGACGCTTCCTCCTGAAGCGCCCAAAGAGGAAATCATCGCTTGGGGTATCGAACGCCCGGATGCAGGAAGGGGAATTGGAATCACCCTGCCCCACTTCTACAAGAACTGGCAAGTGGACTCCCTTAGAACCTTCATTTTCAATAGCATTGTCTGGACCGCCAAAGCCCCCGTACCCGCGGAAGGCATGCAAACCACTCTACCCAGCCTGGAAACCTTCAACCCCGTTTCCGTAGAGTTCATCCCCCGCAAAAAATCTCAAAACTGAGCAGGAAATCTCCCATCCAACGATTTATCCCGCATCGCCTAATGGTAGGGCTGTTAGTCCTCTAACAGCCGCAACGGACCTACGTTCCATCATTGAGGCCTGCGTAGGAATGCATCCCTACCCTCCACTATTGCTCCGCCATTTCCGCTTTGCTTCGTCATCAATGCCCCCCGCTAGACCTGCGCTAGTGCTCATCACCTCTTGCGCCCTCAATCGATTTCATATTTTAATACTGTTATTTCCCTGTTTTATAATGAAAGAGCTCGAAGAATTAGGGAATCGCATTCGGCGTTATCGGATCCAGCTAGGAATCAAGCAGAAGGACTTGGCAGCCAAAGCAGCGGTCAGCGCCGATGTCATATCCTCGTTGGAGAATGGCCGGTCGATCGCTACTGCCTCGCTGGCCCGGATTCTTCGAGCATTGGGACTCCGCGACGCGTTGGCCGAAATGCTCCCTGCACCTACTGTAAGCCCTCTCGATCTCGAGAAACTGGAGGGCAAGCAACGTCAACGCGTTCGATAATCTGATCCATGGCAAGCTCGATTGCAGACGTCTTCTATCAGGGAGCTAAGATTGGTGCGGTCTTCTGGGATGCCGATCGCCACTTCTCGGTTTTTGAATACACGCCCGATTTTATCAGAAGCGGGGTCGAGCTGGCTCCACTCAAGATGCCTCTCAGGCCCGGCCCGTATCAATTCCCCAATCTGCACGAATCCTATTTCGGGCTCCCTGGTCTCCTCGCTGACTGCCTTCCTGACACCTACGGAAATACCTTGATCGATGCCTGGCTCCTAGCGCTTTTTCATTGATGCCGTAACCGGTTTCGACACGTTTTCGTTTACCGTCCTAAAGCCGTCTAACGCTACCCGTTACATATGCATAGCGCAATCGCCTGGTTCACACGAAATGGAGTCGCGGCCAACCTCTTGATGGTGGCCATTATCGGAGGCGGCATTTGGTCCCTCTCGGAACGCATTACGGTGAGAGATTTCCCAGAGGTTCCTGACAGAACCGTCACTGTTACGGTCGCTTACCGAGGATCAACGCCGGCAGAAATCGAACAGGCGATTTTGACGCGGGTCGAGGAGGTCCTTTACGACATCGAAGGCATTGAGGAAATGGACGCTCTGGCCACTTCTAGCCAAGGCCGCGTGGTCCTGGATTTCGAGGAGGGCTACGACCTCAACGAAAAGCTCAACGAAGTCACCAATCGCGTTTCAACGATCCAGGCTTTTCCCCCAGAGGCCGAGCGACCGCAAATCAGCCTGCGCGGCAGCACGGAACGAGTGATCACCATGGTCTTGTCAGGCGACATGACCGAGATGGACTTGAAGCGCCTGGGCGAGCAGATCCGCGACGAGGTCTCCAATATGCCTCAGATTTCGATCGCCAATTTGAAGGCGGTTCGCCCGTACGAGATCGCGATTGAGATTTCTGAGGACAACCTTAAGAAGTTCGGGCTATCTTTTGGGCAAGTCACCCAAGCTATCCGGCGGTCATCCATCGAGCTTTCTGCTGGCAGCATCAAGACCGATGCGGGACGGATTCTGCTGCGTACGGATCAACAGGCCTACAATTACGACGACTTTGCTGGGATCACGCTACTGGTCCAAGATGATGGAAGCAAAATAAAGGTTGGTCAAGTCGCCACCGTAATCGATGGCTTTGACGAAACGCCTATAATCGCCAAGCACAACGGATCCCGGGCCATTGCCATCGACGTTTTCAGAACCGGCACTCAAAGCGTATTGGAAGTTGGGGAAACCGTTAAGAATTTCGTGGAAGCCAAACAGCCACTGCTGCCCGAAGGTGTCACCCTCAGCTACTGGGGCGATAGCTCTGAGAGAGTGAAGACTAGGCTGGCCACACTGACCAAGGGAGCCATAGCAGGCTTTTTCCTGGTACTTGGCGTTCTAGCTCTTTTCCTGCGCCCCACTCTCGCCTTTTGGGTTGCCTGGGGCATCCCCGTCGCATTTTCGGGTTCCTTTATTCTGCTACCGGTCCTCGGAGTTACGATCAACGTTGTCGTGCTTTTGGCCTTCATCATCACCTTGGGCATCGTGGTCGACGACGCGATTATCACTGGCGAAAATGTGTTCCAACACATGCAGCGAGGGCACAAACCATTGTCCGCGGCCATAAAAGGAACCCAGGAGGTGGCGACTCCTGTCTTTTTCGGCATTATCACCACGATGGTGGCCTTCTATCCACTTTCTCTAATGTCCGGACGCTTCGGGGCATTCTTTTCCAATATTCCCTTGGTCGTCCTCCCAGTACTTCTCTTTTCGTTGATCGAGTCGAAGCTGATTCTACCGGCCCACTTGAAGCACTGCGGGCACTTGGGCGACAAAGAGTCTTCTCGAAATCCTTTCACCCGGTTCCAACGGTTTTTCGCTGATGGCCTACAATCGGGTATCATGAAATTCTACCGCCCATTTCTAAACTGGGCTCTGATCAACCGCTACATTTCCATATCAGCCTTTGTCTTCTTGCTTCTCTTTTTCATGGGCCTCGTCGTTGGTGAGCGCATCGGCTATCGACAGCGGCCCAGCGTTCCCCGAGACACCACGACGGTATCGCTGCGCATGCCAGCTGGAACGACTTTCGAGACCACATTCGAAAAGGTCAGCATGATCGAAACGATGGCCCTCGATCTCAAGGACGAGGTCAATAGCCAGTACGGGGATGAAGTCATCCGCGACATATTCGCCACGACTGGTAGCCAACCGTTCGGCAGCAATCTCCCTTTCCGCAACACAGAATCTGGCGTGGATGAGATCGGCGAGGTAGTCATCGAGATCGCCCCCTCGGATACCGCTTCGGTCAGTTACAGTAGCCAGCAACTGGCTACGGAACTGCGCAAACGCGTCCCACCCATCCCGGAGGCCGAGCAACTGAGTTTCTCATTCGAACGCGGCGGCTCCGGAGGTGCCATGACCTTCGAGCTTATTCATCCAAACATTGAAACCCTGCGAGAAGCCTCCGCTGAATTGCAACGACACCTCGAGGGCTTTGACGGACTCTACGACATCGCCGATTCCTATGAAAACGCTAATGACGAGCTTCAGCTCGACCTGAAGCCGGAAGCGGAATTTTTGGGTGTCACCGCTGCCAATTTGGCTCAGCAAATCCGGGCCGCGTTTTTCGGAGCGGAGGCTCAACGCCTTCAGCGCGATCGCGATGAGATTAGGGTGATGGTCCGCTACCCTCGAGAGGACCGGCGATCGCTAGCTTCATTGAAGAGCATGATGATCCGAACCGCCAACGGAACGGAGGTTCCCTTCGAAACAGTGGCGGAAGTCGTGCCGGGCAAGAGCATTCCCTCCATTCGTCGTATCGACCGCAAACGGATCATTCAGGTAACCGCTGACGCGGATACAAACGAAGTGGATGTCGAATCCATTGAGGTGGACATACTGGAAAACTATCTCCCGGAATTGATCGCCACCAAGTATCCTGGAATGGAGTTCGATGTCAGCGGTCGGGCTGCTGAAGCTCGTGACAATACGCGAGAGATGACGATTGGCATCTACTTTGTTTTGGCGGTCATCTACACCCTTTTGGCTATCCCATTCAAAAGCTACTTCCAGCCGCTTATCGTCATGTCGGCGATTCCATTTGGTGTCGTTGGGGCCATAATCGGGCATTGGCTGATGGCGCTACTATTCAACTGGAATGGAGGTTCGCCGCTCCTCTATCAATCGTCTATTTTCGGAATGATGGCTCTCTCAGGGGTCGTTGTGAACGACAGTCTGATCATGGTGCATTTCATGAATGCCCGCGTGCGTGAAGGGATGTCCCTGAATGAAGCCGTTCGACTAGCAGGCGTCCGTCGCTTCCGGCCGATTTTACTGACCTCGCTAACGACGTTCTTTGGTCTCTTTCCTCTGATGTTCGATCCGCAGCCCTCTTCAGCATTTTTGATTCCGATGGCTATTTCGCTGGGATGGGGAATTATTTTCGCGACGGCGATCACCCTCCTGCTTATCCCCGTTCTCGTGCTGATAACCAACGATATCAAGCAACTCATCTTCAAACTCTATGATATCGATCCAAGCAAGATTGAGGAAGAGGACGAGGAAGAAGAGGCAGAGGTCCTAACACGGGCTTAGCGGCACAGCAGCGGTTACCATAAAATTGCATTCGGGTAGGGAAGCTTGACTCCAAGCAGCCGAAAGAGGCGTTGTTGTTAGCGGGCATAGCTTTTGAGCGACGACTGGCCTGCGATCTGATCGCTGCAAACGGGCAGGATGCCTGCTCTACTCTTTCGAAATGGGCTCTACCTAAACGTGGTTGTAACCACTATATAGTTACATTTTGGCGATTTGACGCAGAGATCGTAAGAGGTTCCCATACTCCAATTGGTGAAATTTTGGTTGCGACTCGACTCGCTTGAAACGAGTCTCGCCTCATGTCTCATCACACGGATCACGAGGCTGAACACACACCCGAGGCGATTCGCGAACGCATTCGATCGAGCTCTACTCAGGGATATCTAAAGGACTCGATTTACGGGGCGATCGATGGAGCGGTAACTACTTTCGCTGTCGTTTCCTCAGTCACTGGAGCCGGGTTGAGCAGCGGAATTGTTATCATATTGGGATTGGCTAATCTACTGGCGGACGGATTCTCTATGGCAGCCGGAAACTTCCTTGGGACGCGGGCGGAAAACCAATCTGAGAGCAAAGCTCGCCGCGAGGAAGAGCGGGAAATAGAAACGCATCCAGAGGGTGAACAGGAGGAAATCCGGCAGATATTCGCCGCCAAAGGATTCAAAGGCGATACGCTAGAAGAAGTGGTAAAGGTCATCACCGCCGACAAAAAGCGCTGGGTGGACACTATGATGCAAGAAGAGCATGGCATATCCGGAACCACGCCCTCCGCTTTCAAAGCGGGGCTCGCCACGTTTGTGGCTTTTCTCCTGATAGGCGGTATCCCTCTCGCGGCCTATTTCGTCGATCTGCTGAGCCCTAATCTGATCGGCGACCCCTTTCTCCCCTCTTGCCTACTAACGGGCATAGCATTCTTCGCTGTGGGCGCGACGAAGAGCCGATACGTGGAGCAACATTGGGCTCTGAGCGGATTCGAAACTCTCGGCATAGGAGCTCTGGCCGCTGGAATGGCCTACGGAATTGGCTTGCTATTGCGTCCCTTCGCCGAAGGGCTCTAAATCACTTTCGAGAATCCGTAAACTGGCGACACTGCCCGACAGACAGTTATGGCGATACAGTTGCAAGAATTCGCGAAACGCGTGCTTTTCGGAGCCACAATCGAAGAGAAGCTCGACTTTCCACGTGAGGAAATTATTGATACTCTTCCCGGAGAAGCAATCAAAACGCCTCGTTCCCTAACTCGACCAAAACATCTATCGCTTCGCGAACGCGACGGAAGAGCGGACCATCCAAGAGCGTCGGCTCTAATCGACGAGCGCGAGCGCGGGCGGCTCTTGCATTTCTTCGGAAATCACGAGCTCCTCGCTACTGAGTTAATGGCACTTGCGTTGCTAAAATTCCCTAACGCTCCGAGGAGCTTTCGTATCGGTCTACTAGATACACTTAAGGAGGAGCAAATACATACGCGCATCTACATGCATCGCATGAAGCAATGCGGAATCGAATTCGGCGAGCTGCCGCTCAGCGATTACTTCTGGAAAAGCGTATCAACTATGGAAGATCCATTGGACTACGTGACCCGTCTATCCTTGACCTTTGAGCAAGCCAACCTGGACTATTCGCAGGAGTACGGGAAGATCTTCGCGGAAGTTGGCGACCAAGCTACCGCAGACATACTCGAGCGAATCTATCGAGACGAAATTCAGCATGTCGGCTTTGGCCTGAAATGGTTTCGCCGCTGGAAAGCTTCGGGCAAATCCGATTGGGAGGCTTTCCAGGAAAGGTTGGATTTCCCCCTTTCACCTTCAAGAGCCAAAGGAAACATTTTCAACACTGAAGGACGAGTGGCCGCTGGACTCGGTGCTTCCTTCATCGAAGACCTGCAAATCTACCAGCGGTCCCGAGGACGCACACCTATTGTCCGTTGGTTTAATCCCGATGCGGAAGCCTACGCCTCTCAGAATTCCGCAGCCCCAATCGGCAACTCGAACCGAACGCTTCAGCGGGATTTAGCTTTTCTTCCAGCGTATTTATCTCGCAAGGACGACATCCTTATCGTGCCGCAAAGTCCTAGCAGAGAATTTCTAAAACGCATTCAAGATTTAGGGTTCCCCTTGCCCGAACTCGTTTCTCAGCCTGCGAACTCCTCCGCGGTCAGGGCACCCCTAATCAATAGGAAACTAGGTGGGGTCCGCCCGTGGGCCTGGACCCCGGATACTATCGATTTCTTCTCGGACATATTCTCCAACGTAACCCGTCCTCCTGAGATGTCCAAGCTATGGAATTCGGAAATTCGAAGCCTTCATTCTAAGCTTTGGGCGGCGGAACAAGCAGAAGCGCTTTTGAACCGGCGCGACGAAGATTGGATCGCTCCAGGCGACACATTAGGGAAGCCAATCGCTAACTTTGAAGAGCTTGAACGTTTTCGCAAAGAACTGCGCCAAAAAGGCTATTCTAACATCGTTTGCAAAGCGCCCTATGGCTCCGCTGGGAATGGAAATAGATGTCTCCTAGAGAATGAATCAATCTCGGAGACAATGAGCAAATGGCTTGAACAGCTTTGGGCGCGGCAAAACGTTATTCTTGTCGAGCCTTGGCTCCAACGCGTATTCGATTTTTCAGTTCACTTAGACGTTTCAGAAAACTCTGTTAGGCTGCAAGCATTCACGAGGCTTTTCAACAACGCCCGCGGGCAATTCAAAGGCGTTCTCAGCAATGGCTTCGGTTCAATTGAAAGCGAATCCATAGCCAGACTGCTGTTAAGCGATGATCGCGGAAAGCCTCGAGTTTACCGCTGGTACGAAGAGACGTTTCTCCCCTGGCTACAATCGGCGCTAGTTCATAGCGGATACACAGGTCCTCTTAGCATCGATGCCTTCGTTTATAGAGATTCCCAGAATTCGCTTCACTTGAAACCTATATCGGAAATAAATCCTCGCTATACAATGGGCAGGATCGGACTCGAGATAGGAGCCCACATTGCCGGAGGTTCGACAGGGCTATTCCAAATTGTCAACAAATCCCAGCTTCGAAAACTGGGATATTCCACATTCCGTGATTACAGCGATGAATTGGAACGGGATCATCCAGTTCAGTCAACCAGCGCGTCGAAGCCGCAAATTGAGTCGGGTTCATTCCCCTTAACCGATCCAAGCCAAGCCCAAAAGCTCGTTGCCGTTTGTTACGTTCGCAAGCGGTATGACCAGTTGCCTATTTAGAATCCAGTTCCAGATACCCCACCGCAAGCTTGCCATCGTCACAACTTAGACTGAAGCTCAAGCCCATGATACCCCGAAGAAGTTTCCTAAGCGGATTAATGGCCGCCAGCGCCGCTTCCGCATTCAAGAGTGCCCCACTAGCTTTCGCCAACAACGATACAAGCAAGCTGAAGATTACTTCAGTCGATGCCTATCCCGTAAAGCTGTGGAACCGGTCCGACCAAGGTAAACTGCCGGAATTCGAGTCCGATTTTGATCCCAAGCGTTGGCGCTATACGGGACCCTACGCCCAACTCGCCAGCGCTATCGTTGTCGTCATCAAGACCAACCAGGGGATTACCGGTTTTGGCTTGGGAGCCGGAGGCGCAGTCGCCTGCCAAATCATTGAAGGACATCTGAAAAACCTGCTTATTGGTGTCAATCCCCTCAACATCGAAATGCTTTGGGACCAGATGTATACGTCCTCGAATTTTTATGGAAGACGCGGTGTTTTTGTCATGGCATTGAGCGGCGTGGACAATGCTCTCTGGGACATCCTAGGCAAGCGTTCGGATCAACCCGTGTATAGGCTACTCGGCGGAACGACGAAAGCGCGTATTCCCGTCTACAATACGGGTGATCCGGAAACGATCGAGCGAGGGCTTGGGATGGGAATCCGGCACTTCAAAGTTGTCGTCAGAGAAGGTTTGTTCGAAGGCGAAGCCGGAAAACGGAGAACCGTCAAGATGCTGCAGGACGCTCGCGAGCAAGTTGGTCCTGATATTTCGATAATGATCGAATGCATCGCTCGCTGGAATGATGTCGAGTACACCATCGACATGGCTCGACGGCTCGAAGACCTGAATATCTATTGGATAGAGGAACCTCTATCGCCTGATAATATTAGAGGCTACGAACGCCTCGTCCGAGAGATAGACAGTACACGCATCGCCAACGGGGAGCATGAGTACACGCGATTCGGTTTCGCTGAACTAATCCGGAACCAGGCGGCAGATGTCCTTCAGCCAGATGTCACTTGGTGCGGTGGAGTGACCTCTTTAAGGAAAATTGCTGCTATGGCGGCGGCCCACGATCTGGAATTCACGCCCCACCGAGGTGGTAGCCTTTATGGGATGCCCCTTTGTCTATCGTCGAGCCAGTGTGAATGGGCGGAGAGTTTCGGCACGACCGACAATGGAACGGATCTCATGAACGCGATGAGTTCTCGTTTCGAAAATGGGTACTACTATCCATCAGAAAAACCAGGCTTCGGAGCGGATCTCACCGAAAAGCTAGTCAGAGAACACGCCTTGACCTAGAGAGCGGGCAATTACTCGCCCAATAAAACGAGCCCTAAATTAATGCTTACGGCGTATTCGATATTCCGTTACCAATCTGGCCAGCAGGAGCCCAAACATTTTCCCAGTCCAGATAAACGGAGTCCGCGGCTATATTCACTTTCAGCACACGCTCGTAATAAGTCCTCGGGGGCACTTCCACCTGACGAATAGACCCGTCTGGAAAGCGAACGTTCTCATACCCGCTCGTTTGCCGCTCAACCACATCCTCGAATATCTTTACCTCGCGGACAATGATCGCATTGGCTCCCATCTTTGCAGCCTGTTTCTTTAGGTCCGTAACGATCTGGGTTGTCTTATTATCGACTGCTCCGGGATTGAAGCCCGATGCTCTATTGGATTCGAGTTTGGCGATTACATCGTACCGGACTGGAATTTCCATGTCTGGCACCCATGGCAAAAGGCCTTTTGGGTCTTGGTACACTTCAACATCCCATTCGGTGAGAGCTGATCTTACGTCGCCAGTTACTTCCACAACACCTGTGCTGGTAGACTCGCAACCCGACAGGGCCCACAAAAAAATGGATACGATTATTAAAGTCGTAATCCATCTCCGAGATTCCTCTTTCCTGCTGTAAAGTTTCATAGCACCTCCTCCTCTTATAACAAGCTAGGGAAGGCACTGCTTGCCGTCAAACCTCAAAAGATAAGGGCTGCAATGCCATCCTTAAGTTTTTTCCTGCGGACCGGCTAGCTTTTCTCGATCACATAAGCTAGAATCTCGACCACCTGCTCCGGACTCTGAACCCAAGCCATTGCCGCCCCATCAACCTCTTTCAGGGCGTGGACGATAGACTCGTCGTGCAAGGTGATATAAGGCTTCCCTAGAGCTGCGCATTGGCCCGCGTCAAACGCGGCATTCCACTGCTTGTACTGATCCCCAAATCGAACGACTGCGATGTCGCATTTCTGAATCAGCGTTCTCGTGCGAATCGCGTTTACTTTCGCCGATTTGTGATCACGCCAAAACCCTTGAGATGGCGGATCCAACAAATCCCCCGCCGCATCGCTATCGGAATGGTCTGTTACTGCGGATGTAAACGTCGCGGAAATTCCCGCAGATTTGGCCCCTTCAATAATCCGCTCGCGCCAATTCGTATGAATTTCTCCAGAAAGATAGATGTTCCATGTCATGAAGCTTCTATTCTTTCTTCATTCTCCATTGATGGCAAGCGTTCTCAACATGGAGAATAGTATTTAAAATGCGGATATGATGGACTAAAAACCGCCTTCAAGAGGTTGTCTTTAAAAATCAGTCCTTTTTAGCCGGATTGAAGTCCCAAAGATCATTTTACCAGGCAAGAAGGCTGTTCTACGCTTTACGCGTCGATATCGATTCGATACTTTCCCTCTTCCTTACTTTTTTAAAAACACTATGTCTAAACACGTTTGCATTACCGGTTGTACGCGCGGACTAGGTCGCGCTTTGGTAGATTGGTTTCGGGACAATAAATGGCAGATCAGCGGATTCGGTCGAAATAGTGAAGCCGTCACTGAGCTAGCCAAGAGCGCATCAGGCGACGACTTTTTCCGATCGGTCGATGTCCGCGATATCCAGACAGTGGAAACCTTTTTCGATTCCCTATTCAGCGAAGTCGGCGTACCCGACCTTCTCGTCAATAACGCTGGAGTCATCAATGCCAACGCTCCGCTTTGGGAAGTGCCAACCGAGGAATTCGAACGGGTCGTCGATGTGAACATCACTGGCGTGTACCGCGTTCTCAAATACGTTGCTCCCGCGATGATAAAGCGTGGAAGCGGGATCATGATAAACCTCAGTTCAGGTTGGGGCAGATCCACCTCCCCGGAAGTCGCTCCTTATTGCGCCACAAAGTGGGGCATCGAGGGATTGAGCCAAGCCATGGCCCAAGAACTACCCAACGGCATCGCTGTTGCCGCAATGAATCCTGGTATCATCGACACGGACATGCTGCGCAGCTGCTTTGGGGACGGGGCCGCCGACTTCGGCGATGCAAGTGCCTGGGCTGAATCCGCAGGCCCCTACCTAGCCTCGCTCGATTCTTCCGTAAATGGCAGACAATTGACGGCGCCTTAGCTACAGCCCCGAAGCAGCCAACGCTCTGGCTTCCGCTACCCGCCAGCTTTCTCCATCTAGCTCTATCGTATCCACTTTCCACGATGCTATATTGGGGAACTTCCGGTAAAATATTTCTAGATCCCTTTCCTCCGCAACTTGAATTCTAGGGCTTGCTGCGACGGGTTTCACCAATCCGTACTCATTGGGCGCCATTTCCAAGTTTAGGTGGAGATTCCCCAGATAAGTCACCTCTCCCGACGAAATAGTGAATGGCAATTTTGGCCGATCCGCTTTCGGCGACATATAGCTTATTCCAATCAAATTAGATGTATTCAAGCACCAACTATTGAGCCCATGCTGACCCGGCGGCAAAGAAATCGCGACTAGGCGACCTCGAAGCTCCTTCTCATCTGGAAAGTCTGACCGTTTCCCCAAAATCCCTAGCTTTTCAAATGCGTGAACGCGCTCAACTCCTTCTAGCCCGCCTCCCTCAATATGGAAGCTCGCATTCAATACCTGTTCATGCCTATCGGTAGTAATCGATGCGAGAAAAACACCTTGGCTGGAACTGACAACTTCATCAGGTCGCAAACTTTCATATGTCGTTTGGCACCCGGCGTAAAGGAGAACTACAGTCGAAATTGCGAATCGATGAAGCAACGCAACCGGGAAGCTGTTGTAATCGATGCTAGTAACTAACGTACACGCTGCACTCGCTCAAGTGAATTGCCGTTCAACACTTGAAACATTTCAGCGCCGATACCTGCTTTGATAGACTAGTTCCCCACCTTTTCCCAGTCCCCTTTGAAGCGGCCGTTCACGTCGAATTTTAGTGGAATTATCGCGGGTCGAGCCATAAACGACGGTCTCATTTTGCCAATCGGATTGCCGAAATAGGTTGCCCACCAGCTGCCCTCGCGATCTTGAAACAGGTTGGTGTGCCCGGCTCCGCGAATAGCCGTATATTTCTTCCCGTAAGGACCGTATACATTCTTGGAAGTGGAAACCACGCAGTCGTAATAGACCCTATTTCCTTCCTTTAAGTATCCTTGTTCGCCATTGGCATTCTCCATCCACCAAATCGCCTGCACGAGATAATACAGATCGTTACGCTTGGTAATAAAGACTCCTTGAACGAATGGATCATCTGGATAAATTTCTTCATGCAAACGTCGCGGCTCTTCGGCGAATCCACTCATGTCTGGCTTCATTCTAGCGATTCGCCCTTCTTGCCAAATAAAATAAACGCTGCCATCATCGTCCTGGAAAAGCGAGGGATCGACGCGGTTGGCCAGCGGCTTCCCGACCGGATCGCGGTAAGGTCCTTCGGGTCGCCCACTTTCGCTCTCCAGCAGGAAAACTCGCCCATTTTCTTCATAGTCCTCGCTGGGGTGCCAATTCATAGAGCCGACGATGTAATAGTTCCCATTTACGAAGTGTATTTCCGGGGCCCATACGGAACGACGCTTGTCCTGCATACCCTCAAATCCCGCCAAGTTCTGCTGGCTAGCATCGGATAGGACAAATTCATTGTGCCAGGTTCCGTGATCCTCGAAGCTCCAAACCCTACCCAGACTCGCCCAATGTACGAGATCCTTCGATTTCCATACATAGATGCCATCGTTGAAGTCTCGGGCATGATTATCGCCAGGAAAATCGCGACTGGGATCCGAGGTGGTTCCGGTCATGTAGTAGGCGCCCTCTTCTTGCACGCAGGTGATATAGGTATCACGCATCCAGTAATTGAATAGCGGCTCGAGTTTCGCCAAACCATCGATATCGCTTTCACCGCCGAAGCCCATAGCGGGAATCAAGAATGCGATGGAGAGCGGGATCCAGGATTTCACTCTTGAGATGGTGAGCCGCAGAAAAACCTAGGCAAGAACAAGCGACATTCCAGTCAGCCACCAAAATCAGCGACCAACCCGACGCTTGCAACTGAATCGATTCGCCCCTGGACTGACAATCGTTCAAATGGATAAGCGAGCCGCCATTCCGAATCACAAAGAATCCTTTATTGGAAGCGTTAATCGCATATTCGATCGGGCTGCAGCCACTCTTGACTTGCCGCCAGGACTTTCTGAGCAAATCAAGGCCTGCAATTCCGTTTATCAAGTCCGCTTCCCGGTCAAGCTGCGCGGGGAATATCGGACCTTCACCGGCTGGCGAGCGGTTCACAGTGAACACCGCTTGCCAACCAAAGGGGGGATTCGCTACGCCAGTGTGGTTAACCAGGAAGAGGTCGAAGCGCTGGCCGCATTGATGTCTTACAAGTGCGCCATAGTCGATGTCCCTTTCGGAGGCTCAAAAGGGGGCTTGTTGATCGATCCCAACGAGTACGAGGAAGACGAGCTTGAGCGCATCACCCGGCGATTCACCCACGAGCTCGCCAAGAAGGATTACATTAGTCCGAGTTTGAATGTTCCGGCTCCTGACGTGGGAACAGGACCGAGAGAGATGGCCTGGATTGCCGACGCCTTTCGCACTCAATTTCCAGGCGACATCAACGCCAACGCTTGCGTTACCGGCAAGCCCACCACCCTGGGTGGAATCAATGGACGCGTCGAAGCCACCGGCCGCGGCGTCCAGTACGCGTTGCAGGAGTTCTTTCGGCATCCTGACGATGTCAAGAAAGCGGGGCTCGAAGGAAGCTTGGCAGGAAAGCGAATCATAATTCAGGGCTTTGGCAATGTAGCCTACCATGCGGCCAAGTTTTTGACCCTCGAAGACGATGCCAAGATCGTCGGTATCATTGATTCTAAAGGTGGCTACCTCTGCGACAAGGGATTCGTAATCGACTCAGTCGCGGCCTACCGTAAAGAGAACGGCAGTATTGAAGGTTTCCCGGATTCGACTTTCGTCGAAGAAGGAAGGAAGGCTCTGGAAGCGGAATGCGATATCCTCATTCCCGCCGCCCTAGAAGGGCAAATCACCAAAGAAAACGCTCTTCGGATAAAGGCCTCGGTTATAGCCGAAGCAGCTAATGGACCCATAACGGATGAAGCGGACAAACTGCTCTCCGCCAAAGGGACCGTCATCCTACCTGATGCTTACGCGAATGCGGGCGGTGTCACCGTATCCTATTTCGAATGGATTAAGAATCTCTCCCATATCCGCTTTGGACGCCTGGGCCGACGGCTCGACGAAATGAGAGGCCAGGAAATCGCCAACGCGCTGGAAGCTATGACGGAGAAGGAAGTTCCCGCCAGTATCCGGAAACGGCTCACGAAAAGCGTGGATGAGCTCGATCTGGTCAGGTCCGGCCTCGATGACACCATGCGAGATGCCTACAATGAAATTCGTGAGATTCTCAACGCTCGTCCTCACGTCCCTGACCTGCGTACCGCCGCATACGTTTTAGCTATCGAGAAGATTGCTAAAAGCTACTTGAAGTCTGGCCTAAGTCATTGATCAGCAATCCGGCTGTGATTAGCTCTGATCTCAAAAGGCAATTTGATTTGAATTCTGCGCGGGTCCACGAATCGGCAAGAATAATCGATTCACTAACGATCCGCCTCTCTGCGAGAGGGAGGCGGGAGTTGCCGGCGACGCCAATTGCCGCTTCAAAAATGAGAAATATGCCAATTTCCAACGTCCACTGATATGCTGAATTCTTCCCAAGCGCCTGTTATCGATGCAAAAGGTCTAACGAAGTCTTTCGGCGAGCGGATTTTGTTCGCGGACGCGGAATTGCGTGTAGAACCCGGACAACTCGTGGCCTTGCTAGGGCCTTCAGGGGCAGGGAAATCAACACTGCTAAATTGCCTTGAGGGCCTTGAAACCATCGATTCGGGAACTATCGAAATCGCTGGGCAGTCGATTGCCGCATTGACGGAACCGGAATTGGCTAAGTTGCGGAGCAATCAGATCGGAACTGTCTTCCAATTCTTCCATCTCCTTCCCACCCTCACGGCTTTTGAGAATATCGAGCTATCCCTACTGCTAAAGCAAGTGACGCCTCATGAACGGTACGAGCGTGTAGATGGCTTAATGAAGCAACTGGGAATCAGCCATCGCCAGGAAGCCTTCCCGTCTGAACTCAGTGGCGGGGAAATGCAGCGCGTCGCTATTGCCCGGGCCATCGTCCACAAGCCCAGTGTAATTTTCGCGGATGAGCCAACCGGAAATTTGGATAGCAAGAGCGGTCTCGAAGCGCTGGAAATCCTTACGCAGCTCTGCTCCAATATCGGAGCCGGAATGCTCATGGTGACGCATAGCGAAACCGCCGCTTCCTATTGCTCCCGCAAGTATAGTCTAGTAGACGGAAGTCTGGAGCCTGCTAGCTAGATCGGCATGATTCTACCTGGGGAAACAAAGCTTCTGATTCACCTAGCCCAGCGCGTCGTAGTTAGGCGTTGGACACAACAAAAGCTTAAAACTCTGGCTTTGCTTCTCGTGGTAGCTCTAGGAGTATCCGTCTTTCTCTCCATCGGCTTAACCAATCGAGCCGCTATTAACTCTTTCAGCTCCTTTACTGGTGTCGTAGCCGGGGAAAGCCAATACTATGTGCGATCTACCATAGGATCGCTGGATTTGGCCGATGCTCGGTCTGTTCGAACCGCTCTGATAAAGACCGAAGCGTCGCTGTTTCCCACCCTGGAAATGATGGCGAGCGTAGAGATGGCTGAATCCCAAGAAAACTACAAGCTAATCGGGGTAGACTTCCTGGCGTCGGCCAGCCATTTATATCGAACCTCTCAAGCAAATCGAGAACTGCAAGGGTCGCGTATCGAGAATATGGGCGTTTTCGATTATCTTGCTCAAGGAAACAGCCTATTCGCTCCAAGCTCCGTGGCATCTCGACACCAGTGGCAGGCCGGTGACGACATTCTTTTCAACCTGGGCTCCGAACAAATAGAATTCCGGTACTCGGGCGAGATTCCCCTAATTGCCTCAGATGCAAACAGCGAATTGCCGTTATTGGTGATGGATCTTTACGCGCTAGCCCGTCTCGCAGACCGTGTTGGGCAGATCGACCGCATCGATATTACCCTGCCTAGCGAGCTTCGAACACAATCTTATCTCGAAAAAGTATCCAATCTCTTAGAACAAGCTAATCCTGGAAATTGGGTTATCGAATCGAATGCTGAGCGAATCAAGACGGGATCGGCGATGACTCTAGCATTGCGTTCCAACCTGCGAGCTCTTTCCGCGCTTTCCCTCCTAATAGCATTCCTTCTTGTCTTCCAAGCCTTGGACAGTTCCGTTTCACAGCGGAGAGAAGAAATTGCCTCACTTCGCTCATTAGGCGTCACCGTTAGGCAAATACGTCTGCTTTGGCTATTGGAAGCAGCGGTTATTGGCGCTCTCGGAGGAGTCGCCGGAATTGCCCTTGCATCGCTAACGGCCCGATTTTTTTCCGGGATGGTAAACGAAACGGTCAACGCTTTGTACTATTTCACCGCGGACGACACTTTGGACTACGCCTACGGAGAAATCGGGCTAGCGTGGGTCACGGCTATCGCGGCTAGCATCCTGGCGGGCTGGTTTCCGGCCCGAGCCGCTTCCTTGACGCCGCCCGCTCAACTACTGAAGAAAAACGCCCTTTTGGGACAGGCTCGCCGAGCGATCTTCGGGAAAATCGCCGTATTAACCGGTGTTCTTGGCGCTGCAGCCTACTTTCTACCGCCACTACCCGCTCCTAACGGCCATGGTGCGCCAATCGGAGGATATATAAGCGCATTGGCCGCCAATGCTTGCGCCATTTCGATTGGTTGCTTCGCTATGGAGTCGCTTCCTCTCTGCCTCGCCCCACTCGCCAGGCGCTACAAGAGTTTTCTTATTGGACTCAGTCGATTTCGAAAGCCCGTTGCCCGCCATCGCCTCGCTCTCGGCAGCGTTACCGTGGCAGTCGGCATGACTGCCGCCATGGTCGTTCTCATCGGCAGCTTTGAAAAGACAGTTACCAGCTGGCTCGAGCAGGTCATCCATGCCGATGTTTACGTAAGATCGAAGCAATCCCAATCCGCGGAAGCCAAGAACGCCATTTCTAAAGAGATCGCCCAAGCGATTACGAGTGAAACGCAGGTAGAAGACTCCGCCACTATTTCTCGATTTTCTATCAATATCTATGGTTTGGATACGTTCATTAATGGCTACGATACCGACTACCTCATTCGCAAGCCTCACTTATCTTGGATCGGAAGCCCCCCAGACAATTTGGAATCAATGAAAACGGGTGAATCGGCCATAATTAGCGAGAGCTTTCAAGAGCGATTCAATGTGGGAATCGGCGACAGCATTGATATCTCAACGGTGTTGGGAGA
Organism: Opitutaceae bacterium; assembly: GCA_002694885.1. Classification (GTDB taxonomy): domain Bacteria; phylum Verrucomicrobiota; class Verrucomicrobiia; order Opitutales; family Opitutaceae; genus Pelagisphaera. Next base: position 4,002 of record NZNM01000044.1, on the reverse strand, counting down.
GAAGACTCTCCGAATTATTGGGATCCAGTCCGATTTTGGAAATGAAAGCGGCAGCCTAGGCGTCGATCAAATAGTTCTTGAAAAGTGGACAGCCCGAGACGATGCCCAAGGTATCGCCCTTCATTTGAAATCGGACGTCGACCTGGAGGCTTTCGTCTCTGATTTGGAGACAAGATATCCGGCATTGGAAATCTCTCCCAACCGCGTTCTCAAGGACCAGGCAACTGCGATCTTCCATCAGACTTTCGCAATCACTTATGCCCTCGAAGGTGTCGGGCTTTTCATTTCCGTCATCGGCCTCGGGGCGATGCTTTTCAGTCTGACTCTCGAAAGACGGGTTGAGATCTCAGCCTTACTCCGTTTGGGAATGTCGCGAGCCTCGTTGGCGTCGGTCGGAATTACGGAGGCATTAGCCCTGTCCGCTTTAGGAATCGTTCTCGGAATCATGCTGGGCCTAGTCCAGGGGTGGATTCTGATTTACGTCGTGAACAAGCAAGCCTTCGGCTGGACGCTATCGCTATCGATACCCTGGAATTCGCTATTGCTCCTGGGGTTCGCAACCCTTCTGGCAGGTCTATTCGTTTCCTGGCGAATCAGCTGGTGGAGCAGCGGATTGCCCGCTCAACAAGAGGAATAAATAGGATGGGACAAGATAGGAACAAGTATTGCAGATTCTCCTGCCGCCAAGCTTTCGCCTTAAGCTTTTTAGTTTCAGCGTATTCATTCGGCCAGGACTACCCTCTCTCAGATGAAGGCTTTGCTTTGCCGTCGGATACTAAGGCGCTCGAATTCCCCGAAGACCACGGGAGCCATCCCGAATTCAAGTCCGAGTGGTGGTACCTGACCGGTCACCTAGAAGGCCCCAAACCTTCAGAACAATTCGGTTTCCAACTGACGTTTTTTCGATCGGCAACCGTCCCAGCCGACCAAGAGCCTGAAGCATCCCAGCCCCGGCAGATTTACATGGCGCACGCGGCAGCGCTGAACAAATCCAGCGGTGAACACTTTCATGAGGAGCGATTCAATAGAGGCGAATGGAATGCGAATGCCGAGGTCGATCGCTTATCGGTATTCAATGGCAACTGGAGGATCGCAATGGTGGATGATAGCGCCGAGGAGATGCGGGCTAGCTTCTCGATTAACGGTCAGCGTCGATTCGAGCTATCGCTCAGGCCCAGCAAGCCCAAGGTTCTTTTTGGCGAGAATGGCATCTCAAGAAAAGGGGAGAACCCGAATGCGAAAAGCTACTACATAACCTTCAGTCGTTTGGAGGCTGAGGGAAAGCTGACAGTAGACCAAAAAGTCGTACCCGTCACCGGCGTTGCTTGGATGGATCACGAAATAAGCTCTAGCCAGCTTTCAGAAGGCCAGATCGGCTGGAATTGGTCCAGTCTCATACTCGATGATGGCTCTGAACTCATGGCTTATGTCATGAGACGGGATGACGGAAGCGTAGACGCCTACTCGCAAATGTACATCATTGAACCCGATGGAAACACGCTTCGCTACTCAAGCGACGAGTTCAAATGGAGTCCCATCGACTTCTGGACATCCCCCCGGAACGGCGCTCGCTACCCAATTGAATATTCTATTTCCTGGATAAACCAGGAAGGCCAAGAGCAGATGTTCATAGTTCGATCCACGCCACATAACCAAGAGATCTACGGGGCCATCAGCGGGTTTACCTACTATGAGGGAGCCGGGAGCGTATATGATGAAAACGGTTTAGAAGTTGGCAAATCCTACACGGAACTTACAGGCTATGTTGAATCGCTCTACGGTCGATTTTGAAATGCCTGCTGAACCCTTAACCCCGCTTGGTATCCAAATGAACCTGCCATTCGATTGCCCATTCTAGCAAACGCGACGCTAAGCTGCCGATATTTCATTCGAAATTAGACGCGAGTCAAAAGATAAACTGAATCTTCTCCCAGTGTCGCGCAACATGCTGATTAAAAACTGCTTCGCTATCAAAGTGCCTTTCTATATGGGGGGTAACCTTTGGAATCCTATGACGACTTTCGCCACCAAGGATACCGTCTACGTATTTGTGGAAACCGAATCTGGCGAATGCGGCGTTGGGGAGGTCTGGCCTGCATATGGATCTGCAGACTCGATCGCGTTCATCATTAATAACGATATCGCTCCGCTCGTTTCAGGCGAAGATTCTACTGACATCAACGGTATCCGGAAAAAAGTATACAAACTTTCCCCTCTTGGAGGTGTAGCCAACCTTCTGATGAACGCCATCAGCGGATTGGATACCGCGCTTTGGGACTTGAAAGGCAAGCTTTCCGACAAGCCATTGAATCAACTACTTGGAGTCAAATCCAACTCAATCTACACCTACGCCAGTGGGGGTTTATATGGGAAGGACAAGGGCCTCGAGGAGCTGGCAGCGGAAACGCGCGGCTATATCGACGAAGGGTTCGATGCCGTAAAAATCAAGATTGGCGGCTTGCCGATTCCCCAGGATCTCGAGCGGGTAGCCGCCGTAAGAGAGGCTATCGGTCCTACGGCTCGCCTGATGGTAGATGCTGTGCATGCCTACACTGTAAAGGAGGCAATGGAAGTTGCGGATAAGATCAAGTCCTTCGACATTTACTGGTTTGAATCTCCTGTCTCTCTGGATGACATGAAAGGGCATGGGATTTTGAATACGCAGGGCGGCATACCCGTTTGCGCCAATGAATCGCTCTCGAACCTCTATCAATTCGAGCATTTACTATCCCTTAATGGAGCTACCTATATCCATTTCGATCTCTCCACCTGCGGTGGCATAAGTGAAGCTATTAAAATCGCTGCTCTCGCTGACTCGGAAGGCCTGAATTGCACTCTCCACGCCGCAACAGGCATTCAGCTTTATTCGGCTAGCCTCCACTTCGCCAGCTCGATCTCCAATTTGGATTCCGTCGAACGCCACTTCACGCATCACTGGCTGTCCGAACACCAACCGGAAATCCTTGATCATCAAGGACCTTACGCTAACCCCATTGACAAGCCGGGAGTCGGAACGCCTTTTATCAATCGATCATTCATCGAAAACGTCTCTAAACAGGAGCGCGCGAAAGCGGGCTCTGAATCTTGAACCCAATTAGAACGAATGAGGCCCGAGCGAGCGGTTATTCTCTTTTCCAGTCTTTGGCTTCTTTGCTCCGTCCTCACCTACGTACATCCAATCTTCATAGAGCCTACCGGAGACGGTTTCACTCGCGGTCTCAATCGCCTAGGAGCCGCTTTGGGTTGGCAGGCAGCCGCCTCGCTATTCGCCCTGCTAGCTTTTGTCACTGGCGTTGGAAAACTATCCTCGAAACTTCTCCTCAAGTGGATCAGTCGCATTCCCGGAATCATCCAGTTGCTCCTGATCCTCTTCATGATCGGTCTGATCGTCTATTTGAGAGTCAGTAAACCCGCTCCAGTGAGCGAACCGCCACCCAAACCGCGCCCAATCCAGTATCCCAACAAGCTAAAGGCTATTCAGACCGCTATACGGGGATTTTTCGTAGTGGATTCGAGCAAAGCCATTTCTACTCCGCGGACGGTCGCGGTCCTTGGTGGGTGGAGGCTGACGAATCCATTTGGCAAATACTAGAACGCTACCGAGTCGAAGCTCCGGGACGAAGCGGAGGCATATGGGTCGGGATCGACCTCGAGGCCTCAACCAAAGAAAACGTAGACGACATCTCCCATTTGGGCGATTTCGAGGGGCGCATGAGGATTCTCACCATCAGATCCATAAGGCAACTTGAGCCGGAAGCCTTAGAACAGCTTATAGCGAGCTTTAGCCAACTGAATCGCTAAGCCCGATATTACACATTCACCCACGCCGAAGTTTCCGAGCTTCTGAAGATACCGTCGATTATCGACATATTCTCCATGGCGTCTGACAATGGCGTCGGTACAGGAAGGCCTTCAAGAACCGACCGGGAAAAGGCTTCTCCCTGCAGGGGATATTGATCGCATACCGGGAAAACGATTTCCTCAATATCCCCATCGCGATCG
>NZNM01000043.1 GCA_002694885.1 Opitutaceae bacterium | reverse complement strand
TTTTCTTATTTAAGGGGGTTACTGGGAACGTTCCTTTCGGTCCATCGTACCCAAGACGAGTCCCTTGCCCACCTGCGACTGTAAATGCGGCAACTCTACCGCTGCGGAGAGCCTTCTCGCCCTCTTCTTTGGCCTTTTTCCACTTCGTGTCTTCGGTCAAACCATCGGGCAGGGGCACGTAAGGAGCCGGCTCCAATTTGCCGTAATCGATCCCCGCATCTTCAGCTCCGCCTTTGACCAGCTTATCGACAAGCGAAGCCAATTCGGCCAGATCGATTTCCCCCGCTTGCTCAAGCAGTGACGATTTTTCCCTTTCGTCCAACTGATCCCAAAAAGCGAACACATGCCCTTGTCCGCTTTTTTCGAATGCTTCCCTCGTATCCATAAATTTCCTAATAATGGCGATCACAGAAAAACAAGGGATCAGCTCCCCTGCTGACTTGCCTACGGCACGTCGTATTCGAACTTGAAAACAGTTTCTCCAGCTTTCGCGAAATTCAGTTTCTGGCGGATTATGCGCTCCACGTATTCAGGATCGTGGTTCAGCCTAGCGAGCGATTCGCGCTTGCTACTAGTTGCCACCTGCATTTCCGCTAATCGCGCCGCAGCTTTGGCCTCGGAATTCCTCATTACTTCGAGCTTTCGGTACCTTTCGAGCGCAAACGAACCCGAAAAACCGGCAATTACCAGGAAAACGAGAAGAAACACGGCGTTTAATATTCGAGTCGACCTCATTCGAAGAGGAACGCTAAATACGCTTAAAGATTCCACAGTTGCAAAAATATAATTGCAGCCCTCTTCTAATTTAGAAAAAAATTTACCCACATGTATCAGAGTTTCTACGGCCTAAAGGAGATGCCGTTCAACATCACTCCGGATCCAAACTTCCTCTATTTAAGTCCAACTCACCAGGAAGCCCTCCAGCACCTGAAATACGGCATTGCGGAAAAGAAAGGATTCATCGTGTTGACCGGCGAAGTCGGTTGCGGAAAAACCACGTTGTGCCGCCACTTTATCAATGAGATAGACGAGGAGAAGTACGAAAGCGCTCTGATTCTCAATCCCCGCATTACGGAGACCCAGCTTCTGAAGACGATCTTGTCCGAGCTCGGAGAGGAAGGTAAAAGCCGGAGTCGGAGCGGGCTTGTCAAGCAAGTCAATGACGTTCTCCTCGACCGTATTCAGCAAGGGAAGGACATTCTTCTTATAATCGACGAGGCTCAAAACCTCACGTTCGATCTCCTGGAGCAGTTGCGCCTCCTCTCAAACCTTGAGACCGACAAGCAGAAGCTCCTGCAAATCATTTTGATGGGTCAGCCCGAATTTAAGAAGATACTGGGTGAGAACCGGCTGCGTCAACTCCGTCAACGCATCCTAGTTCACACCGAGCTCATCCCTCTAAACCGGTACCAGGTAGAGCAATATATCCATCACCGGATAGCTATGGCTGGCGGTCAAGGCATACCTTTTTTTACTAGCTGGTCGATTCGCTGGATTCACTGGAAATCCAAAGGCGTCCCCAGAATTATCAACAATATCTGCGACAAAGCCCTGCTTTCCGCCTACATTCGAAGTTCCGAAGTAGTAAAGGTTAAGGACGTGCGAACCGCTCTAAAGGAGATAAAGTCGCTCGATTTCGGCTAATTTTAAGCCCAGACTCCAACCGAGCCAGTCCTGCAAAAGTGAATTTCGGCAGGAAGTGTTTCTAAATATGGGGGCCAAAGCGTCGTTGTAAACATGGGGAGAGCATTCCTCCCTAGCGACGACAACGTATTTTAGCCATGAGCTTGATAAATCAGGCCCTAAAAAAGGAGCAACAACGACGTAGCCTAAACCTCAGAGAGGCCGCTACGGATATTCCTGTTTACGATTCTAATTCTGCGGGCAATGGCTTGTCTCTAAGCCGCCAGAGGAAGAACGCAAGCCTTTCCATACTTCTCGGTTTGACTGGAGCGGGAGTAGTGTTGCTCGGGCTCGGAGGCGCCTTCATGTACTTCGGAAAAGCCTATCTATCGGGCCTCACGGCAACCTCGCCCACAGAAGGGTCTACTGAAGCCCGCTCAATGGCTTCCAATCCGTTGACCAGCAATCCGGTAAACGAGATTCTCGAGGAGATCGACTCCACCGAACCCGCCGAATTGAACGATTCAAACGCCCGCTCTGAGGAAGAAAAAACGGTCCCGGGAAACGAGGTAGCACCCGAGAACGCGGAATTGACCGCCAACTCTGACTCCGCTACGATTACTGGCGACTCAGAGACCAGCGACCCGAGTGTTGCTGTTGATGAAAATGGCGAGCTGGAGCCAGGAGAGGAGATTGCTGATTCCGCCGAAGCGACCCCTGAAGAACCTCAGTTCGAATTTAAAATTCAGGATTTCGTGGACGAGTTCCAAGTCTTTGGCTTCCGATCTGCCGGAGAGAGTTCTCGATTGTTGCTAGGTGGACGCGTCTTTAAATTGAACGACGTAGTGGACAACGAAAGAGGCCTTATTTTTCGAGGATCCGATGGCGAGAGCCTAATTTTTGAAGCGCCTTCCGGATATTTCTATAAGAAACCTCTCTAAATCCGTCTCCTGGAGACTAATCTCTTTCGAGCATCCTGCATGGATTAGATATCGGTGAGCCCCGGTACAAAAATAAGCCATTGAAAGGCCCAGGCCACCGCTCCATCATGCGCCTGGAATGGATGAATACCCGAAGGCATACCAAGTCGCCCGTTTTGGGGCGATTAAGGATCAGGTTGGATGCTATAAACGCAATCAGGTCGCCAATACCAAGATTCCAAGAAATCTCCCGCCAGGTGTACGATTGATGCTCGTTTTCAGGTAAACGGGTTCAGAACAGACCAATGGAAAGCGTCGGAAGGTTTCTCGAGTTAATTGGGCCCTATCTCGGGCCAACGCTCGGATTCGGACTCGCATTTCTAATCATTGCCAGGCTGATGAGGGAAAAACGTCGGCCCAGCGCCACAGTAGCTTGGTTGCTACTAATGCTATGGGTGCCACTGTTGGGCGTCCCTCTTTATTGGATCTTTGGCGGGAGAAAAATTAGTCGCCTAACCAAACGAAAAGATCGCCTCGATATAGCGGAAACCGAAACCGAAGGCGCGATTCGATCATCTCCATTTGGTGTTTTGACCCGGGGCAATCAGACCCGAATCCAAGCAACTGGAGAACAGGCTTACCGAGAACTGATTCAGGAGATACGCAATGCGACTTCCAACATCGAGATCACAACGTTTATTCTCAGCCATGATTCAATCGGGAGGCGTGTAGTAAGAGAGCTTTCGAAAAAAGCAAAGTCAGGCGTGGAGGTACGTCTTCTCCTCGATGCGGTCGGTTCATTCGGCAAAAAGACCCTGTACATGCGAGAGCTGGAAAAGTCAGGCGGACGAATCGAACGTTTCATGCCAGTATTCCCTTTTTTGTCTTTCGGGCGAGCCAATCTCAGGAATCACCGAAAGCTAGCTATTTTCGACCATTCGAGAGCAATCATTGGCGGGCGCAACATAGGCAAGGAATACATGGGACCGACAAGATCGCGTAAGCGATGGCAGGACCTCAGCTTGCTCATCGAAGGGCCAGCGGTAACCCAGCTTTCCGCGATATTCGAAGCCGATTGGCGCTTCGCCTGCAAGAAGGCGGAAGATAAGCGAAAACCGATTCCAACGATGCAAGTCTTCGACGGACCTGAATCGAGCGAAATCGAGATCATGGCTAGCGGGCCCGACACGCGAGGAGATCCGCTCTACGAAAAGATCCTCTCAATTATTCAAGAGGCCGACCACTTCGTTACGATTGTCACCCCATACTATATACCGGACGAAGTCCTCCAGCGATCCTTAATGGTTAAAGCCCGATCCGGGAAGCAGGTGAAACTCATTATCCCGAAACGATCCAACCATCCTGTAACCGATCTTGCTAGAAAGCGTTTTTTGAGGGAACTGACCGAAGCGGGCGTGGAAGTGCTTCTCTACGGCCCCGGAATGCTCCATGGAAAAGCCATACTGGTTGACAGTTCGATAGCTATGACCGGATCGGCGAATATAGACTTACGCAGTCTCTTCGTTAACTACGAACTCGGCGCTTTCCTATATGGAGACTATGATGTTCGGGCAATCCAAGACTGGATCGATGAGCTCTTGTTGAATTCGGAATCCTTCAAAGAGTCTAACAAAGAGGATCCGCCCTTTCTGAAGGCCATGGCGGAAGACATTTGCCGACTACTGGCTCCCCTCCTTTAGGAATCTAGTTTCAAGCAAATTGAGCTATCAGTCCTCGTTTCCGTCGTCATCTCTCAGCAACTTGTACTCAACCGAGTCTCTGATAGCCTGCCAGCTTGCTTCTATAATATTATCGCTTGCCCCGACCGTCCCCCAAATTTCTTCGCCATCCGCGGATTCGATCAGTACACGAGTTTTGGCATTAGCTCCAGACTGAGATGCGAGAATTCGGACTTTGTAATCCTTTAGCTCGAGGTTATTGAGATTCGGATACGTTTTAGCCAACGCTAAACGAAGGGCGCTGTCTAGAGCGCCTACCGGACCGCTAGACTCGGCAACTGTGTAATGAGGCTCCCCTTCGACATTTACCTTGATCGTCGCTTCGGAGGTGGTGGGTTCGTCCGGCGAACGCTTTTCAATGATGACGCGGTAGCCTTCAAACTCGAAATGCGGCTTGTGCTTGCCAGTAAATTTGTCCAGAAGCAGTCGAAGCGATGCGTCGGCTGATTCGTATTCATAACCATTATACTCAAGCTCCTTTAATTTATCAATAATGGCTTTCGTTTCAGGAGAGCTTCTATCGATATTCACCCCCAATTCCTGAGCTTTCATCAACAAACTACTCCGTCCTGCCATGTCGGATACAAGAACGCGTTGCTTATTTCCCACTTTTTCCGGCTCGATATGCTCGTAGCTGTAGCCCACTTTTTTGGTCGCGTCCGCGTGAGCTCCTCCCTTGTGAGTAAACGCGGAAAGTCCTACATAGGGCGCTTTCTTGTCGTGTGACTGATTGGCTAGATCAGAGAGGAACAGGGCTATGTCACGGAGGTTGCCCAAATTTGGGCTGCAGTTCATGCTATAACGAAGCTTAAGGGCCAAGTTCGGGATGATCGTCGTCAAATTCGCGTTACCGACGCGCTCGCCATATCCATTGAAAGTTCCTTGAACATGTGTCGCTCCCGCCTCAATTCCCGCGATCGATACGGCAACGCCAACTCCTGCATCATTGTGGCAATGAACCCCAATACGCGTATCAGCAAATTTTTCGACGACCTCCTGCGTTATTCGGGACAACTCCCCGACCATCTTGCCTCCATTGGTATCGCACAACGCCAAGCAGTCAGCTCCGCCATTCACCGCAGCCTCCAGAGTCTTCAAGGCGTACTCCGAATTGTCAGCATATCCATCGTAAAAATGCTCAGCATCGTAAATCACTTCCCTCCCGTTCTCTTTGAGGAATCTAACTGAATCCTCAATCATTGCTAGATTCTCCTCCGGCTTCACTCTCAAGACCTCTTCAACGTGAAGCAGCCAAGTCTTACCGAAAATCGTCACGACTGGTGTTTCCGCTTCCAGCAAAGTTTGCAATTGCGGGTCCTCTTCAGCTTGGAGATTGCCACGGCGAGTGGAACCAAATGCCGCGATCTTCGAGTGTTTTAGATCGAGCTTTTTGGCCTCATCGAAAAAAGCCATATCGCGAGGGTTTGATCCCGGCCAACCACCTTCGATATAGTCGATACCGAACTGATCGAACTTCTTGGCAATCCGCAATTTATCCGTGACGGAAAACGAAATGCCCTCCCCCTGAGTGCCATCTCTCAAAGTTGTGTCGTAAACTAGAATCTTCGGTTTGCTCATTTCTAAAATCGTTTTTACGGGGTGGTTTGCTTTGATTCTATAAATGCTTTGATCGTATTCGCGTCTGCATGCAATGGGTATTTGACGATTTCCCGGCTTTTCAATTTTTCTAAGCTACGATGGGTTGCCGTTTGGCCAGTCGCTTCTAGGACCGTTTCGGGAAACTTGGCAGGATGAGCAGTAGCCAGGATGACACTATGCTCGAATGCTTTTAAGTCCTTGAACGCGCAGGCGGTGTGTGGATCGCAAATATAACCATACTTTTGATACACTGACTCAATAGTTTCGCAGATCTCCGCATCAGTCATGCGCGAACTCGACATCGAATCGACGATAGACTGGTCATCTGCCCTAAAGACGCCGGTCGAACTGAAATTCGCCATTACCCCACGCACGCGGTGGCCGTCCTCTCCCAGAGCATAATAAAGGAATCTCTCGAAATTCGAAGCGACTTGAATATCCATCGATGGAGCCAAACTCTGACTCGCCGAGCCAACCGCATACTCGCCGGTATTGAAAAATCGATTGAGAATATCGTTCTGATTAGTCGCTACTCGAAAACCGGCTACCTTCATCCCCATTCTCGAGGCCATCCATCCAGCAAGGACATTTCCAAAATTCCCTGTTGGCACGACGAACACAGTATTCTCGCGGCGCTCTTCACTAATTTGCAAACAAGCGTATATGTAATAAACGCATTGGGCCAAGATACGAGCCAAATTGATGGAATTAACCGCCGATAATTTTGTAGATTGGCTGAAAGCGCGGTCTCCGAAAACCGCTTTTAACTCCCGTTGAGCATCATCGAAACTCCCCTCGACGGCAATCGGGAATACATTGGATTCGCCCGTGCAGGCCATTTGCCGCTCCTGCAGCGAGGAGATCCGGCCATCTGGGTATAGAATAAAGATATTCACCCCTGAGCGACCAAGAAGCCCGTTTATAGCAGCCGCTCCCGTATCGCCAGAAGTAGCTCCCAGCACGTTGATAGCTTCTCCCGTGAGCGCGACTTGCCGCTCGTAGAGCCTCCCTAGCAACTGAAGGGCGTAATCCTTGAACGCCAGCGTAGGACCGTGAAAAAGCTCTAGCACGCTGATCCGGTCATCCAGCTTTATAAGAGGAGCCAGATGCTCGTTATCAAAAGTCGAATACGCTTTGAAAATCAGCGATTCTAAATCGCTATCTTCTATGTCAGTGGCGAAATGTTTGAAGAATCTATAGCAAACTGTTGGATACGATTCCCCTTCCCAAGCAGAGAACTCTTCAGACAGATCCGGCAGCTCGCTAGGCACAAACAAGCCTCCGTCCGGAGCTAACCCGATCTTGACCGCCTCGCTAAAACTGCGCGGCTCGGTCTCCGCTCTTGTACTCACGAACTTCATCTTCTATTCAGCATCGAGACCAAATGCCGTGTGCACCGCCTGGAGAGCACGATCAGAATCCTTTTCATCAATAACTACGGATATTTTAATTTCCGACGTACTTATTATTTGGATATTCGCTTCAGTATCTCCCAAAGCCGCAAAAAGCTTCTCCGCTACACCTGAGTGGCTTCTCATGCCAATGCCAACCACCGATAGTTTAGCGATATCGCCAACTAAAGTCACTTCACCACCTCCGAGCTTTTCTAAGATAGCCTGGACTGCTTTCGAGGCCCGGGCCGTATCGTCGCGCGGCACCGTAAAAGTCATGTTGGCAACCCCATTCCTGCCGATATTCTGCACGATCATGTCGACAACGACATTTGCCTGGGAAAGCCCATTGAAAACGGTCGCGGCCGTGCCTGGCATATCCGGCAGATTTGTTATAGACACTTTAGCCTGATTCTTGTCGAGCGCGACGCCTCTTACAACGACGTCTTCCATAGAGCTAACTTCTTCTTTCACGATTGTACCTGGAATATCATTAAAACTAGATCTTACTTCGAAGGGCACATTGAACTTATTTGAGAATTCAACTGAGCGGGCCTGCATAACTTTCGTTCCCAAGCTCGCTAGTTCGAGCATCTCTTCGTAGCTGATCTCAGCCAGTTTCTGCGCTTTAGGAACCAGTCGGGGGTCCGCCGTGTATACCCCATCAACGTCCGTGTAAATCTGGCACAGATCAGCCTGCACTCCCTTAGCCAGTGCGATGGCAGAAAGATCCGAACCGCCTCTTCCCAAAGTCGTTATTTGACCTTCTAAATCCACCCCCTGAAAACCTGCGACAATCACTACCTGCTTGGACTCGAGACAGTCCACCAGCCGATGGCAATCCATGCTTACGATTCGAGCTCTCGTATGCGATGGATCTGTTAGAATTCCAGCCATCGCTCCCGTCATCGAAACCGCATCGACACCGATGGCATGCAATGCCATAGCCGTAAGAGCGATGGTCTCTTGTTCCCCAGCCACCAAGAGCATATCCATTTCCCTGTCAGACGGATCCGGGTTGATCGATTTGGCTCGAGCAATCAATTAATTGGTTACTCCCCAACGAGCAGAGACAACGACAACAATCTCGTGACCCTTATCAACATCGGCTTTTATGAGCTCGGCCACATGCTTGATTCGCTCTACATCGCCAACGGACGTGCCGCCAAATTTCTTTACGATTCTAGCCACTTCTCCTCGCTCTATTGTCCGAACTCGCTGATCGGCATCGTCATGGGCGAGCACAGGACGCTATCCAATCGTCCAAGATCGTCGACAGTTTCCTCTATCGCTTTCTCCGTTGTCATATGGGTTGTAATAATCAAGGATACCTTTTCCGCATTTTCGCCAACCTCTTTCTGTGTCACGCTCGCCAGACTTACCTTCCTCGATGCCAGGATGGAGGCAATCTCGGCCATCACACCGGGGCGATCATCCACACGCATGCGCACGTAATATCTGGAATGCACTTCCTCCGGTTGGGCTATTGGCAATTCGCTTCCGTTCTTCGGAGCTGGATCCAAAAAAGGGAATCGCCCCTCGGGACCACCGAATATCAGAAGTTTGACAGAATCCACGATGTCGGAGATCACCGCGCTCGATGTTGCATGGCGTCCAGCTCCGGGACCTATATATACTGTTTCCCCTACTACATCACCGTGAATCGAAATGGCGTTAAAAACGCCATCGACACTTCCCAACGAATTGGATTTGGGTACGAGCGCTGGAAGTACGGATACATAGAGAGCCTTGCTTTGGCGTTCTCGCTCGAGTGACGCAATGAGCTTAACCGCGTATCCATTATCTTCCGCAAAGCGAATATCCTCTTGATTTATCTTAGTAATTCCGGCCAAGCGAACCTCCTGGAAATTCGTCCATTTTCCATAGGCAAGATAAGCTAGAACAACAGCTTTGTGAGCGGCATCGATCCCATCCACATCCAACGACTCATCCGCTTCTGCATAACCCATGGCTTTGGCTTCTCCAAGGATCTCCTGGTAACTCAATCCTTCGTTAGTCATGCGCGTCAGGATGTAATTGCATGTACCGTTGAGAATGCCATCTATACGGGAAAAATCGTTGATGATCAGCCCTTCCCTTATTGCCTTTATAACGGGTATCCCCCCTGCCACGCTGGCCTCGAATAAAAGGTGCCCCCCATGCTTTTGGGCGGTTGCAAGGAGCTCTTTGCCATGATCGCACAACAAGGCTTTATTGGCCGTGACAACGATCTTTCCCGCAGCAAGCGCTCGCGTAACGATCTCCTTTGCCAGACCTGTCCCGCCCATCAATTCGCAGACGATGTCGATGTCCGGGTCAGTTCCTACCGAGAGGGAATCTTCCGTAACCAGGCCTGAGTCGATCTGTACATCTCGCTTCTTCGATCTGTCTCTGACAGCCACGCGGGTGACAACGATGTCCGCGCCCAGCTGTTCTCCCAGAAGCTTCCGCTTCCTCGTTAAATGATCAAAAACTCCCTGGCCCACAATTCCAAAGCCGCAGAGCCCTACTCTTATTTGCCGATCTCCCATTCTAGTTTTCCCCTGCTGACCCTTTTCGATCAAAGCGGTTTTCTTCGCCTCTCAATAGACGACCAATGTTCGATTTATGTCGGTACACGATAACGATGGCCAACAGGACCGAAACCCAAATCAAAGCTTTGGCAGATTCCAGCAGCCAATTAGAAACAGGCAAACTAACCGCCATAAATATCGAAGAAAGCGATACATATCTTGTAGAGTAGAAAACAAGCGCCCAAACAGCGAGGCCTATCAATGCGACCCAAGGCATCAAGGCCAACACTCCTCCCAACATAGTGGCTACCCCCTTACCTCCTTTGAATCGAGTAAAAGCTGAAAATGAATGGCCGATAACCGCCCCAAACATGCCTACGAGAGCGTAGTACTCTGGAACAGGATATTTTGAATACGCTATCAATGGCCATCCGGCGGCAATCAAGCCCTTGAGGAAATCTAAAACGAACACAAGATTGCCGGCGCCTTTTCCAACGGAACGCTTAACATTGGTCGCCCCGGGATTCCGACTTCCTACCGAAAAGATATCCAATCCATTTGCCTTGGCAACCCAATAGCCAAATGCCAGAGAACCAAGAGCGTAACCTATTCCTGCGGATAGCGCCGCTGATATTATATCAAGAGGCATGTCAATGCATCAGCATTCCAAATACACAAGCCTAGCCTGTTTTATAGCTTCGATTGAAGTGATCTCAGACATCGTCGCTTCATCTAGCGGACTGTCTAGTCCCGCCAGGTTGATCGCTATTCCTCCTACCTTGTTTCGACTGAGCGACATGGAGGCGATATTCACTCCGGCATTCCCGATTATCGTGCCTAGCTGCCCAACGATTCCGGTCTCGTCGCTATTGGCGACAACAAGCACGTAGCCGCATGGCTCCAATTCAACCTCTCTGTCATTTATGGATACGATTCTCGGAGAATTGCCCTTCCCCATTAGAGTGCCCTCTGCGGATACAGTTTCTCCATGGCGGCATTGCGCCTGTACCCTTATCAGCTCCGTGTAGTCGGATTCCTCACTGGAATTAACAACATCGACTCCCACGCCAAGGCTATCGACAAGCGCTCGGGCGTTAACGAAATTCACGTTTCGCCCAGATATGTTCTGCAGGAATCCTCTGAGCACTCCTCGTGTCAACGAGTCCGAGTCCAGATCCATCACCTTTCCATAATAGTAGATGGCGAGGCTCTCGACCTTGTCCAATGCGATTTGCTGAACGAACGTGCCGAGCTTGGAACAAAGGTCCAAATACGGCCCCACTTTCTCGATGGTCTCCGCATCCAGTGACGGCATATTGATAGCATTTCTTATTTCCCCGCCCTTGACAGCATCCGTCACTGCTTGAGCTATCTCCAAGCCAACACTTTCCTGCGCTTCTTGCGTTGAAGCTCCCAAATGGGGCGTTAGGTTGATGTTCTCATGTTTACGCAGAGGATGGTCTTCGTTTGGGGGTTCCTCTTCGTAGACATCCAGCCCAGCCGCCGCCACTTTTCCACTATCGAGAGCGTCGAGGAGAGCGGACTCTTTTATAATGCCGCCTCGAGCGCAATTAAAGAGACGCACACCATCTTTCATCTTCGAGATGGCCGCTTCATCGATCATGTGCCGCGTCTGATCGGTTAAAGGCATATGAACGGTGATATAATCTGATCGAGCGAACATCTCGTCCTTTTCCACTTGCTCGACACCCATCACCTTCGCCCGCGATTCAGCTAGAAACGGGTCGTAGGCAATTAAAGTCATTTCGAACGCCTTCGCTCGTTTGGCAACCTCGCCTCCAATCCGGCCCATACCGCAAATGCCCAGAGTCTTGCCGCGCAATTCGCTGCCCACTAGGATCTTGCGGTCCCAGCGACCAGCCTTCATTGATGCGACAGCTTGGGGAACGGGTCGGGCTCCGCATAGCATATGCGTAAAGGTCAATTCCGCTGTGGCGATCGTATTGCCACCCGGCGTGTTCAAGACAACGACTCCATGGTCCGTCGCTGCCTCGATATCGATGTTGTCGACGCCAACTCCTGCCCGACCAACCGCCTTTAGTTTCGGAGCTTTTTCCAGAACCTCCCGCGTTATTCGCGAGTCGCTACGCACGATGATACCCGACATCTCAGGAGCGAGTTCCAGGAGCTCTTCTTGCCGCTCCTCTTTAGGGAGTTCGTAGATTTCGATCACGTCGAAACCGTCCTGCTCCTTGAGAAAATCGATTCCTATCGAAGAAAGTTTGTCGGCTACTAGGATTTTCATCTTAAAAAAAAAGAGGCCTCATAAAAGGTGATGCCAGTCAAAAAGCAATAGATAATACTCTGATTCCTAGCGCCAACCAACGCCTCAATTAGCCACTTGAATCGAGGTTCCAAATGAAGGGTTCAATACTGGGCCAATAACCAACTCCAGCTACATTTCTCAGGTCGAAATGCCCACCATTGGGGACGTAATGCCGTTCAATCCTGTCTTGATCAAAACTGTTGGCCAAATCGACTGCGTCGCTCAAAGGAACTACTGAATCCGCCTCCCCATGGATCAACAGGACCGGGCATACGACGTTGCCTGCCTTCGCTTTGTTGCGATACAGATCGCCTG
This sequence comes from Opitutaceae bacterium, assembly GCA_002694885.1. Lineage (GTDB taxonomy): Bacteria > Verrucomicrobiota > Verrucomicrobiia > Opitutales > Opitutaceae > Pelagisphaera. Next base: position 11,960 of record NZNM01000043.1, on the reverse strand, counting down.
GAATCCAATCCATTCGCATCAATACACTATAGGCGCTTGAGAAGCTCGATTCCAGGATCACAGCTCCCGATTCCCGACGCGTCGCAATTTCCAGCGCGATCGCTCCACCCAGGGAATGCCCGTGAACGACAAGGTTTGATTCCCTACCGACCATCTCGCTGACAATAAAATCGAATACTGCCAGACTATCGGCATACAGTGACTTCTGGCTGGGCTCTACTTTGGTGTAACCAAAACTTCGATATTCGAAGCTGGCCACATTGAACCCTTTCAATTGGTGGGATCGCAAAAGCGGCATGGCTCGAGCAAGATCTTCACTAGTCCCGCAACAATAGAGCACCGTTCGCGTCGACTCACTACCTCTCTCCCAGAAAACGTTGATCTCCGAGCCGTCAGAGCCGCGGACAAATCTAAAGTCCCCACCTCTATCATAATTGGGAGATGGGGGCGCTTGGTAGAGAAACTCATTGGCGCTTTGACGGGCATAAATGGCAAAGAATACGACCGCGGCCGTCGCCAAAACGAGAAGGGCGTTGAGTGGATTTCCTCTCGTCCTTCGGACAGCTTCTACCATAGCCAGTTATCTAGCCCAGCTTTTCCCTCAGCAACGACAACAGCCGGCTTCGAGACGCTGTCTCTTCATTGCGATTGGCGAGATCCCTTATCGTCACCTCGTCTTTCTCGAGTTCGTCCGATCCGTATATCAAGGCGAATCTGGCGCCGCTCGAGCTCGCCACCTTAAGCTGTTTGCCGAAAGCTTGGCTCTTAAACGAATAGTCTACTGAAAACCCGCCTTGCCTCAATAGGTTGATATCGGACAAGGCGATTGGACGCTCCACGTCGCTCCCAATAACCGCGAATATATCAATCGTGCTTACGAATTTCGGCTGCAATCCACGCTCCGCCAGCACGTCCGCAAGGACGACATCGCCCATACCGAATCCAACAGCCGGCATATCAGGACCGCCCATCTTTTTCACAAGGCTGTCATACCGACCGCCTCCAGCAATCGCCCGATTCACCTTGGCTCGATCAAACGCCTCGAAAACAAATCCAGTATAATAGGCCAAGCCACGCACAATACTCATATCCATTTCCGCGAATTGCGAAAGCCCCATAGCTTCCAAGCCAGAAGTCAGGTACTCCCAATCCTGAATCCTTGCATCGATTTGCACTTTCAAATCCGATTTAACCGATGCTGACGCAAACGTGCTCAAAACGTCCTCTACCGATTTCGTCTCGAGGAAGCCGTCGATCGCTTTTCGCAGAGCTGTGGATCCATCTTCGCCTACGATTTCAATCAAACGCTTAGCTTTCGCCTCCTCAGGCATGCGTTCCCATTTGTCTACGACTTCTAGAATTCGTGGGGCCGCATCCTCGAATCCGCGAGATTTCAGAAAGAGCATCCAAAGATTCCGATCACTTAATCGGATGTAGAAGTCATCCGGCCCCAAGCCAAAACCTTGCAAGGTTTGAATAAGCAGAGAAATCAGCTCCACCTCCGCCGCCGGGCCCGCCTCGCCGAGGATATCGGCATTCAGTTGAGTAAAGCAACGCAGCCTTCCTTTCTGCATGCGCTCATAGCGAAAGTTGTCCCCTATATTGAACCACTTGATCGGCTTTTTCAGGGAGTTTGCTTGGGCCCCAACCATTCGGGCTAGCGTAGGCGTCAACTCCGGCCTCAGAGAAACCTCTCGCCCTCCTTTGTCTTCAAAGCTGAATAGCTGCCCTTCGATCTCGTCACCTGACTTCGCTTTAAAAAGCTCCAACGACTCAAGCACGGGCCCGTCAAATTCACGGAAACCAAATCGGACAGCCACTTGTCGCCAAACCTGAAATAGGAATCGGCGCTGAGCTAAAGCTTCCGGATAAAACTCTCGAAAGCCAGGCAGTGATTTAAAATCGGACATCGTGATAGGCTAAAAAGGCCCTAGACGCCCCCACTGGCGTGTCAAGATCGAGCTTGACGGAATACGGCTTGAAATTCCCTAAATCGAATCCAAGTCGATTTCCTTAATGCGCGATTTCAGTACCTTGCCCGCTTTGAACTTAACCACCGCTCTCGTTGGAATCACGACATCCGTTTCTGGCCGGTTGGGATTTCGGCCGACACGCGCCTTGCGTTTTTGGACTTCGAATACGCCGAAATTGCGCAACTCCACATTTCTCCCTTCGGCTAATGCATCCAAGACGATATCGAGTGTCATTTGCACTGTCTCTTGGATTTTGCTCTGAGGAATGTCTTTCGTCTTTTCGAAAATCTTCAGAACAATGTCGCGCTTTGTAAGGTTGTTAGACATGGGGAGCTTGTGTAAGACGTTTTCAGTGATGTACTACTCATAAGCTACTTTCGCACTTTAGGTTGCGTCAACCTCAAAGCCATGCAATTTACCGCCGCGATGAGCAAAAACGACGAGCCAACCGACCCCATGGAGGAGTTGAAAAAAAATTTGGATCACGCTTTCAAACAAGGAAAAGTGTTCTTCCCCATGGGATCGCAATTTGGACCCCAGAGCGGAGCCACGGCTTCAGCGCAGCAGCCAAAAGGAGATCCCCCTACGGAAGAAGACGCCGAACGGGAGGAAGCCCTAAAACGCATACACGAATTCAATCTCAAACCTCGAGAAATCCGAGACTACCTCGATCGCTTCGTCATACAGCAACGCGAAGCCAAAAAAGTCATATCGGTAGCTATTTGCGATCATTTTAACCATGTTCGCAAATGCTTGGAGAATCCGAACCTAAGGGAGCGAGATTATGCAAAGCAGAACATCATCCTCCTAGGACCGACCGGCGTCGGGAAAACCTATCTCATGCGCAATGTGGCCAAGCTGATCGGCGTTCCTTTCGTTAAAGCTGACGCCACCAAATTTTCGGAGACGGGATATGTCGGCGGCGATGTTGACGATCTCGTTCGCGATCTCGTCAAGCAAGCGAATGGCGACATAGAACTGGCTCAATACGGAATCATCTATATCGATGAAATCGACAAAATCGCCCAAAATGGGGAGCGTGGAAGAGACGTATCCGGCAGAGGAGTACAAATCAATCTTCTCAAACTCATGGAAGATACCGACGTCAATCTCCAGAGCCAGACCGACTTGCTCGGGCAAATGCAGGCAATGATGGATTTTCAGCAAACGGGTAAAGCCCGAAAGAAAACCATCAATACTCGCCATATACTGTTTATCGTCAGCGGAGCTTTCGACAAGCTAGGCGACGCCGTCAAGAAACGGCTGACTACGACTTCCATGGGGTTCGGAGCTTCTCGAAACACATCGGAGGATGAAAGCGACGATTTCTTAGTTAAAGTGGAGACTCGCGACTTTATCGACTATGGATTCGAGCCCGAATTTATTGGACGACTCCCAGTAAGAGTAGCTTGCCAGCATTTACAGCCTAACGACTTGCTTCAAATCCTTACCTCATCCGAAGGGAGCATACTCGGTCAGTACCTATCCGACTTTGAAGGTTACGACATAAAACTCGATGTATCCAAAGAAGCCCTGCAAAGGGTTTCCGAAAAGGCCTACAAGGAAAAGACGGGTGCCCGAGGATTGATGACCGTCTTGGAGCGCGTTTTTCGCGACTTCAAATTCGAGCTTCCATCGACCGGCATCAAACAGTTCGAAGTGACGGATTCGACCGTCGAAAACCCGTCCGAGGAACTGAGAGTCCTCCTGAGGGAAAACGCTACTGAACAACGAACCGTTCTTTCCGAAGAGGTAACTTCATACGCCCAGCGATTTAAGGAGGAGTACGGATTCAAGCTCGATTTCGACAAAGCGGCAATCAACGCCCTGGTAGATCAAAGCATTGATGAGGATAAGACAATCCGAGCCATTTGCGACCGCAAGTTCCGCGACTTCCACCATGGCCTCACCCTGATTTCCCGCAACACTGGGCAATCGGTATTCCCCATAACGGAATCTGTAATCAAGAACGCCGAGAAAGAACTGTCAGATTGGGTGGTTCGAAGCTATCGCGATCAAAAAGGCGACGATAAAAGCTAACTGAGGTATCCCCAACGAATACCCAGCTTCCTCATGCCAGAAGCCACCAAAGTTAACGCAATGTTCGGCAGAATCGCCGAGCGCTACGATCTAGCCAACCAATTGCTGAGTTTCGGCATAGACCGGACCTGGCGGGATCGCCTTGTTGACGAAATGGAATGGCGGCGCCCGAAGACAATTGTCGATCTAGCGACCGGGAGCGGCGATGTAGCGTTCGCTCTTAGCCAGGCATTACCGGCTTTCGTGACTATCAAGGCCCTTGATTTCTGCGAGCCCATGATCCAGCAAGCGAAGTCGAAGCAGGCGACAATCGAGAATAGCTGCATCGATTTCAGCGTTGGCGACATTCTTTCGCTGCCTATCGATTCCGAATGGGCAGACGCCATTTCGATTGCGTTCGGCTACCGCAATTTGGAAGACCGGGCAACTGGGCTTTCAGAAATGAAACGAATACTTAGGCCCGAGACCGGTCACCTCTTCATTCTCGAGTTTTCTCAGCCACACCCTGTGTATCGACCCTTTTATTACTACTATCTAAAGTCTCTTTTGCCCAATATGGCTTCCTTAATCACAGGCGACAAAGCCGCCTACGAATACCTTTCCGAATCAATCGAATCGTTCCCAGATCGGAACGGAATCAGTCAGGAGCTTAGGGAGGCCGGATTTTCGGATATCGAAGCGATACCAATGGCATTTGGTAGCGTCGCCTTGCATATCGCCCGAGCCTGAAATCCTAAATTTAGCTGAACGATTTACCGCAACCGCAGGTACTTTCGGCATTCGGATTGCGAATCTCGAAACCCTTTCCCTGAAGGCCATCGTCGAAATCGATTTCGCTTCCATCCATGTAATTCAGGCTTTTGGGATCCATCAAAAAAGATACGCCTTGGCTATCGAGAATTCGATCACCATCCTTTTCGATGTCGAAAGACATCCCGTATTGAAATCCCGAGCATCCTCCCGACTCAACGAAAATGCGTAGCCGCTTTCCGTCCTCGCCATTTTCCTTCTCGAGTTCCCCCACCTTCTTTGCAGCGCTTTCCGTGAGCGTGATCATATTAAATCTGTCGTATATCCAACGAATCCTGTCAAGCGGGGCCAAACAGATGTAAAGCAATTTATAACTTCACGGCATAAATCGCGCTAACTCCTTCAAGTAGCTTGCAAAACACCTCGCTTCTTCTAACAAAATCCGATCCTCTAGAAATCAGGACCGGTAGATTCTACTAGATATCAATCTGTAAATTAGAAACTTAATGGCTGCGCACGGATTTAATCAAGAGCTGAGGCAAAAGCAGACGCAGTCTCAAGTTCTTGCTCCGCAGCTACGACATTCGTTAAAGATCCTTCAAGTCGCGGCCCAGGACTTGCGCACGACAATCCAGGAAGAACTGCAAACAAATCCCTCCGTCGAAGAACTGCCAATGGAGAATGTGAGCCTGGATGATTCCAAGTCCAACGATACCGATTCCAATGCCTCCAGCAACGACGATTCCAGCGACATGGACGAGGTGAAGTTCGATGAAACATTCGAAATTCTAAATAAGCTCGACCAAGACTGGCGCGATCACTTCGCAGAGGCGAGCAGCGGCGGGCAACGCTTCACTTCCGAGGACGCTGAGCGGCGCGAGCATTTCTTTAATTCTCTGGTAACCGAGGAATCTTTCCAGGAGCACCTATTGTCGCAAGCAACAATGGCAGACATTCCTGAGGCCGAGCTGAAAGCGATTGAATACATTATCGGCAGCCTGGACAACAACGGCTTTTTAACGACTCCTCTCGCTGATCTCGCGCTCGCATCGGGCCTATCTCTGAGTGAAATGCAATCGGGTCACCAGTTACTGAAGTCATTCGATCCGCCAGGCATCGGCGCGTTCGACCTCCAGGACTGCCTGGCCACGCAGCTAGAACTTCTGGGCCTTCGAAATTCCGAGGCTTACGAGATCGTGCAGAGCCATTTCAAGCTTCTAACGAGACGACGCATTCCTGACATTGCTCGAAAGATGGGTATTTCGTCAGATGACGTCAAAATCGCTATCGACGAAATCGGACTTCTGAATCCCTCGCCTGGCCGTAAGTTTTCTGAGGATACAAATCGATCCGTCTTGCCAGATGTTGTCGTCGAACGCGATGGTGACGAATGGAAAGTGAGCCTCAATAGCGACTACATCCCCCGTTTGCGAATCAGCCCCATCTATAAAGAGATGATCGCCAAAGGGCGGCTGTCTAAACAGGAGAAAGAATACATACAAGAGAAGATGCGGTCAGGGAAGTTTCTGATTAGCTCCATTGAGCAACGCCAGCAAACTATCGAGCGCATCGCCAACGAAATCGTAAAGATCCAGAGCGAATTTCTCGAGGAAGGCGTATCCAAACTTCGGCCCTGCACCATGACTCAAGTTTCCGATACGGTGGGCGTCCATGAAACGACGGTCAGCCGAGCCATCGCCAATAAATACATCCAGACTCCTCATGGGGTTTTCGACCTAAAGTATTTCTTCACTCCCGGCTACAAGGGAGGCGATGGCGAATCGATTTCCAATACCAGCGTAAAAGACATGATCCAACAGCTGGTTTCCAATGAAGAGCCGTCAAAACCTTTAAGCGACCAGGGTATCGTAGCCTTGCTGAAAGAAAAGGATATCAAAATAGCTCGAAGGACCGTGGCCAAATATCGCGAAGAACTGGGAATCCTTCCTAGCAACTTGAGACGCCAATACTAGCGTCCCTTAACTCAAGTGCCGCCCCAAATCCCCTTTTCAGCGCTGAGCTACTCGAGCGTTTTCGATATCGAGACTGTTCAATGCGTCCAATACGATTCCCGGATTAAGCAACTCTGGAAGAACCTTCGGTTCATTCATTCCGTCATAGAGTACGTAAAGAGGCACACCCGATCTACCAAAGGATTCTAGGGCTTGCGTTATGACAGGGTCCCGTTTTGTCCAATCCGCCTTCACCATTACCGCCTCGAGTTCTTCAAAACGATCCCTAACCTCGTCTGACGAAAATACCACTGCCTTGTTCGCTTTGCAGGTCAGGCACCATTTCGCGGTGAAATCGACAAACACCAGTTTCCCGTCTTTTCTGGACTGTTCGATATTCGCTGGAGAAAAGCTCTCCCATACAACTCCGTACTGATCCGGTCCTCCCAGTCCGTCTCCCGCATCGGCAGATACAAGCCCACTACTAGGCATAAGTATCCAGACTCCAAACACAATGGATATTGCAGCGAATACCATCGAGATACGACGAACAAAAGCGCCCTTCGAAGGAACCGACCATCGACCATAGATCCAAGCTCCCAACGCCACAACAAGTAGTCCTCCGAGTGTCATTATCAGCCCATCATTCCCTACATGCGCCCCCATCAGCCAAACCAGCCAAATGCATGTCGCGAACATTGGAAAGGCCATGAGTTGCTTGAACGTCTCCATCCACGACCCCGGCCTCGGCAGCCGGTTTATTAAACTTGGAAACGACGATAGGAGAACATAGGGCATCGCCATACCAATCGCCAGCAACGTGAAAATAACAAGCGATTGAAACGCGGATAGCGTCAGTGCGAATCCAAGGGCCGGCCCCATAAAGGGCCCCGTACATGGCGTTGCCACTGCCGTCGCCAGAACGCCTGAGAAAAATGAGCTGCCATAACTTTCGCCCTTCACTTTCCCAGCCAGCCCAACCGCAGACGTTCCGAACTCGAAAACCCCTGCTAAACTCAAACCGAGAAGGAACATTACGACAAGCAAAGCTCCCACGAAATAAGGAGATTGAAGCTGGAAACCCCATCCTAAGCTTTCGCCACCAGCCCGCAGGGCAATCAAGGCTCCGGCCAATGCCCAGAACGATACGAGAACGCCTCCGGCAAAGGTAAGTCCGTGAAAAAATGGCTCCCGGCTATCAGTACCTGAATGCTGCAGGAATCCCAATGCTTTTATGGATAGCACTGGAAACACGCAGGGCATGAGATTGAGAATCATGCCTCCCAGGAATGCGAAGAACAGGGCCTGACCAAAACCGATCGTCGTCGAGCCAGTTGATTGCGCCGAGGCGTCACCAAAATCTGGATTCATTTTATCGGAACTAAGCAAAATGGATCTCTCTCCATTCAGCATGGGAAATCCGTCTTCGTGCTGCAGGACTCCCGTCAACCGCTCAACAACGCCCTCGTGGTACTCCGACTTCATCATGGAGACAATCAGTGTATTCCCATTCAAAGCATAGTTTTGATCGGCCGCGGAATTGATCAGGCCCTCTTCCTCAGCATAGAAATACAGTTTCTGTAGATCGATACCCTTGAAGCCCCCCCATTCTATACTGGCGGAAATCGTCGACTCTAAATTCTCGAACGCAAGGGTAGCAGAATCTGGCATAGTCGGAATTCGATCCCTAGCCTCAAGAAGCGATCCAGCCCAATCCGAGAGCTTAAGCGTCGACCCATCTCCTGTTGCCCAAGACAGGTCGAGAGCGAGCTTTGCGCTACCGGGAATACACATTTTTTCGCAGGCAAGCCAACTAGCATCCGCGTTAATGACGAGGGCCTGATCAACGGAAATATCCTCGGAGATTGAGACCTCGGCGATAAAGAACACTTCACCCTCGTATCCGTATGAAACAAAGTCGGGTGGCGTTATAATCCTCTCCGGCGCCGCAAACATAAGCTCTCCTATGGTCACGCCCTCAGGAGCTTCCCATTCTACCGAGGGTGCCAGTCCCGTATCGCCGGGATTCTTCCAATACGCATGCCAATGAGGGTCCAATTCGAGCCTCAGGGCGATATCGAAGCTGCCGCCGGGACGAACCTCAGAAACATTGGCGACTAACTCCGCAATCGCCTGTTCAGTATCTACGGGCCCATTTTGGTAGGTCTGGCCTAATAGCGACAATGGCAGCCAACCAAAGGCCGCAATCAAAAGCTTGAGCTGCAAAGTCCGAAATTTCATAACACTTTACTATCAGACACGCACTCTAGCGCGAATTCCAACTTCAATCCACTCTGTAATCATGCTCCTCAAAACCACCAAGCAGGAAAGGACTATCCTGTCTATCATCCTATTGCTCATTGTCATCGGCATCATCGGCCTGGCGTTGTTTTAATTTGCGACATTCAACCTACCACCTTCACCTACGGCGTGGTTAAGGCCCTGATTGCGTCAAGCTGAGGCCGAATTGCCGTTTATGAATTTATATCTGGAATTTTCCGAGCAACTCAATCAGATAGGACCTCATTTTAAAGATGACTGTTTCGGAGGCCTGCTAGCTAATTTTTCCGATAACTCCCGTAACTCATGATCATTCGTCCAAAAGTAAGAGGTTTCGTTTGCGTAACTGCCCATCCATTAGGCTGCGAAGCGAACATAAAAGAGCAGATCGACTACGTCAAAGCCAATCCCAGTGTGGAGAATGGTCCGAAGAACGTGCTAGTGATCGGAGCGTCAACCGGCTACGGACTGGCGTCTCGAATCGTTTCCGCTTTCGGTTGCCAGGCAAACACCTTGGGCGTCTTTTTCGAGCGTCCTTCCGAGCGAGGCCGCACAGCCACTCCTGGCTGGTACAACTCCGTGGCTCTAGAAAAAGCAGCCAAGTCTGAGGGTCTTTACGCCTCTAGCATCAACGGCGACGCCTTCTCTACGGAAATCAAAGATCAAGCGGTCGAGCGAATTCGCTCCGACATGGGCAAAATCGATTTGGTGATCTACTCGCTAGCAGCTCCGAGAAGAACGGATCCAAAAACGGGAGAAACCTATCGATCTACGCTCAAGCCGATCGGCTCGGACTACTCGAACAAATACTTGGATACCGACAAAAAGACGATTCAAGAAGCGACTCTCGAGGCTGCCACGGACGAGGATATCCAAAACACAGTGAAAGTGATGGGCGGCGAAGACTGGGAGTTGTGGATACAAAAATTGGAAGATGAAGGGCTACTAGCCGAAGGCTGCAAGACAGTCGCCTATGACTACATCGGCCCGAAAGTCACATGGCCCATCTATAAGGATGGAACTATCGGGCGAGCCAAGATCGATCTTAGACGGGCTAAAGACGCCATTTCCGAATCCCTGCAGTCGATCGGCGGCCGCGCCTTGATATCCGTCAACAAGGCGGTCGTAACCCAAGCAAGCTCCGCAATCCCAGGTGTTAATTTGTACATTACTATCCTATTTCGGGTAATGAAGGACCTCGGCGGCCATGAAGGCTGTATTGAGCAGATGCATCGTCTTTTCACGGACCGGCTCTACCGGGAGGACGACTTCGTTCCTTTGGACGACCGGGGACTTATCCGTATGGATGATTGGGAGATGGAGCCGAAAATCCAGGAGGCTGTCACGGAAGTCTGGCCGAAAGTTACAACGGAAACAGTCGACGAGCTCACGGATTTCGATGGCTACCAAGATGAGTTTTTGCGGCTCTTTGGTTTCGGGGTTAAAAATGTGGATTACGAAGCGGACGTAGATCCCGTTGTGAATTTCGAATGATCCAATCATTGTTAGTCAGCTAAACCCAAGGTCGGCCATTGAAACACCGCGCTAAAGGCTACGCTCTCTTGACCGGCACTGGAATCGAGATCGGAGCCTTGCACGAACCTGCGACCTTGCCAGAAAGCTGCACTGTTCGGTACTTCGACGCCTTGGATACAAAACAGGCAGCGGATCGATTTTCCGAGATCGACCCGGAAAAGCTCGTAGAGGTCGACATCGTCGGCGATATCGACAAACGCGATCTCAGGAATTCAATCGAGCCCAATTCCTGCGACTTTGTCATCGCCAACCACGTGATCGAACATGTCGCGTGCCCTATTGCTATGATAGAAGACGCTTTCCGAATTTTGAAAAGTGGCGGAATCTTCGTTATTTCAGCGCCTGACAAGCAGTTCACTTTCGATCGGGAACGCTCATTAACACCATATTCTCACCTTGAAGCAGAGTATGCCCAAGGCGTCGATCACGTTGATGACGAGCACTATCTCGATTTTCTCAGGCACGTAGCCAAGCACGTCTTTGAAGAGCCCGGAAGAGATATCAAAGGAGATATCGCTTTCGCCCGCTCTAGACGAGAGCACGCCCATGTCTGGGACAGCGACACCTTTCAGAACTTTCTAGAACGCTGCCGATCCACACTGGGAATTTCGTATCAAACATTGTACAAATCCGACGGAAACGAAAACGGGCTCGAATACTTCGCAGTTTTGCGAAAAGATAATCAACTGTGAGAGCGGTAGCCCAGCGGGTAACAAATGCCTCGGTTTCGATTGGTGGGGTTGAAGAGGCTAGCATTGAAAAAGGGCTTCTCGTTTTGCTGGGAATTCACAAAAGGGATACGGGCGATGATGTCGACTGGGTAGCTCGAAAGATTGGTCAATTGCGAGTGTTCGAAGACGAAAATGGTCTAATGAATCAAAGTTTGTCAGCTTTCGGCGGCGAAATACTGCTCGTAAGCCAATTCACTTTGATCGCTTCAGTTAGAAAAGGCAATCGGCCATCCTTCAATGACGCCGCCAATGCGGATTTTGGCGAACGTCTCGTACAAGAGGTCGCTAGTACTCTGAGCCAATATATCGAAAAGCCCGTCAAAACCGGCGTATTTGGCGCCAATATGCAAGTTTCGCTTACCAATGACGGCCCCGTAACCATCCTATTCGATTCCCATGCTCGAGCTTGATCCAGTGGAGGCAACTCCATTGCTCTTTACAAAGACTGACCCATACCTGATTTCTAAAAAACAGTCACTGACACAACATGCCATCTCCACTAGCTAGTTTGAGCAAATTCGATTTTATCGGAGTCTTTTTTCTTCGTGTCGGCTTGGGCGCTTTGATCGCCTATAATGGATTCCCTCTACTAGTCAGAGGGGCCGAAACTTATGAACGCGTAGGTTCAGCTGTATCCATAATAGGAATCCATTCACTCCATCTTCTATTCGGATTAGCATCAGCTGTCATTCAATCCG
>NZNM01000042.1 GCA_002694885.1 Opitutaceae bacterium | reverse complement strand
TATGAACAAGAACTAGCGGAAAGTCTAGATCGGATACCCTATCTGAAAGAACGCCTTTCCGTTCGTCTAAGAAATTGAGCCCGCTCAGAAAAGGTCGGCCAGACAGAAAAGCTGCTCCAAAACTCGCTATTCAATCCTGGAAGCGATTGTTACCGTATCCAATCGTCCATAACAACCGAGGAATATCGATTTTCGAAACGACAACAGGCCGCGAATCGAATTGCGATCCGCGGCCCGAGTTGGCTCCTTGCGCTTCAATATAAGAGTTGTATCGGTAATCCGTTTGACTGGATGTCGAAGGCATATGAGCCAGTTCTTTTCCTATCGACCATAATGAGGCCGTGCTTGAGGTCGTAACTCCTGACAATTCACCATATGTCACCGCTACTAGCGGCAATGAGACGGTTGTTTCGAACTTGTGAATTCGCTCTAACGGTCAATCAACATCTTGCGGTTTTCAGATTCTCCTTTTTCAAGGGTTTAAACAATTAACGAAAGTAAACAATAAGGTAGGGCTACTTTCTCGTCTCGCCGTAGCCCGGCAAAGGCGGATCCCCAAGCAGCCGAATAGCAGTCACCCCAGCGCGGCTGCTTGAGGACAAGCAGCCCTACCCCTTCGATTTGTGGGACGGTATCAATAAAATGACCGAGCCTGAGTAAAAACAAACGCGACATGCAGAAACCTATTTTCAACTGGCTGGACCATCGAGGCGCAGGCGTTCTCCTTCACCCGACATCGCTTCCGGGCGACTACGGCATTGGCACGCTCAATGATCATTGCCTGGAGTTTATAGACTTTCTTTCCGATGCCGGCTTCACCTACTGGCAAGTTTGCCCGCTTGGCCCCACCGGTTTTGGTGACTCGCCCTACCAGTCGTTTTCTTCATTCGCGGGCAATCCGTACCTTATTTCCCTGAAAGCAATCAGCGAGTTAGGACTACTGGCGCCGGCAATCCTTGAGGACCTTTCCGCCCTGCCAAAGTCGGTCGTCGACTACGGCGGTCTGTTCAACGCGAAATGGCCGGTCCTGGATGCGGTCTACCATACTTATACGAACGATTCGAGCATCGAACTACCATACGGCGACTTCGAGGAATTCTGCGATCAAGAGGGCTCGTGGCTAGAGCCCTACGCCTATTTCCAAGCCTTGAAAAACCACTTCAACGGGGCTGACTGGCGCCAATGGCCCGCCAAATGCAGGGACTACGAAAACGCTCTCAAATCCCCTCTGCGCAAAAAGCTGAGCAATGAGTTCGAAGCTCAAAAATTCTTCCAATACCTATTTTTCGGCCAATGGAAGCTCGTTCGCGACCATGCTGCCTCCAGGGGAATTCGCATCATCGGAGACATTCCCATCTTCGTGGCATTGGATTCCGCGGACGTCTGGCAAAACCAGCGCTTTTTTCAAATCGATCCAAAAACATCTGATCCCATCGCGGTCGCCGGATGCCCTCCGGACTATTTTTCTGAAGACGGACAGTATTGGGGGAATCCGCTCTACGATTGGAAAGCCCACGAGAACGACGGCTACTCCTGGTGGATTGATCGCCTGAACGCCAGTTTTGGAATGCACGACATCGTGCGTATCGACCACTTTAGAGGATTCGATTCGTACTGGAGCATTCCTTACGGTTCCGAGACGGCACGGGAAGGGGAGTGGGTCGATGGGCCAGGGATCGGATTTTTCAAAACCGTTAAAAAAGCGATCCCCGACTGCCGATTGATTGCCGAAGATCTCGGCGAACTCACTCCCGGCGTTCGATCGCTCCGCGAAACCACCGGTTTGCCCGGAATGTCCATTCTGCAATTCGCTTTTGGTGGCGAGGGAGACAATCTCTACCTGCCGCACAACGTCCACTCAAACACCGTCCTATATCCTGGTACTCATGACAATGACACAAGCATCGGCTGGTATCGTAGCACCGATGAAAAGACCCAAGACCATGTCCGCCGGTACCTGGACGTCAGTGGGGAAAATATTGGTTGGGACTTTATCAGAGCCGCCTACAAGTCGGTCGCGAAACTGGCGATCATTCCCCTGCAAGACATTATGAGCCTAGACAGTGAGGCCCGATTTAATTCTCCCGGCCAAGCCATGGGAAATTGGCAATGGCGCTACCAGCCCGAGCAGCTACGCGCGCTCTACGGTGGGACATCCGACTATTTGAAAAGCCTCGCTGAACTGTACTATCGCGAATGGAAACCTGAAACTGGTGAGAGCTGAGAGCTTATAATGGTAGGGCTGACTGTCCCCAGCCAGCCGCGCCGGGACACCTTTCCCAATTCGGCTGACTGGGGACAGTCAGCCCTACCATCTAGAATTTCGGATACAATCGCAAGCGACCCTACCTATTATGAACCAGTCGCTACACAAGCTTCGTATCCGAAATTCCATCCTCATCATAGGAAACGAATTCCTCGATCGCCGAGCAAATTTTCTCGCCTTCATCTTCCAAAAGGTAATGTCCGGCATCCGCATAATGGATTGCCGTAGCCTGGGGCAAAAAGCGCTTCCAGCGATCCATGAAATGGTCCGTAAAACAAAAGTCCTTGCCACCCCAGAATAAGGCTACCGGCTTTTCCCGCAATTGCAGCAACCCATTCTCGATCTCCAGTAGCCGATTAAAACTTGGATGAGATACATGCATGGGTATATCTTTAACGAACTCGTACACCGCTCTCCGGTTTGCCCAACTATCGTACGGGAACAGATAGCCCTCTTTAACAGCGTTGCCCAAAGGTTTTCGAGCCACTGCCATCCGAGTCGCAGGTGAAGCAAAGCCGTTGAATCCTTGGACAATCAATTTGCCTAGTAAAGGAGCCCTGCATAGGGATATTCTTCTAGGGATTCTTGAATCCACAAATGCAGCCGTATTAAGAATAGCAAGACGCCTAAGGTTCTTCAGTCGCGACAACGCCATACCGACTCCAATAGCGCCACCCCAATCATGCACCACTAAATCGAACCGCTCAAGCCCCAAACCATCCACGAAATCTTCCAAATCGCGAATCCTTTGATCGAGCTTGAACCGGTAGGCGCTCGTTGGCTTGTCAGACAAGCCGCAGCCTATGTGGTCCGGAGCGATGCAGCGAAACCCTGGGCGTAACGCCTTGATCAGTTCGCGGTAGAGAAAGGACCAGGTCGGATTTCCATGGATCATGAGAACCGGATGCCCCTCCCCTTCATCGACGTAGTTCATTTCATAGCCACAAGCAAGGCGCACCCGATTTTGCTTGAATGGGTAGATTTCAGAAATCGCTTTAGGTAAACTAATCGCTTCAGTCGACATTGAGTCTATCTACCATTCAACGCCCAACATAAGGCAATTGAGACCGCTACCAATTCCCAATAGCCCTACTTGATCACCCTTTTTTATAAAGCCATCCTCAGCCGCCTTTGCCAAGGTCAAGGGCAATGCAGCCGATCCTGTGTTTCCGTATTCAGCAAATGTGGAGTAGTCGCGATCCGTATCCAAACCCAGCGTTTCAAAAAGCAGTTTCTGGTGGGCGCTGCCAACCTGGTGGCAAACAACGCGATCCGCAGTTTCGTTTCTCCAGTTTAGTTCGCCTTTAAACGACGCCCACGTTCGCTTAGCCAGGTTGACACCCGCATGTAGCATTTCCTCCGAATCCGTCTGCATTTCATATCCAAGTCCTTCTGCATTGGAGTCGCCCTGGCATAGGTCGTTGTTCGTTGTATCCGCTAAGCAAGCTCCACCCAGTAATCGGTGTCCGCTAGGTGACATTGATTCGTGGCAGACAACAGCCGCTACCGCGCCTGCCCCTATGGTCAAATTGGCGAAATACGGTTTGATCGTCTTGCGATTGAAATCCCCTTCGAGCAAAAGCTGTATGGTCCGCTCAAGCAAGGGACGTCCATTTTCCCCGGATACAACAATGCCCGATCGGACTTGGCCCGAATCAATCATCGCTGAGAGAATCGTTAGGGAATTCAGAAACCCTAAACACGCATTGGAAACATCGAATACTTGAGTTTCCGGGCTCAATCCCATCAAGCGATGGGCAAACGAAGCCGATGCCGGTTCCAGCATGTCACGGCTAACCGAACAATGAATACAAACTTCGATCTCGTCTGCCGGAATACCGCTTCGCTTTAGGGCTTCTCTACCGGCTTCAGCACTGGCTTCCGACGGCCGAATCGCGTGATCCCAAAACCGCCTCTCTCGAATTCCCGTCATCAGCTCCAAACGGCCCTCAGGTAGACGAAGCCGCTCATAAAGAGGGCCCAGCTTCTTCTCAATATATTCGCTCGTCCACACAGATGGCGGCGAAACATAGGCGATAGAGTCAATAACTGTAGATTGGGTACGCATGCTGCTAAATGGAGAACGAAGAGATAAGAATGAAGAACCGGTATAAGAGATACTTCTTCACTCTTCGTTCTTACGTCTTCCTTTATCATCCGGCCTCATGGCGAGACGCACCACTTCTTCATCGAAATAGTTAATTCCCATTCCAGCATCTAGAACCATGCACGTCCCATTCATTCCGCTAGATCTATCGCTTATCAGGAAGGCTACAGCGTTAGCTACTTCCTGCGTATTCAAAGCTTGTTTGCGAAATGTCAGCTTTTCGCTGAAAAGGTAGCTCTCCAGGTATCCAGGAATGCCAGCCGAAGCGCTAGTCTTCAACGTTCCCGGATTCACGGTATTAAATCGAATATTGGAATCCTTGCTGAACGATTTCGCCAGGTAGCGAATAGTCGAATCTAACGCCGCCTTGATTGGCGACATGTAACCATAATTCTCAGCCGTGATTGTTAGCGAGGAAATGCTAATGGCTACAACCGAGGCTCTATCGGCTAGATGGGGTTTAAACGCCTTGGCGACTTCCACCAGAGAAAAACTGGATATGGCTGTCGCTTGCAAAAAATCTTCCCGATTCGTTTTATGAAAGGGCTGGAATCCTTCGCTGTAGTTCGCGAAGGCTATAGAATGCACGATTCCATCTAGGGTACCGTGGTCACGAGATACATCGCTCGCGAGCTGCTCGATTTCTTCCACCCGCTCAACGTCGCATACATAAACAGGCTTGCCCTCTAGCAACTTCGCCGTCGACTCCTTACGAGCAGGGGATCTCACCGAATAGATTACTTTAGCCCCGAACTCTTCCAGAGTTTTTGCCGCGAACCAGGCCACGCTTTTGCGATTGGCCACGCCCATTACCAAAATCGTTTTGCCCTCTAGACCGAGAAAACTCATACGCGTCCAGTACTTAACCGTCAGACAACGCCACGCTGAAGGTAACGTTCATAACTTTCTGGCCTCGGCTGTTTTTCACGGATCCATTCATAAATATGAATCGTCCCATCTTCTCTTTTAGAGAAACCGTTATCACTAGGTCATCGCCAGGCCTGACGATACTTCGAAATCGGGCATCGGAAATCTTAGTCAAAACGGGAACGAGATTCGGGTTCTCTTCCATCTCTTCCTCTAAAAGCCCAGCTAAAAACACTGCTCCCGCCTGGAAGACTGCCTCGGATATCAGAACCCCCGGCATGATTGGATTGCCTGGATAGTGGCCTTCGAAAAACGGTTCGCTATCGCTTACATGACGCTTGGCTGTCAACGAGCTTTCAGTACGTTCGACTATCTCGTCCAAAAACAGGAACGGCGGGCGGTGGGGAATCGCTTGCAGTATTTCGTTCGTCGCCATGTTTCTTATATTGTAGTTATTAGATCGCTACGCGACATTCACTTGGGCGTTTTGGCAAGATACCTTTTTATCTTCGACCACTTGCTTGTCTACTTTGTTGGCCACGATGACACCATAGTTCATTGTACCGAGCCAACCTGACATGATAATCCCTACCGAACCCGCATGGTACATGCCTCTAATTTGGTCGGGCAAATCCATAGAAAGCTTCAATCCTTCGAATTTCGTTCCGAAAGACGAGCCTCCTGGATGTCTGGTATAGTAATTGATTGTGCGAGGGGTAGCGGCATCCACGTAATCGATTTTAGCCCTTACGTCCGGAATATACTTTTCTAGAGCGACTATGGATTCCTCGATCAAGCGCTTCTTGTGGACTTGATATTCCTCTTCAGGCAAACGCCAATCCTCGTATTTACCGTTTAACGACGCGACAATCGTGTACCTTCCCGACCCTGGCCGCGTTTCTGGATAGTATACGGAAAAGGTGCGACTCGTCGTCTTGAAACCCACCAATTCGTCGCTGGAAAATCGCTCTGCCTCGGAAGTGAAAACGAGGTCTCCTATATTGGGAATGCTCTCCCCTTCTTTGATTCCAAGATAGACTTGGCACGAGCTCGTATTGACCCGAACAGCATTCAGATCTTCGATGAAGGCCTTGCTGAATTGGTCCTCGCCAACCAGTTTCTTTACCGTGGTTACCACGCTGGCGTTCGAAACCACAGCTTTACAGCGAATGTGACGCCTCATCCCCCATTCACCGTTCCTTCCTCGACTGGCCACCTCTACGCCTTCAACAAAGGACCCCGAATGCGTACCATTCACCGCTACACGTTCGACAAGGCTATTTTTGCGCAAATCGACGCCATTGCGCTGAAGCTCTTCCACCATCTTCCCAATCAGAACATCCGTCCCTCCCTGGAATGTGAAAACCCCCTTGCTCATGAAGTTGGAGAAAACGATTCCGAACGTGATGGCAGGATCGTCCAACGTGGAACCATTCGCGTAGGCGATCGGCTCCAACAACAAACGGTGTATATCATCTCGCCCAGGAAAAAACTCTTCAAATAATTCCCGTGTGCTACGACGATCATCGTCATAGAAATTCATCTGCCGGAGGTGAGCGTAGAAGGCCTCTACCTGGTCCCGGGCCGCCCCGAACTTTTCTACTAGAATGTTGGTAAAGTCTTTCTTGTCGAAAGTTGTCCACACGTCGAATTGCGGATTAATGAACCGTACATCTTTCAATTGATGTATCGAATCGGCGATTTCCTTCGTCCAATATTTGCGGCAAGACTTGACCATGCCGTACGGAAACCCGTGCAAGGAAATATCGAATATGTGACGACCCGGCCGCTTAAACCAGGTGGCCAGGCCACCGAATTGGTAGTGGTGTTCGAGCAGGAGTACAGAATGGCCGCATTTAGCCAAAACATTGGCGCTGGTCAGCCCACCGAGCCCACTGCCAATCACCACGACATCGTACTCGTCTTTCACCCCTTCTAGCCAGTCCTTAGCCATAAGGGGCGCAGTGAAGGAAGCTTTCCGATCCTTGACAACCCCCAAATTCGAGGGCGTGGCCGCTGCATTTGTGGACGGAGAGATTGAGGAAATCATTCACCAGCTTTTACTCTCCAGTTCTATCACTCCCCCCATCTCCCCCTCATTCATTCTCTCCGTCCCCCATTCTCCCCATCACTCTCTCCTAATTTCCTTGCCACCCATTCAGCTTGAACACACAACCAGCCCCCTATGAGCAGCACCCAAGTCAAACTGGAAACAAACCAAGGAACGATAGAACTAACGCTATATCCTGATTACGCTCCTAAAGCATGTGAGAACTTCACTACTCATGCGCAAAATGGGTACTACGATGGAATCATCTTTCACCGTGTCATCCCCGAATTCATGGTCCAGTGTGGCGATCCCACTGGAACGGGTCGCGGCGGCGAATCCATTTGGGGAAAGCCTTTCGAGGACGAATGTACTACCGACTTGCGGTTCGACAAAACAGGTATCTTAGCGATGGCCAACGCGGGACCCGGCACCAACGGAAGCCAATTCTTCATAACGACCGCTAAGACCCCCTGGCTCAACATGAGGCACACCATATTTGGAGAGGTCACCGCTGGCTATGACATCGTTCAGGCCATCGAGAGCGCCGCCACAGATGGAGCCGACAAGCCAGTCGAAGAACAGAAAATCATTAAAGCAACTGTGGCAGGCTAAGAAGACGCCCAACAATAGGCAATTAACGAGCCCGGCTATTTCAAGTCGGGCTTTTCTTTTGGACCTATCCGAGGTGGAACGGGACCCAGCATCGGCGGGAGCACGTTTAAAATCTAAGTCCAATCGTCTAAACGCGTGCCGAGACGTCCCGCGCCACCTTTATAGACGTTTTGCCGAGACAGGTGGAACGCGCCGTCCCGGCGCGTTTTCGATTGATGCGCTTCACTCAAATTTTCAGTTTCCCAAGGATGGAATCCCCACACCCCAAACGCCTCAACCATACCGTACCCTCTTGGGTAAACAGTGGCTCCGTCTACCATATTCGCATCAGAACGGCAAAGACCTGGACCGGTTCGCTAACAGAACCCTCACTCGCGATCGCACTCCTAAATAGCGTACTCCACTATCAACAACAAAGCGACTGGAACAACCACCTCTTCCTTCTCATGCCCGACCACCTCCATACGCTTGTTTCGTTCAACCCCGACAAGAGCATGAGTCGCTAAATCGGAAACTGGAAAAGCTATCATGCGAGAACGTCCGGCATCTAGTGGCAGAGCAACTATTTCGATCACCGGATCCGGAACGAAATAGAGCTATTATCAAAAAATATGGTTACATACTCAACAACCCTGTCGTGAAAGGTCTTTGCTCGCCGGATTAAGAGTGGCCTTGGAAGCTCGAATCAAAGGAAACATCAGTCGAATGAACCGAGCCCGCCGAGACGTCGGGCTCCACCAATCACAATCGATCAGGTGGAACGCGACGTCCCGGCGCGTTCGATTTCCGGATCCGACACATCAAACGCTTGCCGCGACTTCCCGAGGCATCTTTTCGACGTTCAAACCTGAAACTCGCCGTCTCGATAGATCACCTGGCTACTTCCGTCCTTAAGCGTCGCCGTCACCACGCGATTAGAGGTCGCCACGATATCCGTGTGCACGACAGAGTTGTTGTAGCCCATCTCCTCCCACTGCTCTTCCGATACCGATGTCTGGTCACCGGTATACGAATCTCGATAGGCCGCTCCAACTGCGATATGCGTGTTTCCATTTTCGCCCCCGACATTCTCATCATAGAGCGTTTCACCCATGAATTTCGTGATACGCGAGAAACGCCGATCCGTCAGCGAGAACTCGCCCACCTTGTCAGCATTCTCCACGGCGATCATCTCTTTGAGAATGGACTCCCCCTCTGATGCAGAGGAAGCCACAACTTTTCCGTCTTTGAACTCCAAATACGCGTCCTTGATAAGATTGCCGTAGCGATAGAGCGGTTCCGTAAACTGTATACGCCCTTCCGTGCCTCTCCAATCTGGTGAAATGAATAGCTCGAAACTGGGAATGTTCCGGCCTGAGCCTCCAAGCCATTTACGATTATCCCCAATGGAAATCCACAGATCCGTATCCGCCGCTTCGATATGCAGCTTCTCGATTGGAAGCGCATCTAGCTTATCCTTGATCTCGTACAAATCCTTGTAGAGGGCTTTCCATTTTGCGGCAGGTTCCGCCTCGTCCAAATAGCAAGCCTTTACGATCTCCCCCCAATACGCTTCCTCGCTCAAACCGACTTCATCCGCCATAGCTTTTGTGCCATACATGCAAAGCGTCCAGGTGTATCGCCCTTCACCCTCCTTGGTCCGACGCCAGTCCATATAGGGCTTAAGCGTTTTTTGCGTAGCCATGATCTTAGAACTGTCGATACCGTCTAACTCCTTCTTATCAGTCTCGGACAAAACGGCCACCGAATGATCGATCTGATCGATCAGGCCTTTCAGGTACTTTTCCGGGAAAAAATTGAGCTGCTCTTCATTGGCCAACTCGTAAAACTCCCTGGAAAAATCATCCGGCGTGTAGAATATCAGTGGATGAGCGCCCGCCTTCAAAACAGCCCGTCGCAGGGCCACCAAAAGTGGCTTGGCCACCTCAGCCACTCGCAGTTGAACAACTTCGCCCGGACGAATGCCTTCTCCGCTATTCAGGGCGAAATTAATCATCACATCCGCGTATTTCTCCAGTATCTCCTCGCTAGGCTGATAACTCATAGGCTGATGCAATTAAAGCGAAACAACATGATTGCAAGCCGCATGTATAGAGATCGTTAAGCCGTGGGGATTTTCGGAATTGCCGCTCGACTGGCAGGAAGCAAAGCATCAATACTAACAATTGATATGAGGCGTTTTCTACTGCTAGCCCTAATTCCACTTTTCGCGTCGCTGACTCACGCCGCGGAACGCAACATCATCTTCATCGTTTCCGATGACCAAAGCCCAACCTTAGGCTGCTATGGAGATTCCGTCGCCCATTCCCCAGCTATCGACTCGCTAGCTGCCGACGGAACTCTCTTCCATCGAGCCTACGCGACCACAGCCAGTTGTTCCGCAAGCCGATCGGTCATCATGTCCGGCCTCCATAACCACTTCAATGGACAATTTGGGCACCAGCATAACTACCACAAGTTTTCCAGTTTTCATAACGTGATTAGCCTGTCCCTGCCAAGAGCCTTATCGCGAGCCGGATACCGCACGGCCCAAATCGGTAAATACCATGTCGCGCCCGAAGAAGTGTATCGATTCGACACTTACCTAAGCGGCAATGCCCGAAACGGAGTGCAGATGGCCAACGTTGCCAAAGACTTCATCACGCAGCAAAGCGATCAGCCCTTCTTTCTCTACTTCGCCACCTCCGACCCCCACCGAGGAGGTGGAGACGACCAAACATTTCCCGGGAAACACAAGCCCAACCTATTTGGCAATAAGCCAGAGAAGGGCTCGTTCGACGGGATCAATGAAGTTTTCTTCGATCCAGACAAAGTGCCGGTGCCACCCTATTTGCCCGACACGCCCGAATCGCGCAGCGAACTGGCCCACTACTACCAAAGCTGCGCCCGAGTCGACCAAGGAGTTGGGAGACTCATCGAGATTCTCAAGGAAGCGGATCTCTACGATAAGACCATGATCGTGTTTACAGCCGACCATGGCATGGCATTCGCCGGCGCGAAAACAACCGTATTCGAGGCAGGTCTGCACGTGCCTTTCGTCGTTCGGGATCCGTATCAAGAGAATCGCGGCGTCGAATCGAATGCGCTGATCAGCCATGCGGATATTGCGCCTTCCTTACTCGACTTCGCCCAGGCGCTGGATCGTCGCCAGAACCGGCCAAAGGATTTTCTGGAAGCAAATGAGTATTGGAAGGACAACGACTACGTCGCCAGAGACAATCGTGGCCATAGGCCGTTCGTCAATTATCACGGCGAATCCTGGGTACCCATTCTCGGCCAATCCGAGGGCGAACACCACAAGACCATGTTCGCCTCTCACACATTCCACGAGATTACGATGTACTATCCTATGAGATCCGTATGGGATGGCGAATACAAATTGATTTGGAATATCGCTTCCGGACTACCTTACCCTTTTGCCTCCGATCTATGGGCTTCATCGACCTGGCAGGCTCAACTAGAGAAGGGGGATGATGCTTTGTATGGATTTCTCAAGGTCGGTTCCTACGTCAATCGCCCGGCTTTCGAACTCTACAACGTAACCGAAAACCGCTACGAAAACGTCAATCTTGCAGATAATCCTGAATACGCGACCGTTCTCGATTCAATGAAACGCAAGCTGAAGGCTTTTCAACAAGCGACAGACGATCCTTGGATCAGCAAGTGGGAATACGAATAGATAGAAAACATAGGCTAGAGAAGAGATCAAGTCCTAGCTCGCACTTTAGCTTAGACTTAAGTCGCTAAGTTTCGTTTCCAAGCCCATTATCCGCAAAGCGAATACCTATTTTCTGATTCCGCAGTCGCGGGAGAAGGAACTAGCGATCCCCTATTTTCGGGAGAGCGATGTTAAATATCCTCAAACTGCCTTCGAGAAGAGCATAGTCAATTTAACAACGCTCGCGCCTCGCTTGTTGCCTCTGCGAGGCAAATCGGTGTCTTTTGCGCCTCCTCCCGCGACTGCGGGATTCGTCGAGACGATAGGCTTGAACCAATCTGATAGACCTTACGCAAGCGAAGTGCCGGCAAAAGCTCCGCGCTCGCAAATTCTCCTCCTACTCGTAGGAAATTTTGCTGAGATCGCAGAAGTGCTGAGGGGCCCTTGGCCCATTAAACGTGAAAAGCAGATCGCCACAATAGCGTTCAGCAGCATCGTATATCGATTTTTCGAATACTTTTAAACGTTCCCTATTAACCAGGCAATTGAAAGTAACGACCTCCTTTTCCTTATGCTCATACGAGCTTCTCGCAATTTCCGCGCACCAAGGTCCGACAATGGCTTCAGCTTTGCTAGCCAGAATAGCCTTTTCTTTTTTTAGCGTCTCTTCGAATTTCGGATTTCGCCTGGCCCTATTGCCATAATTGTAGATCAGGCGACCATTGACTACCTTGGACATTTCCTCTCGCAGATAAGGATATTTCTCCAGTAGATACTCCAGCAAATCTCCGGCAGCGAATCGAAGTGATAGCTCCATTTCCACCTTCCGGTAGATCCGTTGCAACTCTTGAAATAAATGATCGTGATTCGCTCGAACCACGTCCTCA
Organism: Opitutaceae bacterium; assembly: GCA_002694885.1. Classification (GTDB taxonomy): domain Bacteria; phylum Verrucomicrobiota; class Verrucomicrobiia; order Opitutales; family Opitutaceae; genus Pelagisphaera. Next base: position 6,365 of record NZNM01000042.1, on the reverse strand, counting down.
ACCGCCCATAGATCTTTGAGCGTCAATCCGAATTCCAATGGGATGATACTCGATTGCTCCATGAGCTCCCGGACCACTTGCTGATGGGCAATGATATCCTTTCCGCTGATCTCCAGATTACCGCTATCGTAATTGCTAACCAATGCCGAAACATCGCCATACGTGATCATGAAAATGCCACGATGATCCACTCCAGATATTCCATCTAGATCGTGCGGAGCATCCGCCAAAGTAAATCCATAAAGATAACTGCTCATGGGTTGGTTAGAGCACACTCCCCCAATCGCCCACAGACGGAAGGAAAGCAGAGCGTTAAAAAGATGTCAAGAAGCGGGCTATTTCGTCAATTAACCAAAACGTCTTCGAGGAGCAATCGGGGAATCCCTGACTCGTAGGTCCCACATCCTTCGAGGAATGCGCCTAGGGAGAGGCAAATCGATGAAAAAAGATGCCACCTAGTTGGGCCTAAAACTGGGAAAGCAGTTTCTTATCGACCCGAAATTCATTTGAACGCTAAATGAGACGAGTCACTCCATTCACAATCCCCCATACATTATGAGCGCTCGCCCTTTCAAAACACAAATTTCGCTCGCCTCCCTGTTGCTGGTGATTCTTTCGGCCACTCCATTCGCCTGGTCCCACGAGCAACAGCTGTATCTTTCTAGGTACGTTCCCAACCTGAAGTACGCAGATGCGGATCTCACGGCCAATGCTGAGAACACCGCCTACAAACCGATATTTGGGGAAGGCGACAAAGATGCCTATCATCTAAATGGAATCAGCCGCATGGGCGAATTGACCGTCGGCCCAGGCGGGGCCAGCGCCATTGTACAGCGGCCCCGCGAGGAATACGTGCTCTACGTCACGGAAGGGAAGGGAACGCTGATTTACGGAGACAAGCGAGAGTCACTACGGGCAAACGATTTTCTCTATGTTCCAGCCGGGGTGAAGCATGGCATCGCTAAAGAAACCGACGGAGTCATAAAGGTTCTCTTCATGGGCTATCACTTGATGAAGGATGCCGACTACACGCCCAAAGCGGGTCTGGAGATAGCCAACGCAGACGAAGTAGAGTTACAGGTGCTTGGAAGCCATGGCCCCACGACGCAGTACAAGCTTTTGATGGGCGATACTTCCAGTACGCGGGATCGGCTAGCTTCAGCCCAGAACATGAAGAGCCTGTTTATCATGGACTTCGCCCCGCACGGAACCAACAATCCGCACCGCCACGCCTCGCAAGAGGAAGTCTATTTCGTTCTACGCGGTAGCGGCTACATGGTCGCCGGGCTAGACGCCTACGGCAACGTTGAACGCCATCCCAGCCAAGTAGGCGACGCCTTCTACTGGGCAGCCGGCACGGAGGTCGGGTTCTACAGCCTCAATAAAGAGGGAGAAGAGCATTCCATCATTCTGGCCATTCGCTCGGATGACCCAACGAAACTCTAACATTAATGATTCAAGAAAACCGACGTTCTTTCATTAGAAAATCCCTCTTTGGGGGCGTCGCATTGGGCGGCATGCTGGGAGCTCCGATCGAAGACGCAGTCGCCGCAGCTTCATCGAATGTGAATCGCTCCTCACGTCCCTCGAAACTCAAGATCACCGACATGCGCTATGTCACGGTGGAGCACATGGGGCGGGCGTGTTCAATCATTCGCTTGGATACCAATCAGGATATCTATGGCTATGGTGAGGTCCGTGATGGAGGCGAGGTGAAACATGCTCTCATGCTGAAACACCTCTTGCTGGGGCAAAACCCCTGCAACGTAGAAAAGCTCTTTCGCTTGGTGAAACCCTTCGGGGGGCACAACCGACTAGGCGGTGGCGTCAGCGCGGTAGACATGGCGCTTTGGGACCTGGCTGGCAAGGCCTATGGCGTACCCGTTTGGCAACTACTCGGCGGAAAATACCGAGACGAAGTGCGGCTCTACGGAGATACCTTTTCGGACAAAGATCACGATATGATCCGATCCAAGGTGCTTGCCCGGGTTGAGCAGGGCTTCACATGGCTCAAAATGTTACGGGTCTTCCGCCTTTTAGAGGATGTACCGGGAACTCAGAATCCGCACAAGGAGGGCATGCTGACGGATAAGGGTATCGCCCTGATAACCGATTATTTGCAGATGGTGCGTGAGGCCGTAGGCGACGACATGCCCCTCTCAGCCGATCACTTCGTCGGCCGCAACTTGGATAACATGACCCGGCAGGCGGAGTCGCTGGAAAGGGTCAATCTCGCCTGGATTGAGGAGCCGATCAATTGGTCGCAAACCGAAGATTTGAAAGCTCTTCGGCAACGTATCGACACCCCCATCGCTACGGGTGAAAGCATGTTCGCTCGCGAGAGCTTTAAAATCCTCTGCGATGCCCAGGCAGTGGATTACGTTCACCCGGATTTGGCCACCGCAGGCGGCATTCTAGAAACCAAGTTGATTGGCGACTACGCGGAGGACCATGGCATTAAGCACGTGCTTCATTATGCAGGCACGCCGGTATCCTTTATGGCCAACGTGCATAGCGCGGCCGCTACGAACAATCATCGGGCCCTGGAATTTCATCCCGACAAAGAGGCCTATCCCCGTTGGGCCAACATGGTGACAACCACAGGAGGCCATTCATTGACCAAGCGGGGGTTCGCGCCGATACCCGAAGCTCCAGGCTTAGGCGTCGAACTTAATATGGAGCACATAAAAACGGTACTTCACCGAGATGATACTAGCATTTTCGCCTCCACTGAACAGTGGAACTATCTGTAATTTAATATTTAATGCAAATCGAATTTATGAAACAACTATTCGCCTATTTATCAATCTTTGGAATCATAGCTGGGAGCTTCTCTCATGCCCAGACGATCTCGCGGGAAGAAATGATCTTCTTGACCTCAAAATGGGAGGGAGATCGCTTTGACGACGGACGTCCCCGTATACCGGACGATCTGATAGAACGAGCCGCCAACATCGGGATCGAAGAGGCTTGGGTAGTTTTGTACAACGCTGGCTATAAAAACCAGTTCGAAGGAAACTGGAAAATGGTGCATGACGATGTACCGGTAATCGGCCGCGCTTTGACCGCCCATTACATGCCCAGTCGTCCGGATGTTTTAGAGAATATCATGGAGCGCGGGCACGCGGAAGGCCGATCCGGCAACCACAACAGTTGGCCTATTCAAGCCCTTCAGAAAGGCGATGTCTATGTAGCCGATTGTTTCGGAAAGATTGCCCAAGGCACCTTGATCGGCGATAGCTTGGCCACGGCCATATTCAACAAAACAGGCACAGGAGTTGTCTTTGATGGTTCGGCCCGCGATCTATCGGGCATGGCGGAAATCGAAGGATTTAACGCTTTCGTCCGAGACTTCGATCCTACCTTTCTGGAAGAAGTCGTGCTGATGGGGCTGAATACCCCGATTCGCATCGGCGGAGCCATTGTGCTTCCTGGCGACCTGGTGATTTCCGAACCCACCGGTGTACTCTTCATCCCAGCTCACATGGCTGAGGAAGTCATTCTGACCGCCGAGTTTATCGCCGTGCGCGACGCCTTTGGATACGAGATGCTTAAGAATGGCACCTACAATACTGGTCAAATGGACAACGCTTGGACGGATGCCATAAAGGAGCACTTCTTGCGTTGGCTCGACGAAAATCCGGACCAGTTGCCGATGTCGCGGGAAGATCTCGACGCCTTCATGTCGCAGCGAACTTGGTAGACGAATAGGAATTCTTATTGCCTGACTACGGGAATCACTAATTCCTCAACAGGGTTCATAATAACGAATAATTAACTTAAAGATAAGGATACGTTTTCAAACCAATACTTCTTTTATTATTCCATGTTGCCTGGTTCGGGGCTTCCGGGAAGGAACTACATTTCGAGACTTTTCCCAAGATCGATATTCATGTCCATATCTACGAGGACACTCCCGCTTTTCACGCTCTTATCGATGAAATTAAACTTATAAAGGTCCTCAATGTCAGCGTACGAGCCATGGACCCAGAGGTTTTTGAATACAGGATGCAAAGAGCTCGCCAATTGGTTCACGATCATCCCCGTAGCTGCACTTGGGCATCATTTTTCCCCTCTGGAACATCAGCGAGCCAGGCTAGGTAGGGAAAGTTATCAATGGCTTGGACGAGAATTTCGCCTACGGTGCACTGGCGTTTAAATTATGGAAAAATATCGACCTGGAGGCTGGGTTGATTTTTCGTGGCCATCGGCATGAATGCCATCAGCGTCTACGCTCGCCGATAGCACTTACCCTTCACCGATTCTCGAGACTTCTTTTTCAAGGACCTTTACCAGGTTTTCGCCAAAGAGGGGACCCTAGATTTCATGCACAGGGGAGGCGTCGCCCTATTGCAATGGCTTTTTCTTTACGCCCTCTCTAGAGAGCGGATTTTCATTCGATTGTAACCGGCGCTCCCGCCTCAATCTCTCGGGGGATGCGGACCAGGATCTAGCGACTCGCTTGCAGGGGGCTCCCTTTTCGCCGACGAGACCCTAAATCGGCTCAACCCTACCAGTCTACCAAAAAGCCGTTCCGGCACGCCATTCAACACCCCAAGCACCGAACCGACTACGACGCCCCGATGGCAATTGTCTCCGCCGCAAATGGAGTTTGCGACCACCCCTTCTTCAAAACCATTCCAATACTTCGAGCACAGCCATAGCGACGCCGAAAAGGAGTCAGGCAAATAGCAAGCGGACGTCAAGTGCCGCCCGACTACTACCCTATCGTCAAGTTCACCAAGACTATCGAGCGAGCCCCAGCATTTGATCCAAGGCCTCGCGAATGTGTCGACGGCCTCCGCCCATTCCATTCCCGAAGCTAGGGCTATCAGAATCCTCGTCAACGCTTCAGCGGCATCGAGAGTTTCCTCGCTGACATGGGTCAACCCCACATGGATTCTCACACTCGACACCAACCGTTCCTCGTCCGCTTCCCCGCTGGCTGCCAAACCCGCTACCAGAGCGGGGACCATCGCCAATCCGCCTATATGAATATCCTCAATCCCGCATTCCCTTAGCTCAAGACCAGCTGCCCTCCGTTTGAAGAACTTCCTATGGTATTCTTCGACATAGGTGTCGCGGTGCCAACCTGGCGTTCGCATCAGATCGACATAGGTCTCCAGCCAGAGGTCAGGATCATAGCGCCCAATTGCGCAAACCTGGAGATACAACTCTGCTGCCAATTTGAAATTGAGCGTGTTTTCGCCCGCTCGCAAAAACTGGTGGTAGTGAACGTCGCGCTTTCCCCAGTACGCCGCCTGATCGTGCAGAATATCCGCATCGTCGTTAGAGGGCACGTATTTTGATCTCCACAGAATACTGTTCGGGTGACACCCTCTAGGAGCAAGGAAAAGCCGGAAGTCAGGGTAGTCGCGATCAAGACAGGCCGTATCATAGTACCAGTGAACCGGCATCGCCGCCGCATCTGCTATGAGGCTGCCTCTGAAGGCGTCGTCAAGTCGCGAATTAACAGAAGTCCTCATTTCAGCGACCCCTCGCACTTCTCCAAATTTCCCTTTGCCGCATCAGCATGGCATCAATTCGGGAAAATAAATCGGTCCAGGAAAAATCGCTGGCTAAGTACCTTGACTTAACTTCCCCATCCAGCCCGACCAAAGCAACATCGCTTCCCCCTAATTTATCTAGTAAACCTTCCTCCGATAGAAATGAACTTCTAAGCCTTCCACTGGCCGTAAACTCGACAACGCCGTTCTCCTGAACCAAAAACACGAGCAGCCTTCTTTCATGGACATCTTCTGCCGGAGCCAACTCTAAAATCCTGCCGACGTAACGCTCGGAATCCGGTCGGCTATCGAGAATTAATAGCCGATTACCCCAACGGAGATCTTCTAACAAGACTCTCGTGTCCGCTACTACCTGAAAAGATAACCCAAACATTGCCCCTACGAACAGTCGCTTCATTCTTTGTGGTAAGGTCTCCACCCCCTCGATCAAGCAGCGTATCCAAAAATTGATGCTACCACTCTCTCCATTTCCTGTTCAGTACGAATTGAGATTGGGGACGAATTCTAAAACCCGCCTCTGAACGACTTTTCCTAGCTTACCGATCTTAAATGGCCTTAAATGTAAAATAATTTTGTTCAACGTGCTGGATTGCAGAAGGATTTCGCTGCTGCAATCCGAACGCGAGGCGAGTCAAACGAATTATGCCTCGCTCTTCTATTCTTTCCGCTATTCTGATCGCCCTTTTTCTCGCTATCAGTGTCCAAGGAGCCATCGAGTTTATCTACACAATCAAAGAGCGGGCACACGTGCAAGTTGGCGACCCGCAACCAGATACCCCGATCGAGAGGCTTTTCGGAGACGCGGCCAGCGGAGACGCTGATCTCACCGCCCTGACT
>NZNM01000041.1 GCA_002694885.1 Opitutaceae bacterium | reverse complement strand
CTCGATATAACCTTGAGCAATTGTCAGAGCGGTATTCTCGTGGATTGCCAACTCCGTGTACCGGCGAGCTTGCATTAAGCCTGTTAGCAGCCCAAGAGACGAGAAACCAAGAATTACCATGGCTACCATAATTTCTACTAGAGTTAACGCTTCCTTTCCGCGTATACCCATTCTTCTATGAATTGGTTTTAATCTCTTCATCTTCCTAAATAAGCCCTTGTCGACCCCTGACGAATCGGATTTTTGGCAGTTTGGTTAAGGCCCCGGATGAGAATTGAGCAATGAGCATACCTCAACGAACCCGCCGATAGGACTTAGCGCCTAAGGGGAGTTGAAGAAAGTACTCAATTGGCTTGAGTTGCTAACTCTGATGAGGAGATCGCTATTCGCTCTGAAGGGCGAAGTGCGTCTTTACGCCAGTATGTCTTGCACAGGACGGGCTTTCTCGACACCTGTTAGGCGCATGTCGAGTCCCTGGTGCTTGAAGGAGAGCTGCTCGTGATCAATGCCGAAACGATTGAGAATCGTGGCATTGAGATCATGTATATGCACAGGGTCCTTGACGATATTGTAGCCAAAATCGTCAGTTTCGCCGTATACCGTTCCTCCTTTGATGCCAGCTCCAGCCATCCATTTGGTGAAACATTTAGGATGATGATCTCGTCCGTAATTGGTTTCCGTGAGCGTTCCCTGGCAATAGATGGTGCGCCCAAACTCTCCGCCCCAAATCACAAGGGTGTCGTCGAGCATGCCGCGCTGCTTCAAATCGGTGATTAGAGCGTAGCTAGCTTGATCGATATCTTTGCACTGATTGGGCAAGTCTTTTGGCAACACGCCATGCTGATCCCAGCCGCGATGGAAGATCTGAGAAAAACGCACGCCTTTTTCCGCCAAGCGACGGGCCATGAGGCAATTGTAAGCGAAGGTTCCCGGTTTCCGGGCGTCGGGGCCATATAGATCGAATATGTACTCCGGTTCATCAGATAGATCGGTTAGGTCTGGTACTGATGCCTGCATTCGGAAAGCCATTTCGTATTGGGCTATACGGGCGTGCGTTTCAGGATCTCCAAATTCTTCATACAGATCCTCATTGATAGCCTTTACGCCGTCGAGCATGTCTCGTCTTAAGTCTCGACTCACTCCATGAGGATTGTTGAGATAGAGGACGGGATCGCCTTGAGAGCGTAAGCTGACTCCCTGGTGTTCCGAGGGCAAGGGTCCGGCTCCCCACAATCGAGAATAGAGAGCCTGGGCTTCCTTGCGGCCTGTCCAGGTAGAATTGAGCACGACAAACGTCGGTAGATTCCGGTTTGAACTGCCGAGACCATAGCTTAACCAAGCTCCTAAGCTCGGTCGTCCAGGATTTTGGTTACCGGTTTGAATGTATGTGATTGCCGGATCGTGGTTGATCGCTTCCGTCCAAACCGATTTCACGATCGCGATGTCGTCGGCAATTTTCTTTGTGTAAGGGAGAAGCTCGCTAATCCATGCTCCCGATTGGCCAACCCGTTCGAACTCGTATATACTCGGAGCGACCGGAAAACGAACCTGAGCGGAAGTCATCGTGGTCAGTCTTTGGCCTTTGCGAACGGACTCCGGCAAATCCTTGTCGAACATGGCTCGCATTGCCGGCTTATAGTCATACATGTCCAATTGGGATGGAGCCCCGGACATGAACAGGTAGATGCCTCGCTTTGCTTTGGGGCGAAAATGAGTAGTCGAGAGGAAGCCCGAGTCCGAGCCACTCGATTTGCCCATAAGGCCATTGCCCAGAATTGAGGACAGCGCTGCCAGGCCTAGGCCTTTGGCAGATTTTCCGAGAAACTGTCGACGCGACTCGAGTGAAACGTATTCGTCAATTGGGTTCATCTATTGCTAGTATTTGTTAACAAAGGAGTCCAAGTTCATGATCTGGTTGGCTACCATAGTTAGGGAAGCGAGCTCAATAGGATCGAGGCTTGGGTTAGGGGTAGAATCGCCAACCTGGATCAACGATTCGGCACCAGAACGCTTCTCGGCAAACGAAGATTGGAATTTCTGGTAGGACGCTTCGAGGATGGATTGATGTTTCGGCGATGCATCGGATCCGAATGCGTGACGATACATGGTTGCAATTCGCTCGCCTATGTCGCTTTGACCGCCCCCCATCGCTCTTTCCGCAAGGCGTCGAGCCGCTTCCACATACTGTTTGTCGTTCATCAGCGTCAAAGCCTGGAGCGGCGTGTTCGTCCGTTCCCGTCTAACGTTGCAATTCTCTCGAGAGGGGACATCGAAAACAACCATGTTGGGAGGAGGTGCCGTTCGTTTCCAAAATGTGTACAAGCTTCGCCGATAGAGATCATCACCATGGTCCTGGAAGAAATGAGCCGTGTTGCTGTCGGAGTAGGCCACTGCATTCCAAATGCCTCCTGGTTGGTAAGGCTTAACGGGAGGCCCTCCTATTTGACCGTTGAGACTGCCGCTAACATAGAGAGCCTTGTCGCGAAGTACTTCTCCATCCAAACGATACCGAGGGCCGCGGGCCAGATATCGGTTTTCCGGGTCTAGCGCGAGTTCTTCGGAATCTATTTTAGAATCCTGTCTGTAGGTCGCCGACATCACCAGCAGCTTAAGGAAGTCCTTCACGTTCCAGCCGCTTTCCTGAAAGCGGATCGCCAGCCAGTCGAGAAGCTCGGGATAAGTGGGATTCTCACCCATGATCCCAAAATCCTCCGAAGTTGCCACAATGCCCGTACCGAAAATGTTTTGCCAGAATCGATTGACGGTAACGCGAGCTGTTAGCGGATTGTCGCTGTCTACAAGCCATTGAGCCAATCCCATTCGATTTTTAGGAGCGGATGCTGGCAACCCACCCAGGGACTCGGGAATGTCGGCAAAAACTTTCTCCCCCGGTTTATCGTACTCGCCACGTTCCAGAATGAAAGCGTGCGGAGGGGAGTCTTTTTCGTTCATAACCAGCGATACAGTTGATTGGTCGTATATATGGTTATAGAGTCGGTTGTTTTCCGCCTCTTCGAATTTGAGTATCCGGTACTGAGGCACGAAATTTGTGTAATAGTAGGCGCTTAGCTGGTCTTTCTCTCGTCTGCGCCGCCTCTCCTCTGGAACTTTGAATATCGTCTCAATACGGCTTTTGCTTCCGCCGCCAGCCAGCTCAAACCCGTGAATCAAACGGTCATAGACCTTTATGCTCTCAATGTGACCTGTTTTCGGGCCTTCAGCCGATTTGTCGTAGTATCCAGTTTTGTAAGACTTCGCTGCTAGCGCAGGATCGATTAAGCCATCTGCAAACAAGCCCGCTTGTAAAGGGGTGGTAACGGCTACGCTGCCAGAAAGGTTGTCGACGACCTTTTCGTAATCAAACGGCTGTCGAGAACCGGTTGAAATCGAAAGGCCGGCCACAGAGCTGGAACCATCGTAGGCTATCGTGATTTCAGGAGAGCTAAATTCCCTTGGGTTCGTACGTTCAGCCGCTGTAGTGACGGAGATCATATTACCGCCTTTCAAAGAATGTATGAGTTCGAATATGATCTGATAGCGATTGGGTAGCCCAGGATTGGAATTGGCTACGGACAAGCGCCAACCTCGATCTCCGTCGAATTGCTCAAGTACGGGAACACGGTCTTGCTTGTATTCGCCTTCAACCGGAAGCTTTACTTTGCAGCTCAGGGTGAATGCTTGATCGGGATTGAATACATGATTGTGGGCAGCAAGGTCGATGGAATCACCCGTCATAGCGTTCAATACATCGGACTTGGATTTCTTTTTGTCTGACTCCGAACCCTCCCTCGCGAAATCGATAACAAAATCGGGCTCAATGTTGAAATCATAAGATTGGTAGGGTCGTTCGGCGTTCGCCTTCCAGGCCGCGAATTTTGAGCCCCATTCTTCCTTGAGATCTCGGATCGCATTCGAGATTTCATCTTTTCGCTCCTTAACCTGTATCCAACTATTCCTGTGCTCTGGTTTGGGGATGGTCACGATCGGTCGGGTATCGTAAGCATTCCCATCCATAATAGGCCCATCGAAATTGTTGAAGAATGCGGAAAACCGATAGAAATCGGCCATGGAAAGGGGATCGAATTTGTGATCATGACATGAGGCGCATCCCATGGTCAGACCCAGAAATACAGTCGATGTGGTTTCGACCCGGTCCTTCGCGTACACAGCGCGGTATTCGGCATCAATGGCGCCCCCTTCACTCGTGGTAGGATTGCATCGATTGAATCCAGTGGCCAGCGTTTGCTCCAAGGTGGAATCGGGCAGTAGATCGCCTGCGACTTGCTCGATGGTGAATTCATCGAATGGTTTATTCTCGTTGAAAGCTTTGGTCACCCAATCTCGATAGGGCCAGATTTCCCGATAGTTGTCCAAGTGTAGTCCGTGCGTGTCTGCATAGCGTGCTGCATCCAGCCAATAGCGAGCCTGATGCTCGCCGTAAGCGGGTGATCCGAGCAACTCATCAACTAAAGATTCGTAAGCGTCTTTGGAGGGATCGTTGACGAATCTATCCACCATTTCGGGGTCCGGAGGAAGTCCAGTGAGGTCCAAGGCTAAGCGTCTGGCTAACGTAGGCCGATCGGCTTCAGGGTTGGGCTCCAGTCCCTTAGCCTGCATCGATCTGTAAATGAAGGCATCGACTGTATTATTTCCCCAATCGAGCTCCGGCTCCTCAGGCTTTTCAGGTTTTTCAAACGCCCAATGCCCTTCCCATTCTGCTCCTTCCTTTATCCATTGGCCGATCAAGCGCTTCTCTTCCTCGGACAACTCCTTGTGGGAATCGAGTGGAGGCATGATGTCATCCGAGTCGTCTGTAGTGATTCGCTGGTACAGAGGACTATCCTCGGGCTTTCCCTTGAGAATGGCCGCATCGTAGTTCCCATGAGGAACGAATGCGTTGGCCTCGATATCCAATCGCAAGTCCGCTTTTCGAGTGTTTTCATCGGGTCCGTGGCAAGCATAGCACTTATCCGACAAGATTGGTCGAATGTCGCGATTGAAGCTGATCGTTTCCCCGTCAACGGTGTTCGCCAACAGGCAAAGTAGTGTCGCTACCCCAAGGGGTTTATGGGGAAGCGCTGTTCGCTTGGGCATAGATCTAATTTTTGTATTCAATATAAAAACACTTGTTACCTATTATTGCCTTTGGTAAGTTCAAAGTCTATTCGGGTGCAGGTCTAGACATTCGTTAGAACGCCGGTAGAGTCTCCGATCCGGTTCAAATCCTTGATGCCAAGCTTTTCTGCCAAACCGAGATAGAGATTGGTCATGGGAACAGATCCATGATGGACGAAGCGATTGGTCTGGAGCTCGCCTCCGCCTTTACCCGCTAGCAAGATGGGAAGATTGTCATGCGTGTGGCGGTTGCCATCGCAATGGCCGCATCCATAGACGATCATGGAGTTGTCGAGGACGGAATTGCCATCCACATCTTCCATAGCGTCCAGCCTGTGCAGGAAGTGAGCGAATTGCTCAAGGTAGTAGCGATCGATAATGGCAATCTTCTCCATCTTATCGGGATCTTCCTTATGGTGAGAAAGGTAGTGATGGCCTTCATCGATACCAATTTCCGGATAGGAAGTGTTCATGCCTTCATGGGCCAGTTGAAGGGTCGCGACCCGGGTTGAGTCTGTTTGGAAGGCCAGTCCCATCATGTCATACATTAGGCCCATATGTTCGCTAAATCTCTCTGGTATGCCTGCTGGAGTTTCCACATTCGGGTCCGGAATATCCTTAATGTTCTCCGAATCTTGAATACGCTTTTCAATTGCCCGTACGCTGGTAAGGTATTCGTCGAGTTTTTGCGTATCGTGGCTATCGGCCTGCAGCCGTAGCGACTTGGCATCCTCCATTACGAAGTCCAGTATGGAGCGTTGTTGAGCGAGTCGCTTCTGAAAATTCTCTTTTCGAGAGCCGATTGGCCCTCCGCCGAATAGCCGTTCGAAAACTGCTCGTGGATTGGCTTCTGGAGCCACGGGCGTGGTGGGAGATTGCCAGGAAATATTGTACTGATAGGCGCAAGCGTATCCGGAATCGCATCTACCGGATTTTCTGCCGGTATCGCAGGTCAGCTCTAGTGAGGGAAACCGCGTTTCGCTGCCAATCTCATTGGCTATAATCTGATCGATCGATACGCCGGCTCTGATGTCTTTGCCCGCCGTTTTGCGAGCCCGTTCTCCCGTCAGGAATGTCGCGCTAGCTCGAGCATGGTCACCGGCGCCGTCTTTGCCCGCAGTCGCGTTTATGTGATCCAAACCTCCGAATGCCTGGATCTTCGTCTTGACCCGATCAAGCGGCTTCATGGTTCGATTGAGCTCTAGCTTTCCGCTTCTGTTGAGCGGCCACCAATGCTCTTCGTTCACTCCATTTGGAAAATAGCAATAAGCCGTTCGCAAAGGAGCTCCACTCGCGGTTGTCGCCAAACCTTGGCTCTGTTTTGCCATTGAGGACGCAATTCCCTGCGGAACTAGAGATTGGTAAGCGGGCAGGGCGATTGAGATACCAAGGCTTTTGAGAAAGCGTCGTCGTTGCATGTTCATTTCAATAGGTGTTTTTAGTTGGCAGCTAAAGTAGAATTATCCGTGTCGATGGATTCAGATCGCGTACGTTGAAAAGCCGGTGAATCGATAATTCCGGTGATAAGCGTCATGATCCGTCCGTCATTGCGTTCCAATTCGGCCACCAGAGAATCGACCGTATGGGTGTCGTAATATTCCAGTCCGCGTCCGAGGGCGTAGGTAAGCATTTTTTCCGAGACGACCCGGTAGTAGTCGAATCGGCGCTCATTTGCAAGAATGCGCTTCAAGTCGCGAATATCGCTAAATGATTCTCCCGTTATCAGGGTACCAGAAGGATCGATCGGAGTTCCCGCTTGGTGATCGCGCCACATGCCCATGGCATTGAAATTCTCCAGAGCCAATCCGAGAGGATCCATGCGCTCGTGGCAAGACCGGCAGAGTGGCTTTTCCCGGTGGACTGACATGAGTTCGCGCATGCTTGGCTGGAGATTCTCGTCGAATTCCTTTTCCGCCTCCTCAAGCTCGGGCACGTCTGGTGGGGCGGGCGGGGCAGGCGTTCCCAGAATATTCTCGAGGATGAACAATCCTCGTTTGACCGGAGACGTTCGGGTGGGATTCGATGTAACGCCTAAGACTGTGGCTTGGGTCAGAATTCCGCCACGATAACTGTTTTCCGGGAGATCGACCTTCCGCATTTCTCCATGAACGACGCCTTCGATTTTATAGAACTCTGCCAACTCGTCGTTGAGGAACGTGTAGTCGGCGTCGAGGAGCTCGAGGAGACTGAGATTGTTATCAAGCAGATGCTGGAAAGACATCTCAGTCTCTTCCTTCATGGCTCGACGGACGCCGCCACTTAGACGGAACCGCCGATCCAAGATACCGTCTCCCCTTAAGATTTCTCGCTCGTTGAGGCCTATGAGGGGGATATCCCTCGACTGGAGCCATTGCCCGACGAAATTTTCAGCAAGCGCCTCGGCCTTTTCGTCCGACAGCATGCGATCGATTTGATTATCCAGATTGTCCCGAAGGGCCCCTCGTTTGGCCAGGTCTAGGAGTGGCTCATCCGGCATCGTAGACCATAAAAAATAGGATAGGCGTGAAGCCAGCGAGAACTCGTCGATAAGCGGATAGGAAGCGCCATCGGAACTGGGTAGAGCGTTTATCGACCGATAAAGAAAGTAGGGGGACGAAAGGATCGCCGTAAACGCCTTGGCCATTCCTTGTTCGAAGGATTGGTTTTCGGACTCAATTGCAGTTTCCGCAAAAGTCGCTAAGCGGTCGACAATACTGGCGCTCGGGGGTTGCCGATAAGCCCGATAGGCGAATTGCTCGAGGATCTCGCGAATATAGGCGGATCGCTGATTAGGCGATTCAGGAGCAGGCCCTTTGGGGAAATAGCGAGCGTATTGCGGTTTCAGCACTTTGTGCTGCTCCCCGATCGGCCCTTCAATCGTGACCGTTTCCACTGTCGCTTGCATTTCTGAATCGATCGTAGCGAAATCGTAATTCGGCTGCAGGACGAGGTTCAGTTCATGTCTTCCCACTTTCAGTGGAATTTCGAAGCTCAAGCGTCTGTTGGATTCCGGGCTGTGAATGAGATCAACTGGACCCAAACTTTCTCCGTCGATTTGGAGATCAAAAACGGCTTTTCCATAATCGAAGTTAAAAAAGCTGGGCGTTCGTAGGTGGGCCATGACCCGGTAGGGTCCGTGAGTATCGACTTGGAAGCTGGTTTGGTAAGAGTGCGACTCGGCGAATGAGAGAGATCGGTTCAAGCGCTTTCCGGAGCCATCGCGAAACGCCTCGCCCTCAATTTCCTGGTGAGGCAATTCGTAGGGCTCATCGGGAATTGATTGGCTGATGAGATCGCCGGCTATCTTGATGTATTTCTCCAAGATGAGAGGCGATAGGCTTAGAGCATCGGCAATATTGTCGAATCCGTATCCGGTATCGTCATTGGGAAGCAAATCCCCAGAGAGGATACGAATACCGGTGAGATCGAAGAGCGTGTTTTCGTACTCGACTCGATTGAGGCGACGGTGAGTCACGCGACCGGGATCGGGATTATTGGGATCGATCTCGAAGACGTCGCGTTTGATCCAGTCCAGGATTTTTTGCCGATTGGCTAGTGTGGGCGGCGACTTTTCCGGTGGCGGCATGACATGGGCCTGAAGGTTTTTGTATACCTGGAACCACTGTTGCTTGTCCTGGGAAACTTCCGAAAACGTGAAATAGTCATCTAAGGAAAAGCCGCCTTTCTTGGACTCATAATCATGGCAGTCGTAGCAAGTTTCTTCAAGTAGCGGTACGATTTCGTCTTGGTAAAATGCATCATTTCCGGGTACGGAGACCACGAATCCGCCAAGCGCCCAGGCTACGAGAATGAAACGGGGGAACCTGGGAAAAAATCCCCAGGCACGCAATTGTGTCGATGTATCAATACAGCTGTCCATCACCCATCGGGAACTATTACGAGATTGAGGGGAAATTGGGACGTTTATTGAGATATTACAACAAGACTAGGCTGTATTTAGCGATTTTCTGAACACTAGCACCATCTAAATTGGTAGGATCAGCAGAGAATTTGCGATTGCTTGGTTACATGCTTGTTCCAATTCGACTCAGCGCCTTGACAGATATCATCGGAGAACTGATCATCGAAACATGCCTCGTCCCCACTACGTATTTTCGGAATCCGGCGGTATCAGTCGACGGAACTTCTTACGCTACACCGGTTCCTTGGCATCAGCCGCTGCCTGGTCGTCCCAGTCGATTGGAGCCACTATCAAGCGTCCAATCTTTGCCAATTACCCGTTTTCTCTTGGGATAGCATCCGGAGATCCTGATGAGGAGGGATTCGTGATTTGGACCCGCATCGCCCCCGATCCTCTCAATGGAGGCGGAATGCCCCGGGAAAACGTAGAAGTTTCTTGGATGATCTCAGAAGACGAGAACTTCCGGCGAGTAATCCGCAAAGGCGATACGGTCGCTCGACACGATTGGGCCCACTCGGTCCACGTGGAGTTGACTGGATTGGATCCCGATCGCTGGTACTGGTATCAGTTCAAGGTTGGGGACCACGTGAGCCCAAAAGGACAGGCCCGAACAATGCCCCTGTCTGGCGCGATGCCGGATCGGCTGCGATTCGCCTTTGCATCTTGTCAGCACTACGAAACCGGATATTATACCGCTTTCGAGCATATGGCCCGTGAGGACTTGGATTTGATCATTCACCTAGGGGACTATATTTACGAATATGCAGGAAGGGATAACCGTATACGCAAGCATACAGGTTCGGAAATTTTCTCCGTCTCGGACTATCGGAACCGGTACGCGCTTTACCGAAGCGATCCCGCTCTCCAAGCGGCTCATGCATCCGCTCCTTGGCTAGTCACTTGGGACGACCATGAAGTCGACAATAATTACGCAGATCATATATCCGAAGAGCTAAACGTCGACCCAGAGCTGTTTCTTCAGCGCCGGGCCAATGCTTACAAAGCCTATTACGAACACATGCCATTGAGGCTGTCATCCTTACCAGACGGGCCCGAAATGCTTCTGTATCGGAAAATTGGATTCGGAAGACTGGCCGATTTCTTTGTCCTAGATACCCGGCAATATCGGTCCGATCAGCCATGCGGCGATAAAACATCCTTGTGCGACGACGCGATGAACCCGGAGAACACCATGCTAGGCCAAGCCCAAAAAGCTTGGCTCAAACAAGGTTTAAGCGATTCTCATTCCGAATGGAATGTGCTCGCTCAGCAAGTAATGGTCGCTCAGCTGGACCGCATAGCGGGTAAAGAGGTCGGCTACAGCATGGATAAGTGGACTAGCAGCGAGCTCGAAAGGAGAGAGCTGATTCGCTATATTGGTCAGGACGAAATCAAAAATCCGATTGTCCTGACTGGCGACATTCACTCGAATTGGGCCAATGAATTGCTTCTCGACTTCGATGGCGGGAAGCCGCGTTCAGTCGGGGCCGAGTTCGTGGGAACCTCGATATCTTCAAGCGGTGACGGGCAAAGGTATCCAGATGGGTTAGACGCGATCCTGGCCGAAAATCCATTTGTCAAGTTTCACAATAAGGAGCGAGGATACGTTTCCTGCGAAGTGGTTGAAGATCAATGGCGAACAGACTACCGAACAGTTGACTATGTGACCCGCCGCGGCGCTCCCATCCGAACCCGAGCCTCATTCGTCGTAGAAAACGGACAGACGACACTTAATGAGGTTTAGGAGCAAAACGTATCCAGGCAGCTAACACTTTCTGGAATGCCACTCGCGCGGATCTAGACGATAGTAATCTTTGAGTTCTTCGATGAGTTCAGGACGCTTCTTCGCCATCTGCCGCGGTTTTTCGAAAAAGGCCTCGGTGGCTACAGCGAAGTATTCAGCGTGATTGGTTGCCCCGTAAGGATCCAGAAACGATTTTTTGCCCTTGTTCGCCTTCTCCCACAATCGCTCAAATCCTTCGCAAAGTACGGCGCCCCAAGATTGGTAGGCCTCCGGAGCTCCCAAGTAGGGTGTCCCGTCGGAATCCCCATCTTCTTGGTCTAGTTGATGGGCGAATTCGTGATAAGCCACGTTGCGCCCGTCGAAAATATTGCGGGCTCCCCGGGCAACTGAATCCCAAGCGAGAACAACGGTGCCATTACTCCAAGATTCGCCCAGGCGTGTGACCCGCTCCTCTGTTACCGTTCCTGAATTTTCACGGCTCTTCTGCACAGAGCTAAAAGCGCTTGGATAAATCAGTACAGACTTTAGATTCGGGTAGGGAGCTCCTTCATGATTGACGATCAAGATGCAGGCTTGGCCCGAAACAGTCAGAATAATCTCATTCGTAAGTTAGAGACCGCTGCATCCTTCGAAATAGGTAGTAGCAACGAACTGACCGATTTTCTGGTGGAGTTTATTCCTTAGATCAGAGGGAAATCTTGAATACAAGGGTAAGCTGCCTGCAAGGTAGTCTTTCCACTCTTCCTTGAAGACAATTTCAGTTGGCTCATCCAAGAACAAACGCTTGAGGACATCCCAAACCGGCATCTGTCAAACTGCTTCTTTGCTAGGTTCAGGACAGGCGCCCCTACGCGATGATGTCCTTCACAACGTGAGCTTCTTCGACACCGGTAAGCCGCTGATCGAGGCCTTGGTGAGGGAAAATCAGTTTGTTGTGATCGATCCCCAACTGGTGAAACATCGTCGCGTGAAGATCGCGCACATGTACTGGATCTTTGGCCACGTTGTAGCAAAACTCGTCAGTTTCTCCGTAGCTCATGCCGCCCTTGATGCCGCCGCCAGCCATCCATGTGGTGAAGCATCGAGGATGGTGATCCCGACCGTACTCTTCGCGGTTTCTTGGATCGAGATTTTGGGCGTAAGTGGTACGACCGAATTCCCCTGCGAATACTACGAGCGTATCGTCCAACAGACCCCGTTTTTTCAGGTCCGTCAATAGTCCCGAAATCGGCTGGTCAACGTCCTTGGCCTGTCCTCTCAAATGCGTTGGCAAACCCCGGTGGTGATCCCATCCTCGATGGAACAATTGGACGAAACGAACATCCCGTTCCGCCATCCTTCTGGCTAGCAGGCAATTGCGGGCGAAGGAGCCCGATTGATTCACCTCCGGCCCGTATAAAGCTAAACTGGATTCCGACTCGCTGCTCAAATCGGTCAACTCAGGAATTGAGGCCTGCATTCGGAATGCCATCTCTTGCTGGGCAATCGAGGTGTGAACTTCTGGGTCCCCTGAAAGTTCGGCATCTTCGGCATTCACTTTGGCGACGAAATCCAGCATCTTGCTGCGGAGATTCCGGTCCACTCCGTCTGGATTGGAGAGGAATAGCACGGGGTCGCCGACGGATTGGAAAGCGATACCCTGGTGCTTTCCAGGCAGGAAACCCGTACCCCACAAACGGCTGTAGAGCGCTTGAACATTCACCTTGCCGGACCAGAAAGCCGAAGACAGGACAACGAAGTTCGGTAGATCCTTGTTAAGCGAACCGAGCCCGTAGCTGAGCCAAGATCCCATGCTCGCCCTCCCTGGCATTTCGGAGCCCGTGCAGAAGAACGTCTTGGCCGGGTCGTGGTTGATGGCTTCCGTGTGCGTGGACTTGATCAGACAGATATCGTCCGCGTGTTTGGAAAGATGGGGAAGCAGTTCGCTCATCACCAACCCACTTTTTCCTTGAGGAGCGAATTTAAATATCGAAGCGCAAACGACCTGTTTCTTGCCCCGAGTCATCGACGTGACCCGCTGGCCGCGGCTGATCTCCGGTGGCAATGGCTGACCATGCAGCCGTTCCAGCTCTGGCTTGTGATCGAAGAGATCGAGTTGGCTGGGCGCCCCAGCCATAAATAGGAATATCACCCGCTTAGCCCTGGCGGGGAAGTGGAGTCCGGGTTTAGCCGAAGCAACAAGCGGTGAAAGCGATCCGCCAAAAGCAGTCACGCCAAGCCCGATTGAGGCTCGTTTCAAAAACTGACGCCTATTAAGAGTGTCGCAAAATTGTTGATACGATGGGGCCATTTGGTTATCTCCTATTCTTTACTAATTCCAAATTAAGCAAGCTGTGGGTCATCATCGTCCACGCTGCCAATTCCGGCCTGTCGACTTCGGGTGCCTGATCGAAATCCGCCCCTAGAGACTTTACCAGGTCTGGGTTGGCTTCATAGTAGTCTCGAAAATCCACCAAAGTATTTTCCATGAGTTTAAGACGATTCCGGTCCGGTTCCATGGATGTAGTCATTTCGTAGGCCAAGCTCAAGGTTTCTCGCTCGCTGCCAGATCGGTTCAACAAATCCTGAGCCATGACTTTGGCGGCATTGAAATACTCGCTTTCATTCATAAGCAAAAGCGCTTGAA
Source organism: Opitutaceae bacterium (assembly GCA_002694885.1). Taxonomy (GTDB): domain Bacteria; phylum Verrucomicrobiota; class Verrucomicrobiia; order Opitutales; family Opitutaceae; genus Pelagisphaera. The sequence continues at coordinate 3,384 of NZNM01000041.1, read as the reverse complement.
GCGATGTATTCGTCCGTTCCCGACGCGCAACGCAAAACTCTCTGGATGGAGCGTTCATTAACGTCATCTGCGGAGGAGGCATCCCGCGTCTCCAGTAGGTATAAAGACTGCGTCGATAAATGTCGTCTCCGGTATCGGCGATATAAGTTTTATTTTCGGAGGTCATACTGACCATTTCCCACAGTCCTGGTGGTTGAGGCGGCTTAACGCTTTTTCCGTAAAGCTCCCGATTAAGAAGTCCGCTAACAGCCAAAATCTGATCGCGGATCACCTCGGCATCCAATCGGAATCGTGACCCTCTGGCTAAGAGCCGATTCTCGGGGTCCTGTTTATATTCTTCTGGATTGGCGTCCGAGGATTGACGGTAGGTTTTCGACATGACGATTACCTTGACGAGCTCTTTCACATCCCACCCGGATTCCATAAAACTCACCGCAAGTGTATCTAGCAGTTCTGGATGGCTCGGCCATTCGCCTTGAGCACCGAAGTCCTCCGCCGTCTTAACCAGCCCAACCCCAAAAAACTGCTGCCAAATTCTATTTACGGCTACTCTAGCCGTTAATGGGTGTTCGGGCGAGACGAGCCATTCTGCCAGATCCAATCGAGTATACATTTCTTCTTTTGGCTCCATAGGCGGCAAGAAGGCAGGTGTATTGCGTTCGACTGCTTCGCCTGGAGCGTCGTAGGCTCCGCCAACAAGCATGGTTGCCTGGCGGGGAGGCGAGCGTTCTGCCATGTGCATGGCTCCAGGCACGGTACGCAAATAAGCCGACCTTTCTTTTTGAATACGTTTAATCTCGTGTAGTATCGCCAGTACTTCAACCGATTCGGCACTCTTAGTCCACTTGCTATCCCAATGGGTTTCTGATGCCGCTTCCGCTGTCGTCCAGCTGTTTTCGGTTCCCGTTCTCGTGTTCCAATCAGGTCCCGTTGTCAGTCGTAATTCTTGGTCGCCGATCGTATAGTCTAATACGAGACCGAACTCCGTTGGTCTCTTGGCTACAGCCCGGATCGTGTTGGAGCCGGTTTGCAGAATGGCGCTGAGCTCAGCCGCGGCGCCTTGTTTTCTGTCAAAGGTTTGCCCAATCAAATTGCCGTTTACCCATAGTTCTACAGGTTCGCCGGCAATAAAACGGGCGACTGCTGTACCGGGTTCCCCCTCTAGAGAAAGGCTAGTTTCGAATTCTACTGTTTTGGATGCGATCGCTCTAGAGGTCTCTATAAAAGGGACCTCTACCAGGTCCCAGTTTTCAGGCCATTTCTCGGAAGCGCTCTGCAAGCGAAGGGTGGCGTCTCTACGTATTTCCGCATCGAGCTTTTGGGCATCGAAAGTTGCTAGTAGCTGCTCCTGCTTGGGCGAGCTCAAATTTATGTAGGGTGGCTGCAAACCCCGCTCCGGAGCCCTTACCGTTTCTGGAGCTCCTGCGAAATTGTTGAAAAACGCGTAGAGCTGGTAGTAGTCTTTCTGAGTTAAGGGGTCGTATTTGTGATCGTGGCACTGCGCGCATTGAACGGTCAATCCCAAGAAAGTCGTCCCAAACGCTTCAACACGATCGATAACATTCTTGTGTAAACTCTCTTCGGGCAACGCGGTCCCTCTATCAATGATCATGTGCATCCGGTTGTATCCAGACGCGATTAACTGGTCTCGGCTTGGTTCCTCGAAAAGGTCACCAGCCAGCTGATAGGCTATAAAGTCGTCAAAGGGCAGATTCTCATTAAAGGAATCGATCAGCCAATCACGATAGGGAGAAAATTCCCGATGAAAGTCTTTATGCATTCCATTGGTGTCGGCAAGCCGAACGAGATCAGCCCAGTACCGAGCCATGTGCTCGCCGTAAGCAGGACGCGACATCAACTTGTCTACTAAGGTCTCGTAGGCGCTTGGCCGTTTATCCGCCAAGAAAGCGTCGATCTCTTCAACCAAAGGCGGCAAGCCCGTAAGATCGAGGGAGAGACGGCGGACCAGAGTTCGCTTGTCTGCTTCCTCTTTGGGACTGAGATCCCGTTTTAGCAGCTCGCTGTAGACGATGCGGTCGATGGGGCTTCGATTCCACTCGCGGTTTCGGACTTTTCCCGGTTCCTCCCGTTTCGGCGGCACGAAAGCCCAAAAGGCCTCGTAGGTTCCGCCGTCCTCGATCCATTGCGTGATCAGCTCGACTTCTTCCTCCGTCAATGGAGCCTTGTGAGAACTCTTTGGCGGCATGATCTCATCGTCGAACTCGCTAGTGACACGGAACCAGAGTTCGCTCTCCTCGGGTTCGCCGGGCTTGATGATGTGGTAATCGTCGCGAGGCGTGAGAGTGCCGAGCGGGCCATCAGGAATGTCGAGCCTGAGATCTTCTTCGCGATCCGTGTCATCTGGACCGTGGCAATGAAAGCACTTATCCGAGAGAATCGGGAAAATGTCTCGGTTGAAATTGATCGGCTCCTGCTCAGCTAGCGAGAGGCTAGCGGGGAGCAGGAAAACAGCTAACGAGATAGGCTTAACCATGATGTTATTTCGAGTCTTAGGATGCGCTTTGAGTTGCTCCAGTAAAGTTCATACGAATAATCGTCTGCACCGGCCAGAAGGTGGGTGATTTCCCGGCGAGCGATATACTACCGAATCAAATCTAGGTCGACCGCGTGCCAGGTTCTAATTTCCTCCGATAATTTAGAAACCAACTCTGGGTGGTCGTCGGCCAAGTTTCTCTGTTCGTGAGGGTCGAGAATCAAATTATAAAGCCGGGCAGGAGCGGAGTCCCATTCGTGGATAGCCTTGAAGCGTGTCGTATCGACGCCGGGATAGCGAAGGATTAGTTTCCATTCCTCAGAGACGCACCAAAGATACTGCAGGTTGTTGTCAGGATTTCCGATGGTGATATCCTGGATAGAGTGAGTGACTCCAAAGACAATGTCCCTCTCCTGTATTGCTGAAAGGTCTAAGAGGTTGATTCCTTCAAGGTCACGCGGCGCTTCGATTCCGGCTGCAGACGCGATGGTGGGAAAGAAGTCGATGGCATGAGCCAGGCCAGGATTTCGAACTGGTTCAATCCTGCTAGGCCAGGAAAGCATGATCGGCGTGCGAATGCCGTATTCATAGGGTGATCCTTTCGAACGCAGGGCATAGCGCTCCCAAGCTGCCTGATGTGGATCATCTGCGTTTTCAGAGGTAGACCGCCAACCATTGTCGGTGATGTAGAGGATCAGTGTATTCTCACGGATGCCTTTACCATCCAAATAGTCGACGAGTTCGCCGCAGGTTTCGTCGAACCACTCGCACATAGCATAATATTTGGATACATCATCCTGTCGACCAGGTTGCTGGTATTTACGCAAAAGTCGTTCTGGAGGGTTGTGAGGCGTATGAGGTAAAAATGGAGCGTACCAAACGAAAAACGG
>NZNM01000040.1 GCA_002694885.1 Opitutaceae bacterium | reverse complement strand
TGATTGGCATGGGCCCCATGGCGGGCCGGCATGAGACCGGTGAGCAGGGAGAATCGATTCGGGCAGCAGGAAGGCGAGGCCACATAGGCCTGGTCAAAGGTCATGCCATTGGCAGCCAATTTTTCCATGGTTGGCGTTCGAGCATCGGGGGAGCCATAAACCGAACTATCCGCCCGGCCCATGTCGTCAGACAGGAATACCACCAAATTGGGAAGCTTCTGCCCGAGTAAAGCGGTATTTGCGGCGAGACAGAAAAGAAGAATAGGTAACCGGATTTTCATAACGAACGGAAGGTTGCTGAAGCTGTAACTTGCTCTGGTTATTTTATTTCCCTTACCGATAGCGATTGGAGCGTCCAGCTGCCGGTATCTTCGGATGGGAAACGAGCACGGCTATCCAAACGCAAAACCTGACCCGCTTTTAATACCCCAATGTCACTGAGTACGCCGCTCTGGTCTTTGTCATCGATATCCGCGTTTAGGCAGTAGATCGACAATGGAGCGCCGTCCCCGACATTGTAGTGCCCGCCAGCAGTCTCTCCCTTTGAAAGTAGGCTCGCGTATTCAATAACGACATTACTGTTAAAACGTACGAGTATAGCCTCATTTCCGTCGACTGTATTGGCATCGCCATCACTGACGCCAAGCCCACTCGCATTCGATCTGAATGTCGCACTCGAAAGCGATCGGCCGTTTTTCTCGGCGCTGATCGTCGCCCGCAACCGAGACCCATTCGACGCCACTTTCGCACTTCGCGCCTTGACTCCATCGAGTTGATCATTCGACCGAAAATCGAATTCGATTCGCGGTCCCAGCTTCATCTCAGCCAGCCGATGACCTCCAGCATTTCTATGGAGAATTGCTAACCCAGTCATGTATTCAATCAACGGTTTCAAATCTGCTTGATCGATCAGGTTCTCCGTTTCCATCTGATCGGTTTTGAGGTCGTAGAGCATGTAGGGGTTGGCTTCACCTTTCCGTAGCAAGGCGGGATCGAAAAACAGTTTCCACTGACCAGCGAATTGCTTCCCATCAATCTCTGGGGAATCCACTCGCAAGACCGCTACAGCGGGATCATCCCCAGCCTCCTTGTGGTCGTGATGCATGATCAATGATCGCGCTTCCACTGAAGCATCCCTCATGGATTCCAGAATGCTATAGCTATCCTCCCCTCCTTTCTGTCCCAAACTATAATCGGGTATAGGTTGCCCGACAATCTCGGCGAAAGTCGCGAATACATCCTGCAGGCCTATCAGGGCTTCGCTTGTCTGACCAGGTGTATTCGCAGATCCATCACCCACACTCCCGGCCCTCCAAGCGGCAATGAAGGGAACACGGTGTCCACCCTCGAACGAGGAAGCCTTATTGCTCCGAAACGGGCCTGTCGCGATATCGCTATTCTTTTCCGCCCCATTGTCGCTGGTGAAAATGACAAGGGTATTATCGATCAATTTCTGGCCCGGATTGCGCGGATCGTCGTTGGCCTCCAGCCAGTCAATCATACGCCCCAAAGCGACATCATTTTGATAAATGTAGTCATTTCGAGCATCAGTGGGATTCCCATCTTTGGTGCGGGCTGCGCCCACGATAGGAACACCACCTATGGAGACATCAGCGGTATGGGGGGTGTGATTGGAATTCGCCGGATAATAGAGAAAGAATGGGCTTTGCTGGCTTCCTAGGCTGCCCACATGATTAGTCATGAAGCCAATGGCGTTGTCCGAGTGGCGACTACCCAGTTCCTCAAGAACATAAGCATTTGGGCCCGACGTGACCATCCCCTTTTTCGTACCGGTCGATCCAACTACAAAGCGTCCATCGATATGCCCCGGCCCGCGAAAACGAGTAAGTTTTCCATCCTCGATAACCGGTCCTGATGACAAATGCGACCGGCTGGTGTAGCGGGCGAAATCAAAGCCGTGATCTACAGGCGACGTATGCAGAGGTTTGGATAGGTCCGCATCATCCCAGCCTGCCGCTGGGGAGCCATCCGTTCTAGAGAACCGCAACCCGACATGCCATTTTCCGAACATAGCCGTGCTGTAACCATGATCCTTAAGCATTGATGCGATGGTCGGTCGATCCGCCTCGATCATCGGATCTCCTTGCGATCCGAAAAGCACCCAATGCTTCAATCGATTCCGCCAGGGATAGCGGCCAGTCAATAGCCCGTAGCGCGTCGGCGAGCAGCGTGAGGAAGGCGTGTGGGCATCCGTAAATCGGATACCCATTCGAGCCAAACGCTCCATCTGGGGTGTGTTCAATTGGTCCTTATCCGCATTGCCCGTAAAATCCTGATACGCGCTCGTATCGCCCATACCCATGTCATCCGCCATCATGAGAATGATATTCGGGCGGCTGACATCCGGCCCGGCCATAGAAATGGCTCCGAAGAGTAATGCTTGCATTAAGAGGCATGTACGAGTGGGTAGTTTCATATAGCTTTTGTTTAGACTATGAGTTTCGAGAAATTTTGTTTTCGGTGGTCAAATACGGTTGGAGTTTATCCCAATCGAAATCCACGCCAATACCCGGCCCATCTGGAGCCACCGCCAGGCCATCTTCCAAGACGAGCGGTCTAGTCGTGTATCGATCGATTGGAAAACTGTGGCGTTCCATCCAACCGCCATGGGGCTGTGACGAAACTAGGCTAACATGCAGTTCGTGCATGCCGTGCGAGCAAACTGGGATGCCGTATTTTTCAGCTTGATACGCAACTCTCAGCCAACCCGTGATACCAAGGCAGTTGGACGCATCCGGCTGAATAAAGGACAGCTTTGATTGCCTAAAAGCGTAGCCAAATTCGTGCAGGGTATGCAGGTTTTCCCCCATGGCTAGAGGAACACCGGTGTCCTCCGCGATTTCCGCATAGCCGAGATAGTCGTCGGGCAGCGTAGGTTCTTCGAACCATAGTATATCGCAATCCTTAAATCGATTGGCCGCTTCGATGGCTTTTTCCACGGTCATCGAGTAGTTAGCGTCCACCATGAATGTTCGTTCCGCGCCTATCAACTCGCGAATCGCCCGAGCCCTTTCCACATCCTCTTCCAGCGATTCTCTTCCCACCTTGATCTTTACCGCATCGAATCCCTCTCCCAAGTAGCCCTCCACGCTTTCCCGGAGCTGATCCAGAGAAAAGAGAAGATCAATCCCTCCAGCATAGGCTCGGCATCGCGAGCTCGCTCCTCCGGCAACGCGCCAAAGGGGTTCGCCCTTTTTCCGACAGCGAATGTCCCAGAGAGCGATGTCTATCGCGGAAATGGCGAAGGAGGCGATTCCTCCCCGTCCCACATAGTGTATAAGACTTTCGCAAAGATGGTTAATCGATTCCACATCGTCGCCATCTTTGCCGATCAGGAAAGGGCCAAAATCCCGATCGAGCATCGCTTGGACCGCATAACCGCCTCTCCCTCCGGTGTAGGTGTACCCAGTCCCTTCAGACCCGTCAGCCAAAGTGATTGTGGATGTAATCAGCTCGAAATGGGTATGACTTCCATGCGTCGCATCGGTTAAGACGATGTCCAGAGGCACGCGAAACAATCGATTTCTGACTCTTGAGATGGGGCTCATGGGAATTTACCAGGACGGAATCGCTTTCGGTTTCCAGAGCGAATCGTTCCCTAAAATACCGATTAGGCAAGGATTCTAGTTCCGCTTCTGAACTCCTGCTTTGGCTTCAAAGTCCGTTTAAAGCCTGACAATTAGCAGGGATTCTCCTTCACTTTGCCAACATACCCGTGAATCCCAAGTCAAGCATGGACTGAATCGGGCTAATTAGCATGTCACTTTTCTCCAATAGAATTCGTATTCAGACTTTCATCGCAGTCTCATCTGCGTTGACGGGAGGACTCGTATTGGCTGATCCCGAATTCGACTCATCGATTCGTCCCCTCATAGAAGATTACTGTATTACCTGCCACGGTGGGGAGAAAGTGAAAGGTGAGGTGGATTTTTCGGAAATCATGGAAGCGGATAATTTCAGCGACCATTTCGAGATTTGGGAGACGGTAGCTGACGTGCTTGATTTTGGCGACATGCCTCCTGAAGACGAGGAACACCGCCCTTCCTCGGACGAGGTCCAGCAGATTCTCAGTTGGTACGAGGATCGATTCGTGCATTCCGTAGAGGCTCGAGCAGCGGACTTTCGACCTAGACGTCTTTCCGCATCCGAGTACCGCAACACCTTGAGATCCGTGCTCGGCTTCGACCTGGAAACTACCATCATGGGAGCCGAGCAAACCGTAACCGAACGCTCGCTCGTTCTCAAATTGCTTCCCGACGATCCGCCCGGCGAAAGCGGATACATGAACGACACCCGCAACGCGCCTTTATCTTCACATCTGTGGGAGCAACACGCTTACATCGCGGACCGGGCAATCGTTGAGCTTTTCTCTTCGGAACGGCGGCAGGCACTCGCTCAATTGATTGGCGAGGAATTGCCCGGCGATTTTCAAGCTGGCGAGATGACGAATGGCCAAGCTAGCTCGCTTCTGCTTCATCTATGTAAACTAGCCAACCGACGCCCCATTCCAGAGAGCTCACTCCATTCCGCATTTGCATCTCTGCAAGGGCTCTCTGGCGAGACGCTACTCAACGCGACCAAACGCGAGATAAAAGCCATCCTGGTTTCCCCAAGTTTTCTCTATCGTGGTCTTCTAGTGGAAGGCGAGCCCGGGGAACAGCAACGCGTCGACGCCTTCGAACTCGCCGAACGGCTTTCCTATTTTCTTTGGGAAGACATGCCTGACGCCAGCCTGATGGAAGCGGCCGAGAGTGGCGAACTCCTTAACCGCGACGGGCTCGCCAGCCAGATCGACCGAATGCTCGCTTCCTCAAAAGCTCTGAACCTATCAGAGAGTTTTGGCCATCAATGGCTGGGGCTAGCCGACATAGATAGCGCTGCGGACGACGCCACAACGCGGGGATCACTTAGAGGCCAGCCTCTCGATTTTCTCCACTATTTATTTACCGAAGACCGTCCCGTCATGGAATTGATCGACTCCGATGTCGCTTTCACCAGCTACTTAACGGCTAAGTTCTATCCCGAAGATCGCGAGCAACTTTCCAAGTACGTTAAGCCAAAAGGGATCGAACGCCAACTCGTTCCCAACGAGCGAATCAAGATCGAAAAGGACCAGGAACGAGGAGGAATTCTCACCATGCCCGGCATCCTAGCCATGAATCGGGGACCCATTCTGAGAGGCACCTGGATGCTGCGCCGCATTCTGGGTGAACGGCTGGGTGAGCCTCCGGCAGACGTGCCACCCATCCAAGCCACCGCTCCTGACAGCAAACTCAGCTTTCGAGATCGGTTCGATCAGCATCGGGCCGATTCCACCTGCGCCCGTTGCCACGACCGCATCGACCCGCTTGGATTCGCCCTCCAAGAATACGACGACGACGGAGCCTACAAATTGGCCGCCAATTACAAGCCACCTAGACGAGTCAGCGATCACGACGAGCCGATCAACGAGATCGACACATCGGGGACGATGCCGACGGGAGAGTCCTTTGCCAACTTCCAAGAGCTGAAAGACATTCTATTGACCAGCAAACGTGAAGACATCATCCGCAACATCGTCGAACAAGTCCTGTCCTATGCCCTCTGCCGTAAGCTCGAAGTTTACGATCGAGCCACTGTTGACGATATTACAAAGACCATTGACCAATCCGATGGAAGCTGGGAAGATCTCTTCCTGGAAGTCGCCCTGAGCCTGCCCTTTCAGGAGACACGACTTCCCGAAATCGCCAATTAGCTACCCATGAACCGGAACTGGAAAATAGACCGTCGCTCTTTTCTTCGAGGAGCCGCTGGAGCCCTCCTGCCGCTGCCGTTCCTGAATCTTATGGAGGCGAAATCCTTGATCGGGACTCAGTCATCGGGGAGCTCCGCAGATTCGCCGCCACTGCGGTTCATGACCCTTTTCAAGCCCAACGGGGTTTACCCACCCTCTTGGAATATCAATGGAGGCACGGAATTCGATTTTCGCATGTCGCCTCTCATGGCCCCTTTTGCCAAGCACAAGGAGGACCTGCTCATCCTCGACAATATGGGCGATTTCGGCTTTTCGTCCCATGCCAATTCGACACGCCGTTTCCTCTCGGGCCACCACCAAAACGTCGACTCCCCTTCCATTGACCAAATTATAGCCGATAAGATTCGCGGTGACACACCCCACCGGTCACTAGAACTGACCACCGAAGGCCTCTTCACTGGGCAATTCGGGTGTAGCTACATTTCCTACGGAGAGGGCGGCGCCCCCATTTCTCGAGAGAGCGACCCGCAACTAATTTTCGACCGTCTGTTCCGGAATCCAATGAGCGATCCCGAGCAACGACAGGCCATGACCAGTCTTCTCGACCGGGTCAACGAAGACGCCAAATCCCTAGTCCGCAAAGCTGGCTACGAGGATAGACACACACTGGATGAGTATCTGACAGCTGTTAGGGAAACCGAGGTACGCGTTCAAAGTATGAACCAAGCCAGCAACGCCCCGCGTATCGATTTCTCGCAATTGAAGCGACCGGAGAGCGGAGCCAATCTCGACGAGCAGGTTGAAACCATGATCGACCTGATCTCCCTGGCCCTATGGACAGATTCGACCCGTTGCATCACCTACATGCTCGGGAATAGCAACAGCCGCATGGTTTTCGATTTTCTCGGTATCGCGGAACAGCACCACTACCTCTCCCATTTCTTCCGCAATTTTAGTCGAACCAACCTGGAGTCCCTCCTGAAAATCAGCCTCTGGCACATGGAGAAATTCGACTATCTCCTGACCAAGTTGAAGTCCTACCGCGACCACAATGGCTCGCTGCTAGACCACACCGTAGTGCTTTTCGGCTCAGGCATGGGGCACAGCGACAATCACACCGTTCAACGCATTCCTATCGTCCTGGCCGGCGGCAAGGGAAAGCTCAAGACTGGCCGCTATGTTCGCTATGCGGAAAATCAAGAGCTGAGCAAATTGCACCTGTCACTCCTGCAAACGTTCGATGCGGGGTTTGACTCCTACTCTTCGTCCAGCATTCCGCTGCCAGGATTGAATGGCGACTACTTCCCCGAATATCGCGAACGGCCATTCGACACCTGGGTAAAAAGCAACGGGGGGGGCATCACTGCCCAAGGACGACTACGCATGTCCGACGATCTGGATGAAGCGAAAATCTTCTACATCGATATCGAGGGCCAATCGCCGGTTCGCATCGAAGTAGACTTCTGGGACTTCCACAATTTCAATCTAGCCTACCACGTGGGCACGCCAATCATCCTTTCAGGAAACGGTAGCGATGCCGGTAGCCAGCTTCTCATTACAAAGGTCACGGACCTGAAAAGCCTCTACGGCAACAGCAAACCCGGGACGCAAAAGGGATAGTTATATCTGTTTTCCAACGGTTCCCGTAAATTCTCGCGGATCCAACTTTGACACTGTTCGGATTTGAGGCTCATTATCCGTCCGATGATGGTCTCTTCGATTCTTCCCCTTCGCTTCCTTTTAACATTGGTGGCCCTCCTGCTTGCCGCCACAGCTTCTTTCGCCAATAGCGACGTCAAAGGCAGCCGCCCCAACATCGTCTTTATCCTGGCGGACGACATGGGATGGAACGAAGTCGGATTCAATGGCCTCGATCCTGATATTACGCCTCACATCAATCGGCTCCGAGACGAGGGAACCAGCTTGACCCAATTCTATGTCCACGCCGTATGCGCCCCTACTCGGGCAGCGTTTTTAACAGGGCGCTATGCCTTTCGCACCTGGAGCGATTGGCGATCGGAAGATTTCGGCAAGCCGAGCTATTTGAAGAATTTGGGACTGACCTTAGAACGGAATGCTGAAGGGGATGAAACTAGAAGAATTCACGGATTGGATACAGAAGAACGCACGATTGCCGAAGCCCTAAAACAGGCTGGCTATTTTACCGGATTGATCGGCAAGTGGCATTGTGGCGAGTGGCTACCAGAGCACTTGCCAATGGGCCAAGGTTTCATGCACCAGTACGGGCACTACGGCTGGGGGATCGACTACAACAATTACACGATTCCCCACAACGCCCCCGCCCGCTATGCGGTCTACGACTGGCACAGGAATCAGGAACCGCTCTACGAGGATGGCTACGCGACTGATCTTTTTGCTAATGAAACGGTGCGACTGATCGCCGAACACAAGAACAGCCCACATGGCAGAAAGCCCTTCTTCTTCTACGTGGCCTTTAACGCCATTCACGGTCCGCTCGAGGAGATTCCTCGCTATACCGGCAAATACGACAAGCGTTATGCCGCCCTCAAATGTCTCGACGATGCCGTCGGCCGCATCGTTGGAGCAGTCGACCAATATGGATACAAGGAGGATACGCTGGTCATTTTCGCCAATGACAATGGGGGCCTCCGCGAGGAAATGAACGCCCCCTACCGGGGCCACAAGAACACCAATTACGAAGGCGGGGTTCGCGTGCCATGCGTCTTTCGATGGCCTGGAAAACTGGAAGCAGGCGGTACCAATGATGGAATGATGCACATCGTCGACCTCTACAGTACCTTAATCACCATCGGCAAAGGCAGCCATCGGCAAAAACGAGTGGTCGACAGCATCGATATGACCGATACAATTTTCGCCAATATTTCCAGCTCTCGCGATGAGATTATTTTCGAAGTTTCCGGAAGCGTCCGCTTCCCCGCTATTCGCATGGGCGACTACAAGCTGATCGGCAAGGAGCTCTACAATGTCGTCGTAGACCCTTTCGAGAGCGAAGATATCGCCAGCAAGCATCCGCAGATAGTGGCCCGCTTGACTGACCGAGTTGATGAAGCCTGCAGCGAACGACCTCCAATGCCGGATGTTTCCCGCCTCATGTCGCCAGCCCTCCCTTGGGTTTACGGGCAAGAGGAAAACGACAATGCCCCCGAATGGGTTAAGGAGGAGATCCGTCGCATTCGCGCTACTCAACCAAAAGAGTGGGCTCCGGGAACAACGCCTTGGCCGCAAGCCCCCATTGACGGGAAGATCATCTACACGGGCGACGGGCGATAAAGGCTCGAAAAAAGACGCAAGGGCAAACAGTGCCCTATGTGAGAGAATATACCATCTACGAAAAGGTTTGAGCCAGCACCATATACTCAATCCTTTCCGTAAGTGGTATTAGGCGAACTAGCCGCCTGGATCTCCGTGATCTTTTTTAGCTTGGGCATCTCGCTACTTCTTTCACATTTGGATAGCCCATACGATACCTACTCCGTATACCGGCGCCATCTCTGATCAATTGTATAAGGATTGGGGCGTTCCTCTTCCACGACTAGCCTGTACTGCATTGTGGATACTTGACCGGGCTTGATCTCGAAATCAAACTCTTGAGCAGGCACGTAATTGAAAAAGATGGCTCCATTATTGGAGGACGGCGGCCAAACCCGCATGCGCTGCGGAGCGTCGTGATTCTCGTCGTGGCATAGGATTGTGAACGTATCATATCCCTCTCCGGATTCTCGTTGCCCCCACATGGCGACCCAACGGGAACGTGTGGTGTGGCCATCGATACGCGTTTTCCATTCCGAGCTCAGGTAGTCGCTATTGGTCTTATCCCAGTGATGAGGCGCCCGGTAGGCTATCGTCCCGCCATACCGATATGCGGGCATTTTCAATGACCATTGGGAAATATTCTCCTGCACCGTGATGTAGTCGATCTCGTAAGCTCCATCGACGTACCGGGCTTCCACGGTGAATTGCTCTTTCAGCATAACGCTTTCCTTATTAGGGTCGCCGGGATACAGAACATGCTCTTGCTCCACCGTGAAACCAGCTACATCGCTTCCTCGCAGTAAGGAGAGGGTTCGGGCAAACCGGACAGCCCCGGTCTCCTCCTTCAAATTCCAGAAGTCGACGTCTTGACCATCAACCTTCGTTTTAACCCAAGCGTGCCACAAGCCTAGGTGATGATAGTGATCATCGGGATGTATGCCCGTGACTGCCTCGCCACTGGGCGATCGAACCGGATGGATGAAGCCGCTCCGCGCGTAAATCGGATCTACTCCGGCTGGCGGAGGCACAAGGGCTTTTTGGTAGGTCACGGCGGGATTATCTCCAAATCGGATGACGATCGTACCGTCGGTCTCCACGACTGTCGGGGCTTCCATAGCATACGTCTGCAATGCAATGAACCCGGACAGGCCAAGAAAGGCTCTTGATCGAGGCAAAGAAATCATAGCCCGCCACTATGAGTGAATTGGAACAATTGGCAATCGGAAGGTTCGAGGAAGGATGCCTTCTCTTTCAGGGCCAACACGAATGCTTCAAAGATGGTAGGGCTGACTGTCCCCAGTCAGCCGATCTTGTTGAGTTCTTCCTTTGCGACTAACTGAGGATTGTCAGCCCTACCATCTACAATGTGTATCGCTACCTACTGGACGCTCACTCCGTCGTGGGCGATGCCCAAGCCAGCCAAATCGCTGCGGTCCAGGCAAACTGGTTGCCGCCTGCCCCTTCTCCGTTAATCGGATTGAAATACTCGTAGAATCCGGACTCACGGATGGCGTTGCGCGTATCCAGCTGCAGCTTGCGAGCCTCCCGTTCGAATCCGTATTCGGAGAGTCCTCGGGCGACCATGTAATTTATGATCGCCCAAACGGGACCGCGCCAATAGCGGCGGGCATTAAACTTGCAATGTTCCGGATCAAAACTAGGCAAACTAAACGCGGTCGCGTCCAATATGCGTCTGAGTGTCGCCTGCAGTTTCGCGTCCCGTCGAGGAGTGGAAACTCCGGCATAGTAGGACAGAAAAGCTACGCTAGAGACACCATCCGCATGCTCGTCCGTTCGCAAATCGCGGGCTGTGTAGGCCCCCAACTCTTCCGACCAAAGGTAGTCAGCCGCTTCCTCGGCGTGGTAAAGCCACGACCTGATTTCCTTGGCCGAATCTTCGGCTTCCAAGATTTTCGCTAGTTCGAGCAGATCCTTATCCGATCGCATTAAGATAAAGGATACACCCGGATCCGCAACGGCGAAAGGGCCTTCGCGGGTGATATGGGCATGATCCCATCCCGATTCGACCCCGTATTCAACCAACTTCAGATACCGATCGTATTCCTCATTGGTTGGCCGCATCGCCGCGTCGACATGCTCGATATCGCGTCGCTGGTAAGGGGCGATTCCCGATGGGTCGACATTGGCCAGAGCCAGATCCCAATCCGGTGAGTTGTCCCTGCCCGATTCCCAAGGGTGCGTCACCGCTATCACCGAGCCCCCGCTGATTACCCGCATCGTGTGAAACCACCTATGCCAAGCCATCAGTTTCGGGAAAATCATTTTTAGCCAGGGTAGACCGACATCTGGATCAGCTTCATAAAGATCTCGGACAATCGTCGCCGCTACCGGAGGCTGAGAACATCCCGAGGTTGGTGGATTCTGGCCCGAATTCCAGATCTTCGGCCCTGGGAAGTAGCTGGGATCATCGCGTCGGAAAACAATGTGGGCAGCCATGCCATTGTTCCATTGGCCCTGAAACAAGGTTTCCACCTCCCTCCAGGCCCTATCAAGATCGAACTCCGAAAATCCGAGCGCCACAAACATGCTGTCCCAGTTCCATTGATACGGGTAGAGTCCCCAGGTAGGAAGCGTGTAATCTCCCCATTCGTTCTCGCGAAGGATGGCGATTGCCCGTTGATCCAGTTCGACGTCAGTCCGGGGTTTTTCTAGATTTTGGGTTTTCATTGAGCAGAAATCTTATCGTGGATCCGCGCGGCTGGCTCGGCCTCTGCGTCTCAACGAATAGAACCTTATAGCACGTCTCGCGCCTACGATGACCAGGTCAGAGGAAGTTCCCCGTTTTCCCCGCCTATAACGGGCCAATGCTCTGTTTTCCTACTAATCTGCGACGTAAAAGCAACGTCCTCGGCCCTAAACAGGGGTTGGCACTCGATCTGCTCAATTGGAGGTGCGCTCTATAGCGCTTAAAACCGAGCAAAAACCCTATGAGAATAGAAATACCAAGAGAATGCGAGCGCATCGGCTCCCTGCAAATCTATGGCCTTCAAAAGGTTTACGAACTAGATGGCGGGGAGGGCATGCATGGTCAAGATAGCGTGATCGAGCGGATACCCTCAGAGGTTCTGTACGACCGCATGAGAGAGATGGCTATTGTCGTTCCGGTCAAAAACGAGCGCTTGAAATTGATCGAAGGCGTGCTCGTAGGCATTCCTAGTCCCTGTCAGGTGATCGTCGTTTCCAATAGCCCTCGCGGACCGGTTGACCGGTTCAAGCTGGAGAAAGAAGCGTTGGAAAACTACGGGAAGTTCACCGGGAAGAAGATCCTGGTCGTTCATCAAAAGGATCCTGGGCTTGCCAAAGCTTTCGTCGATGCGGGCTATACGGAGCTCATCGATGAGAAAGGGCTAGTCCGTTCAGGCAAGGCGGAAGGAATGATTGTCGGCACCCTGATGGCCAAATGGCTGGGAAAAAAGTATCTGGGATTCGTCGATAGCGACAATTATTTCCCTGGGGCAGTTTTGGAGTATGTTTATGAATACGCCGCGGGATTTGCTATGAATCAAACGTCGAATACCTTTGTACGGATCTCCTGGCACTCGAAACCCAAAATCATGGAAAGCAGCCTCTTCTTTGCCAAGTGGGGGCGAAGCTCAGTTAATTCCAACATGATGCTCAATCGGCTTCTAACTCATTTCAGCGGATTCGAAACTGAGATCGTCAAAACCGGGAACGCCGGAGAGCATGCTCTAACAGTCGATTTGGCATTAAAACTCGAATACGCGGCGGGATACGCAGTAGAAACCAATCACTTTATAAACTTGCTGGAAAAGTATGGCGGGATCGTCGAATCCGATGACCCCGAATCGCTGCAGGAGAACATTACGATCTGCCAGATCGAGTCCCGTAATCCGCACATGCATGAATCGAAAGGCGACGACCACGTCGAGGACATGATCGACGCATCCCTTTCAGTAATTTATCACTCCGATCTCTGCCCAGAACTGCTTAAGCGGGAGATTATGGAAAATGTCGAAGCCCGACGCGGCGAAGAATCGCCGGAAGTCATCGCGCCCGTTCGCAAGTATCCATCCCTTTCCCAGCTAGATTTGGATACATTTCTGGCGGGATGTGATGAAACCCTTAACTTCAATGCGGTAACGGTACGGGCCTGAGATCAGGGTCCTCTCGAAAACAAGATCATGGGATCGAACATCATATTCACCGATCTCGATGGCACCTTTATCGATTTCAAGACTTATTCCCCAGGTGTAGCCGCTCCCATCGCTCGCGATATCGTAGATCGAGGCGTTCCCGTTATCTTTTGTTCCTCTAAAACCCTAGAAGAGCAACGGGCTCTGATGAATTCGATCGGACTAGCAGTCCCTTGCATCGTGGAAAACGGGGCTGGAATATTTTTGCCGGATAGCCTCCGGATTCTTGACGATCTACCAGCTGCGAAAGTCACATCCGGTGGACGCTTGATCACTTTGGGAGAACGATCGGAATACATAAGATTGCAGATCAGGGCAGTTTCCGAATCACTCGGTCTCGAGTTAAAGCCGTATCACGAATTCTCCGACAGCGATGTCTCTCGAATAACGGGCCTAGATGAAGAGGGAGCCCGTAGAGCCCGAAATCGCGATTTCAGCGAGACCCTCACCGCCGCTTTTGAGCCAGAGATTTGGAGTAACGTAAACGCAGCCTTGCAGCCTCTTGGCTTGCATTGCCTATCCGGGGGAAGATTCCACACAGTCACTTCCATTGACTGCAACAAAGGGCGGGCCCTTAAGATAGTAGTGGATGGTTTCGAGTCGACGACCGGCGATCGCTGGCAATCCATTGGCATTGGAGACAGCGCCAACGATTTCGATATGCTCAAGTCGGTAGATCACCCATATCTCGTGCAGACTCCATCGGGCAATTGGAATGATATGAATGTCGCCAGTTTGAAGCGCATATCGGCAATTGGACCCAAAGGCTGGGTACTTGCCGTTCAAGATGCGCTCGGACTCGCCTCTGTTTAGAAGGATCCAGATGCCAGGACATCGCGATAAATGTTGAGATTGCTCATGCGAATCTCGTTCGCGTACGTCACTGTGGCGTTCCAAGTTTTCAATCCTCTATCAGATCATGTCTTCAAAATCTTTCGACACCATCGTTATCGGTTCAGGCACCTCCGCCTATTTCGCTATTTCCGCGCTCAACAAAGCGGGCCAGAAAGTGGCGGTGGTCGACGAGCGGCCCTACGGCGGAACCTGCACCCTGCGTGGTTGCCAGCCAAAGAAATACCTGGTCGCCAACGCGGAAGCCCGAGCTATGGCTCACCACCTGCAAGGCATCGGCTTGAGCGAGGCTCCTCGTACGGATTGGCCTGCCCTTCAGAAGCTAAAGAGCGCGTTTCAAGATGGCATTCCAGAAGGTCAGGTAAAGGATTTTCAGGATTCAGGGATTGAAACCTTTGCTGGTCGAGCGACTTTAAATGGGCCACGAAGCATTGAGGTAGATGGGGAAACACTGGAAGCGGACAATATCGTTCTGGCAACGGGAGCCAGACCTCGAAAGACCGACATCCCCGGTTCCGAGCTCGCTAAGAATAGCGAGTACTTCCTCAATTTGGAGTCGCTTCCGAAACGAGTTCTATTCGTCGGCGGCGGTTATATCTCCTTCGAGTTCGCTCACGTCGCCGCCCAGGCTGGAGCCGAGGTCACGATCTTGCATCGATCAGAGTGCCCTCTTAAGGCCTTCGATCGAGACATCGTCAAAACCGTCGTCGAGGCCTCCGAAGACAGCGGCATCCGTATCATTCTCAAAGAGTCGCCAACTCGCATCGAATCTACCGACAATCAATTTCGCGTTCACGGCTCATCGGGAGCCATCTACGAAACCGACCTGGTGATCGAGGCCTCCGGCAGAGTTCCCAATCTGTCAGTGCTCGATGGCGACTTGGGGGGCGTTGAACACTCTTCGAGAGGCATCGAGGTAAACGAGTTCTTGCAAAGCGTCTCCAACCCGAACGTTTACGCCATCGGTGACTGCGCCGCTACGCCCTATCAATTGGCAACGGTTGCCGATGAAGAAGGTAAAGTGGCAGCGGAAAATATTCTTAACGATAATCGCCGTTCCGTAGACTATTCCGTCATTCCCACCGCCGGATTCACGATCCCAAACGTGGCCTCTGTCGGCTTGACGGAAAAACAAGCTGAAGAGAAAAATTTGGACTTCCGAATCGAAAGCGGCGTAACCACTGGCTGGCCTTCATCCAACCGGATCGGAGAAAAACACTCTGCCTACAAGATCCTCATCAGCAACGAGGACGATACCATTATTGGAGCTCACCTGGCTCGACACAATGCGTCCGAAGTAATCAGCAGTTTCGGACTCGCCATGAAATATCGGATACCGGCAAGCGAGCTAGCCAACTTTCCCTGGGCCTACCCCACTTACACCTCAGACCTGAAATATATGGTCCGGTAGAACTGGGAGTCCACTCAAACGAACAATTCGTCGATTCGGCCAGAGAAGTCGCCGCGGGATTTAAATAGACAATTTTTCCCGCTCGCCTTCCCAATCGGAGCGATAATCGCCGGCAGCCCAGATTGTCACTTCATCCCAAACGAATCCTGCTCCATCCACATCGATATTGAATTTGTCGTACCGCTCCTTGGCTATGAGCGGATGGCGTCCGTAGAGAACTTGCCCGTCGATCTGAAAAACGACCTCCTCGCCTTTCACCTCCACCGTGACATCGTACCATTTCTCCGCTTGCAGTTTAAGATTGGGAACTTCCTGCAAAACGATGGATAGTCTTTCTTCCCTGCCCACTAAGTGATTTTCCAAAACGAGAACAGATCCTTCTGGCGTCATTGTCACTCGGATACAGCGATGCCCAAGGTCTATGTAGGCCAATCCGGTTTTGCGTAGCTTCGCGTCGGAAGGGCGATTGTACTTCCAGCGAAACTGGGCAACGAACTCGGCAGGCACATTTAAAAGTCCAGCCCGGGCGAATGTGCTCGTGGCCCACTGACTATCACTCTTCTTGCCTTTGAGGGCGATCGATGGCGGCAAGGCATGCATAACGCCATCTTGGACTTCATCCTGGGTCAATTTCCTAAAGGCCATCGACTTCTTATCCACCTCGCTAGCGCTTTCAAAAGACTTCGAGATCACCGTCTCCCCTTTTTCGAGCATAATCGGCTCGGGCATTTTGGCTTTCCCGGCGGAAAGACTGGTACTGAAAGCTGGGATAACAATCGCAAGAACGGTGATTGTAACAATAGATGGGGCTAATCGCTGCATCGGGATAATCGATTCGCAAGGGGGATGGGACTAGAAAACGCCTTTGAAATTGTTTTCCTTCCTCGACCCACCCTTGTCGCATGGCAGCCAGTTGCAAGCGTAGAGTAAAACCGCCCAGACCACAGATACTTGCTACTCGAGCCAGATTTAAGCCGAAACCTATGGTGTAATACCTCCAGCAACGACGTCTAAAGTTGATTATTCTGATATTCTCGATGTAAGATTTCTCGCGGTTTTCATTATAGACCCGCCCCATTTTACTAGAGCAGATCACATTTCCTATGCGCGCCCTATTCGTTTCTCTTCTTGCTTTAGCATCCATCGTGACCCTCTGGGGTCGTAGCCCCAACGTCATCGTCATTATGGCTGACGATATCGGATTCGAATGCTACAGCGCCTACGGAAGTTCGTTCTACTCTACCCCGAACATCGATAGGCTAGCCGAAACGGGAGCCCTATTCACGCACGCCTATTCGCAGCCCATCTGCACGCCCTCGAGAGTGAAGATCATGACCGGGCGTTACAATTTTCGGAACTACAAAGAATTCCGCGTTCTCGATCTGGATGAGCCCAACTTCGCCAAAATGGTCAAAGCTAACGGCTATTCGACTATGATCGCTGGCAAGTGGCAGTTGTCTCCGGAAAACTTGGATGGCCCTTTCCAAGCCGGCTTCGACGATTACCTTCTTTGGCACTTCACTCTCGGCAATCAAGCAACATCGGAGTATCCTGTATTCAATGACAAAGGATCCCGCTATAAATCACCGCGGCTTTTCGAGAATGGGAAAGTAGTTCCCAGACTGGACGGAGCCTACGGTCCCGATGTCGTTACCGACTACATCGTCGACTACATCGAGCAGAAGCAGTCGGAGCCATTTCTAATCTACTATCCGATGATTCTCGTCCACAATCCCTTTGATCCGACTCCACTAAGTCCCGATTGGGAAAAGAAAGACAAAAGCCGGGATCCGCGCGACCATTTTCAGGAAATGGTTATCCACATGGACAAGGTCATCGGACGAATAGTCGACAAGCTCGACGAAACCGGTCTCCGGGAGGATACGCTCATCCTGATAACCGGAGACAATGGAACCAACACTGCGATCCACTCGCCATTCCCAGGTCGTGGCCTGGTACAAGGCGGCAAAGGCAAGATGACCGATGCCGGAACACGGGTGGCCTTCGTTGCCAATTGGAAGGGTCGCATTCAGCCCGGGACCAAAATCGATCAGCTCGTTAGTTTTGCCGATGTCTTGCCAACAATCGGTGATGTCACCGAATCTCGAATACCAAGTGGCATGGACGGCCAGAGCCTGATGCCCCTATTCAAAGGCAAGTTGGATCAGGATCGTGATTGGCTGTTTATGTCCTACTCTCGAAACGGATTAGAGTCTGGCCCGTTCCGATGCTTCATCCGCGACCAACGATGGAAACTCTATTCGACCGGAGAACTGTACGATATGCCAAACGACTGGCTCGAGCAATATCCCGCCTCAGGCCTGGAAGCCGATGCCGCCCGACAAAGACTTCAACGCTTGATGGATAAAATCACCAGCCAAGCCCCCGCAGGTCATTTTGCTAGGTAGGGAGGACCGGCCCGGTCCTCCAATTACTACCGAACTAAAACCTGTTCCCGCTTCAGCGGGATCCTCGTGACGCGCACGCGTCATTTCACCGATAGGCGACTGTTAAAGCAAATTCTAGCAGGAGCAGTCCAATTAATGTAGGAGTGGCTTTACGCCGCGATCATTGTTTTCGAATCGCGGGACAAACCCGCT
>NZNM01000039.1 GCA_002694885.1 Opitutaceae bacterium | reverse complement strand
TCGTCTTGCAGAAAGTACTTCGTTGTGAGCTTTTCCTGCGGCATTACCCCACCCAATCCGTTAAAGATGATCGGGCATTCGAAATGGAGGGCTTCTGAACAGGTCGTGGTTCCTCCGCGCGTAATCACCAAATCGCTCACCTGCATGAAAAGATGCATCTCGGTGCAATACCCCTCGACATGGCAGCTTACATCTGGGTTATGCTTCTTCCAGTTGCGGACCTTCATAAAGGCCTCGTTATTCCGCCCACAAACGACGAGAGCTTGGAATGACTCCGAGTATTTCTTGATAGCGGGAAGCAGTGCAAGATGGTTGTTCGCGCCCGTGCCTCCAGTCGCTAAGAATATGATTTTCCGGTCTGAACGTAAACCGAGTCGTTCGGTAATGAACCGGTGCTTTTCGAATGCGGAAAGTTTTTCTTCGTAAATCCTAGGCTTAAGAAAATGCCCTCTTACGATAATTTTCTTCGGGTCCAGCTTGTACCGGGAAACCGCGTAATTTTTCGCGGTACGCGTTCGGGAAACATAAAGGTCAACACTGGGTTCCACCCAGTTTCGACTGTATCCATATCCTCCTGCAAACTCGGAACAGTAAGTGGCGCAGCGAACGTTATCTTTTCCTAAGATCGCTCTAGCTTCTTGAAAATAGCCTCGATTCAAACAATCGTGGACGCTTAATACCAAGTGCGGCTTGTAGTTGCGAATCACTTCACTGAAATACCGTCGTCCGAGCTTGACCCGCGAGCGGTTTAAATAGCTCAATCCTTCAACGAGAATAAAGTATGGATGGTGAAACCATGGCGCATGCTTCTGAATGAAGTTGTAAAAAGCCACCCCGAAACGCGCGATTCGAGAGGAGTCCTCTAGCATGCTCTCGACACGCACTTCAACCTCCCAACCGTAGATCTTGCGCACCCATCTTCGAAAGGCAATCGCGCGAGCATCATGCCCGCCTCCGGTGCTGGAAGTTAATACTAGAATTCTAACGGCCACTAACGTCTTTGCCCTCCTATTTCGTGTAATAGGACATATTTCCCGCTCGGATAAACTTTCCAGGGAGCAGACGACTGACCAACGGTGCCAGAACCGCTTGAAATGGAGTTCCAGCTCGAATAACTCCCGATCTGTTTTTCTGAATGGCCTTGCATAACGTGACTGCTACCAATTCCGACGGCGGCGACTTAATTATACCGCTTCTCTATTCTCTTCCGAACCTTGTTCATGCAACCTTGATTTTCGATTTTACCGCTTTTTACCGTCATATTGACATTAAACTCGGATTTAATATCTCCAGGACGTAAATCGATCGTTTTCATCCCGCTCGCTTGCGTTTCTAGAATAACGCTCTCGGTAAATGCAGATAGACCCGCTTTGGAGGCATTATAGGCGCTCATGAATGGCACAGGGAATTCAGCGGCAAGCGAGGAAACATTCACCAAATACCCCTTCCGTTTAATCAAGCCCGGCAATACCAGACGCGTCATTTTCATCGTCCCGACTAGGAGGGTTGCTACCTGGGACTCCCAGTCGTCGAATTCTGACGTTGAAAACCGGCCAAAAACGCCACTTCCCGCATTGTTAACGACGATGTCGAACTCTATAGACTCCAACTCTTGGGACATCCAATCGTCATCTATCTTGCTTGAACAACCAATATCCAAACGTAATGGATGAATTCTCGAGTCTAAACCAGCCGTTGCCGGGTCGCGAGAGGTTCCCCAAACTTCCGCCCCTTCGCATAGAAATCCCTCAGCAATGGCCTTGCCGATTCCGCTACTCGCCCCCGTAACTAGAGCCCTGGCCCCTTTCAATCGCATCAGGATTCGATAGATACCTGCGCATTTTCCGCTAGCAGCTCTTTAGCGTGCGATAGAGCGCTTCCCGCTTCCCGGTCTCCGAGCATCCGAGCAAGCTCGACAACCCGCGAATCGTCTTTCGCATTGAGTTTCTCAATACAAACCGTCGCTCGATCTCCACTTTGATCCTTTTCCACTACAAAGTGATTGTCTCCCAACGCAGCGACTTGAGGCAGATGCGTAATGCACACAACTTGATGATTGTTTCCAATTCCTTTGAGTCGTTGCCCAACCATTTTTCCTATCTCTCCACCAACGTTAGCATCGACTTCATCGAAAACCAGTATGGGCACCGAATCGACATTGGCCAATATGGTCTTCAATGCCAGCATTACTCGAGCCAGCTCGCCACTAGATGCGACTTTATTCAACGGCTTCAAAGGCTCCCCCACATTAGGGGAAAATAGCAATTCCGGTAATGCATCTCCATAGGATTTCAGTTCCGATTGTTTTACCAAATCGAGCCCGCACTTTCCTTTCTTGAATCCCAACTCCAGCAAAACGGCCTCCGCCTTGCGAGCCAACTCCTCGCCTCCCTTTTTACGCTTCCGAGTCAAGCCAGCCGCCATCGCTTTAAGATCCGCTTCTCGTTCGTCCGCCTTTTCATGCAAGCGATCGAGAGCGCCCTTTATATCGCCTTGCGAATCGATCTTCCTAGCCATCTCTTCGCGGGCCTCCAAAACGTCCGCTACATCCCTCCCATACTTGCGTCGGAAATCCTGCCAATCTGTCATTCGAGACTGCACTTGCTCGGCGAATTCAGGTTCAAAGTCCAGAGACGAGCCCATCATCTCATACTCGGCCCCTAGCTCTTGAATTTCTAGAATTACTCCCTCTAAGCGACCAGCGAGCTCGCCTAGAGATGTATCCATTTCGGCAGCTTCTTTGGCGGCCGACATCAATGAACTCAGCGAAGCAACGACGCCATTGTCGCCCGTTAGCCCTGATCCCAACTCTATTGAGAGCCCAATCAGGTCCTGGCTGCTAGCAACGCGATTGAAATCGATTTCCAGTTGTTCCACTGACTCGGGAGATAGTTCCAGGGCATCAATTCGGTCGATCTGCTGCTTCAAAAACTCTATCTGATCTTGAGTGAGCTTAGTCGTGTTCCTCAATCGCTCGATTTCCGACAGTGTTCGCTTCCAATCGTCGTAGGCCATGCGATATTTTTCCGCCTCGCTATGCAGCCGGGCAAAGAGATCTATCATCTCCAGTTGACACTCGTTTTTGAGCAATCGCTGAGGCTCGCCCGGACCATGGAAATCAATCCAAAGCGATCCAAGCGCTTGCAAATTGGCCAGTGTCGCGAGACTACCGTTGATCGAAATCCGCGACGCTTTGGTCGCTCGCAAACTCCGCTTAAGCAAAAGGACCCCATCTTCGCATTCCGGAAGACCCAATTCTTTAAGCGCCTCATTGATTTTAGTTGGATCCTCAAACTTCAAAGCCGCTTCGACCTCGCATTGCTCCTCACCCGATCGAATGACCGTTTTATCCGAACGCGACCCAGAGAGTAGGCTCAAAGCGCCAAGAAACACGCTCTTTCCAGCGCCGGTCTCACCGGTGACCACCGTGAACCCTTCATCGAACTCGATAGAAGCGCTCTCCAAAAGAGCCAGATTAGAGATAGTCAAATACTGCAGCATTAAATATAGATCTGCTGAAATTAAGGCGTTTTTAGAGCCCAAAGAAAACGAAAATTGTTCTTGCCCCGAATATTTGTCTCGATAACCGTTTCCGACTCGTTTCGACAGGCTATTTCGAGGCGGATTTTCCATCCGGGGGATTAGCTCAGTTGGTTAGAGCGCTTGCTTGACATGCAAGAGGTCGGCAGTTCGAATCTGCCATCTCCCACCATCCTTCGCCAAGGCTTCGGATGGCGTGCCACAGGCGACGATCATCGGAGGTTTGGATGCCTCAAAGGCAGATTTGAATTGCCGCAGCAGTTCGACGGACCGAGCCAAAGTGAGCGGAGATGGGGCTTGCAACGCAAGCGTCCGAAGGACTTGAGCAACGCTCAACCAATCTGCCATCTCCCACCATCCTTCGCCAAGGCTTCGGATGGCGTGCCACAGGCAACGATCATCGGAGGTTTGGATGCCTCAAGGGCAGATTTGAATCGCCGCAGCAGTTCGACGGAGCGAGCAGGGCTAGCGTAGATGCGGCAACGAGAAGCGTTGAAGACAAAACCCCAATGAGCAGCGCTCATCCAATCGGCAATCTAACGCCACTCGTGTTTTGGGTATCGTCCTTTGAGTTCCTTTTTTATGTTGAGGTAGGATGTCTCCCAGAAGTCGGGAAGTGAATCCGTAATTTGTACTGGCCTCATATTGGGAGCGAGAATCTCAACTCGAGGCTTATGCCGGCCTTCGCAAATTGAGGGTGTATCAGCTAGATCATACAACTCTTGAACCTTGGCTGATAGAATCGCCCCTTCTTCTGAGTAACGCATCCTTGCCGTTCGCCCGTTTTCCAGCCGCAAACGATCTGGAGTCTGCGATTGCGTGAGCTCGTCGGTTTCTCTCCCAAACCATGACTTGAGGACCAGCATCACGTCTTGTTTCTTTAGATCCCTTAGACTTCTAGCGCCCAGGCAGCATTGCTCGATGAGCATTGCTCGAGCCTCATCGTCAAGTGGCTCAATCTCGTATTCGGGAAAACATGATGAAATGAGCTCAATCTTTGACAGGTAGCTTTCTACGTCTGCGTTCCACTTGTCCAATTTCGCTTTTCCGCTTTCCACTAGTTTAGCAAGCTCTACTGCAGCCAGCTCATCCGAAACATCCAAATCCTCCTTACACTCTATATCCAAATCTCGGTATCGAGTGAAAATCTTCTTAATTACACGCTTTTTCTTTTCATCGAATATCGTTTCCGTCTCAGACTCGAATTCGTTCGGATATAATTCCTTCAGCCATTCCTCCTGGATTTCCGAACACATTCCAAAGACCACCGTGACTTCACCTCTTTGATGACCAATCTCTGTAATTTCGCAGGCGACTAAGAGCGAAGCGTCTCGAGCCTTACTTTCGCGAGCCAACGATCCCCTAAGCTGACCAGTCATTTCGCACCGCAACGTACCTCGGTCCAATCGGCGGCAAACGCGATCCGGAAATCCCGAGAGAATGGATTTCATTATGCTAGATTCTGGAACTTCCGTTGGCTGATGAGATGCGATATCAGCATACTTGGCGCAATTCAGTATCTGACTGGCAACCTGCTCCGCTTGTTTTGCGGCACGACCATGAATACCCAGTTCGCGACAGAAACTTAAATTGTAGCGATTCGCTTTGGCCTCTTTCCAAGCATGTATTTGCGCTACCATGTCGCTGCCCGGACAATCGCCGATCACAGCATCTCGTTTTCTGGATATCTCTTTGTCCGCTTTTCGCAAAAATATCCCTTGAGCTTGAGCGATCGCTGCAGCCAAAGCAGCGTCCTCCACACAGTCGTAGCGATCCGCGGCAAGCATCATGGCGCTATACCTTGGATGAAGCGGAAATTCCGCCATTCGCCTACCCGTGCTCGTCAATCGGCCTTCTGCATCAATCGCCCCTAACATCGCCAGCAATTCTCTCGCTTCGGAAATACGCTGATCCGACGGCGGCTCAAACCACTCGAAAGTATCCAGACCTTCTATACCTGTGGCCAATAACGTCAATAGCGATTCGGAAAGATCCATTCTTTGTATCTCCGGCTCGTCAAACTCCGGGCGCTGGCTGTGATCTCGCTCGGACCATAATCTTATACACTTGCCTGGCCCCGTCCTACCTGCCCGGCCCGACCTTTGGCTAGCTGCCGCATGACTGATCTTCTCGATCCACAGCGTATTCAGCCCACGTACGGAATCGTAGCGAGCGACCCTCGCTTGGCCGCTATCCACAACGAGACGCACATCATTAATGGTTAGCGAGGTTTCCGCAACGTTTGTAGAAACGATAATCTTACGTCGATCGCTTTCATCCAAGGCCACATCCTGTTCCCTTGGTCCCAATTCGCTATGCAGGGGCAACAATTTGAATTCGGATGCAGAAAGCCTTTGCCCTAAGGCCTTGATCGTACGCCCAATCTCATAAGCCCCTGGCATAAAAACGAGCGCGTGTCCTCGGTCGGTATCCATGATAGATTCGCTCACCCGCTTTGCCGCCAATTCCCAAACCGGCAATTTCGAACCTCCTGCCTTTTCTTTCGTGTAGGAAATATCCACGGGGTATACGCGACCGCCAGAAACAACCTTGCGGCACGGATCCATATACGTTTCCAACGCTTTGGAATCCAAGGTAGCCGACATGACCACGATTCTCAAATTTTGTCGGGAGCTCTTTTGAAGTCGTAGAGCTCTAGCCAACGCCATATCCGCATGGAGGCTCCGCTCATGGAATTCATCGAATACAATGCCGCTTACTCCGGAAAGTTCTGGGTCATTGATAAATCGCCGGAGCAGAATGCCCTCGGTTACAAACCGGATAACCGTGTTCCGAGATACGACGCTCTCGTTTCGAATCTGGTAGCCAACCCGATCGCCTAGTTTCTCCCCTAGTTCAAAGGCTACTCGTCTCGCTAGGGCTCTCGCAGCGATTCTCCGAGGCTGGAGAACGATGAGCTCCCCATTCCTAAGCATTTCTTCGTTAAGCAAGATTTGAGGAATCTGAGTCGATTTGCCGGAGCCTGTCGGCGCACTGAGGATTACACGGTTGGTATCCCGGTACGCCTCAGCGAACGCATCTTCAATCTCCTCTATTGGCAGTTTCACGGGAAACCACTCCAACAAAAGATCGCCGACAATCTAGCGAAATCGAAATCTATCGCCAGCTCGCAGCATCAATCCGCTTGCCATAGATCGGGTCAACCGTCATTCCCATCGCTTCTTAATCCGCAAGGGGATTTTTTTCCTATGAAACGCAACGAGAATATTCGCAATGTAGCCATAATCGCCCACGTCGATCACGGCAAAACGACACTAGTCGATCGGCTCATGCAAGAGGGCGGAGTCTACCGCGAAAATCAGAAAACCGAAGAGCGGGCTATGGATTCAATGGATCTCGAGCGAGAAAAGGGCATAACAATCAAGGCCAAGAACACGTCAGTCCACTGGCGAGAAAAGACAATCAACATTGTGGATACGCCAGGGCACGCGGACTTTGGCGGCGAAGTAGAGAGAGTGATGAAAATGGTTGATGGCGTTCTTTTGCTGGTAGACGCCAAGGACGGGCCTCAAGCGCAAACTCGCTTCGTGTTGCGCAAAGCGCTTTCTCAAAACCTCACTCCTATCGTCGTCGTCAACAAGATCGACCGCGAATTTGCTAATCCAGATCGCGTTCACGATCAAGTGTTGGAGCTATTTCTAGAATTGGAAGCAACGGACGACCAATTCGAAGCTCCGTTCCTGTATGGATCTGCAAAAAACGGTTTCATGCTTCGAGACTTGGAGGATAATCCCACGGACATGACGCCTCTCTTCGAAACTATTCTCGAAGCCATCGACCCTCCGGAAGCCGATATTGAGGGAGACTTCAAGATGCTCGTAAGCAATATCGATTGGGATGACTATGTCGGTAGAGTCGCGATCGGCAAAATATTGAGCGGCAGCGTGGAAACGGGTGGACGCATTTTCCGAATCAATCGTGATGGCAAAAGGGAGCGCGTAAAGATAACCAAAGTATTTGAATACACCGGTCTCTCCTCCTGCGAGTCTCAAATAGGCGAAGCGGGTAACATCGTCGGAATCGCGGGATTCGATGAAGTGGACATTGGGGAGACGCTTTGCGCCAAAGAAGAACAGACTCCATTGCCGTTTGTGGAGATAGATCCCCCAACAATTCAAATGCAGTTCGCCGTCAACGATGGTCCCTTAGCTGGACGTGACGGCAAACTCGTAACTTCCCGTCAGATACGCGATCGTCTGTTTCGGGAGATGAAAACCAACATTTCGATCCAAGTAGAGGACTCAGAAACTAGTGGCGTTTTCAATGTCGCTGCCCGCGGAGCGATGCAGATTGCCGTTCTCGTGGAAACCATGCGGAGAGAAGGTTTCGAGCTTCTCGTTTCTAGACCCACCGTAATCACGAAAAATATAGACGGCGTAGAAATGGAGCCGTTCGAAACGCTTTGGCTTGAATTTCCCGATGATTGTACCGGAGGCATCATGGAGAATCTTTCCAATCGCAAGGGGCAAATGACCAATATGGATACGAGAAACGGGACAGTCTTCCTAGAAGCGGAGATTCCGACTCGAGGACTGATCGGTCTGGAAATCGACCTCGTAAACGCTACGAGTGGCCATGGAATCATGTCCCATTTGTTCAAAGAATACCGTCCCAAAGCCGGTGAAATTACAACGCGACTGACGGGAACACTCGTTTCCATGGATGCTGGCAAAACAACCGCCTATTCTCTCAGTGCGTTAGAAGACCGAGGAAAACTCTTTGTAGGCGCTGGCACGGAGGTTTACGAGGGCATGATCGTGGGAGAAAACCCTCGAGCGAGCGACATTCCGGTTAATCCAACCAAAGCCAAGCAGTTGACTAACTTCAGAAGCCAAGGGGAAGGGAAAGGTATCCAACTATCGCCGCCGATCGAATTTTCCCTCGAGCGCGCCATCGAGTATATTGCGGCCGACGAATTCGTAGAAGCCACGCCATCACATTTGCGCCTCCGCAAGCGCATACTTAACGCCACGCTAAGAAAACGGGCTGCCCGCGTCTAGCGTTCTGCTATCGAAGTTTTTGACATAACCCGGGATCGCGGGCGGCTCGCCCGCTTTTTGGACGAACATCCTCAACGGGGTTGTATTGGTTCATAAGGATTTGGCATACCTCTGCGCGGAGCAGGCGAGCCGCCTGCGATCCCAGGAAGGGATTCTAATCGATTCTTGTGGGGTGGACACTTGCCCGCGTCTAGTTCTCGTCCGATTGCCCCAGCGGGATCGTTGTATTCAAATACCAATCCTTTCCCACTTTCCGATAGACCTCGACCTCGGTAGCTCGGCAGGAGAGAGAGAAATCCTCGCAATTTAGCTCCCTGAATCTCTCTTCCAATACAAACTGGTCCAAACCTGCTTTCGACGCCAAATCTAGGCGGGGTGTATGTGGATCCCGTAATCCGCTAAAGGAACCCAAAGCATTTTGAGCAGTCCGCTTGAGCCTGTTGAAACGATCGCCATCATCCTGGGGCCTCATGCACAAGACCCCTTTTACCTCATCCCAGAATAGCTCGCTTAAGCTGTAAGAGAAAGCGGGCACCTCTCCCCCGATCATGTTAAGCTTATCTATGCGCCTAGCCCAGCTGGATTCTATCCCTCGGTTAGGTAACCGCGACTCGCAAATTGAGATATGAGGGGGAATTCGCAGTATCGATTCATCCAAAAATTCCGTGCGGAACACATGCAAGCCAGGAGTCCATACGTTTATTGGAACAACAATGCACAGACGTTCTGTCATATCAGGCCAATTTCCATCTAACTACCGCTTGTCCAATCAAACAGCGGGATGGGGTCAACGGGTTGAGATTAGCGCCTGCAGTCGATCCCACTCTTTCAAGTAGCGCTCGAAATGGACTTTGCCTTTCGAAATCTCGCTATCGATCAGGGCTCGAACCAGGAGTTGCTCCTGCTCGTATGCCTCATCGCCGAGTAGACCCCCGAAATGGGCAACCCGGGCCCAAAGGAGATGCGTCGTCACGGCATCGAACTCATTGTAATCGACGATTGATTGCAAATCGCCCCGAAGCCAAAGTCCAGAAACGCTCCCTCCATCCGTATCCACTTTTCCAGGAATACCACACAGACAGGCAATCTCATTGAGCTTTGGCGTTTGAGCATATCGTCCAAGTATGGGAGCCAAATCTACATTGAAATCGCCGCTCTGAGAAAAATAGTCCACTCCCTCCCATGGCTTATCAGGGCGCTCTCCCATACCCTCCCCGAAAAGGCCGTTCACGATCGATCGCTGCACGATAATGGGAACGTCCGCATTATGGGAATTGTATCCAACTAATTGAGGTTTCCTTGATCCCACTGCCTTGAGCAACGTCTGAAGAATGGATTTTTCCTTCACCTTCTCTTCATCTTTCACATCCACAGGCAGAGTTACTAATTTAAGACTGACTTCTCCTCTGGAAATCTCTCGAAATATTCCTGAAATGGATACAATCCGGCACAATACAGTCTTCAAATAGGGCTGCGGCTGCTCTTCGGTCGCCCCAGCCTCTTTCCATAGGCGTTTCATGGATTCCCCAGCTGCAGCTGGCCCTTCTCCTGACACGCCGTGCAATATCTCGGCAGACAAGGGATCTGGCACCCACTCGATATCGAAAGAGAACAAACAAGGAGCTATCGTCTTAAACACTCGAATACCTTTACATGAACGAATTCCAAATGTTAAGCATTTCTTGTTGGCATCAGGAACCGAAGCTTTGAGCCGATAATGAGGAATCGAACAATCGAATATTATGACCCAGATTTATTTGCAGGAATTGATTGCCGCTAAGGAAGCGGTGGCCAAAGCCGCTTCACTTTGCAAAGAAGCCCAAACCGATCTCAAATCGATCGGATCCTTGGATAAGGAGGACAAGTCTCCGGTAACCATCGCCGACTTTGGCGCTCAAGCCCTAGTTTTGAATTCCTTAGCCAAGGCCTTTCCAAATGTCCCCGCGACTGGGGAAGAAGATGCTTCAGACCTCCTAAAACCAGAGAATGCAAAGATGCTCGAGCAGATCATCAAGCGAGTTGGCAAGGTAGAACCTGGACTCGATAAGGATTCAATTATCGCGGCAATCGAGCGGGGATCTCATCCGGGCGGTCCTCAGGGACGATTTTGGACGTTGGACCCTATCGACGGGACTAAAGGGTTTCTCCGAGGCGATCAATACGCCATCGCATTAGGCTTGATTGAAGGCGGGGAGGTCATCGTTGGCGTTCTTGGTTGTCCAAATTTGCCTGTCGATCCATCAGATCCGAATGGTGAGCGCGGATGCCTGCTTTTCGCCAGCAAGGGTCAGGGAGCCTATCAATCCCCTCTCGACGATCTCTCTATCGAAAACCCGATCACTTGCGATCAGATTTCGGAACCGGCTGAAGCTGTTTTCTGCGAATCCGTAGAGTCTGGACACACAGCCCACGGACGATCCGCTAAAATCCTTGAGGCCTTCGATTCAAAATCGACGCCCTTCCGCATGGATAGCCAATGCAAATACGCCGCAGTCTCTCGCGGCCAAGCATCTATCTATCTCAGACTACCTACTCGCCCGGGTTACGAAGAAAAGATCTGGGACCATGCCGCCGGATGCTTGATTCTAACCGAATCAGGGGGACGCGTTAGCGATACTTTTGGTAAGCCTCTCGATTTTTCGCTGGGCCAAACCCTCAAGAATAATAAGGGCGTGATCGCTACAACTGGGCAGGTTTTCGAACCTGTATTGAAAGCGGTATTGAATTCCGTTTAAAGTCGGGACCGCGCCGTAGCCTCTGCAAACACGACAAGGTCCTTCTGGTCCCCAGCTTTAGCGAGAATTAAGTGTAAATACTTAGACTAGGTTTAGATTCGGCCACGAATGGCCCTAGTTGTTTAAGTTCACGCCGATCCCAGCGATAGAAAAGGCGAATATCCAACCTTTCTTTCACGCTGAAAACGCCATCCCACAGAAATAGCTATCTCTCGGCTTTCAGGAACGGTTTAGCCACCACTCTGCTGTTAGCGGTTCTTAGTATTCCCCAGGCAAATGGACAAGGCATTAGCCTTTCCGAGGCCGTCTCATCGATGATGGATGAATTTCCTCGCATCAAGTCCGGGAATGCCAG
Organism: Opitutaceae bacterium; assembly: GCA_002694885.1. Lineage (GTDB taxonomy): Bacteria > Verrucomicrobiota > Verrucomicrobiia > Opitutales > Opitutaceae > Pelagisphaera. Next base: position 3,544 of record NZNM01000039.1, on the reverse strand, counting down.
CGTAGGAATAAGACAAAAGGAGATCGAGACGATTCGCAGTGAGCAAAGGCCTCAATTCGGGCTCAGCTTGAGAGGGGGAGAAGAGCGATTTCGGCGAGGAACATCCGACTTCGCCCTAGCCAAAATGGGAGCCTTTTCATTGGAAGCTAGCCAACTCCTCTACGATGGGGGCTCAACCAAGAATCGGATCGCCGAAGCTCGAGCCAATAGACTGCGCGGGGAGATCGACCTGGAGATGACTCGCCAAGACCTCGCTCTCGAGCTTTCCCAAAATTTCGTCGATATCCTCAAGTATCGATCATTGATTGGTTTCGCTGAAGAGAGCGTACGGATTCATCAAACGGCGCTCGACAAAACAAACGACAAGTTCAAGGCCGGGGCCGGTCCCAAAGCCGATGTCGAGCTGGTTACTGCGAGACTTGCGATGGCCCAAGCTACACTCGAGGCTCGCCATCGACAGCTTGCGAGAGCTACTACCTTGTATCAAAAATTCACCGGCGACTTTCCGGGAGAACTAATCGAGCCGGAGTTTCCTGAATGGGCTTTGCCTATCTCAGTAGATGAAGTGGACTTGGCTAGAAATCCTCTTGTCCAATCCGCTCGAGCTCGCATGGATGCCAACCAAGCTAGGCTCCGTGTTGCGAAAAGCGCCTTTTCGCCTCAATTCAATCTATTCCTCCAGGGCGATTCGGTTGATAGCGCTCGAACGCTTGATCGAACCGAGGACGCATCCGCGATTGTCGTCATGTCCTACGACATATTTGGCGGCGGTAGACGGCGGGCCGAGCTCCAAAAGACCCAACTGATTCTCGACCAGTCGGGTTACGATCTCGAAGATACTGAAGCGGAGGTCAGAGCCCGATTTCTCAATGCTTGGAATGATTTCGTCATCGCAGAGGAACGATTGTATCAATTGCAGAGCTACCGCGATTCCATGACATCCGTCGTATCCGCCTATCAGCGACAATTCGAACTTGGCCAACGAGCCCTGATCAATGTCCTGGATGTGGAAAACGAGCTATTTTCAGCGAGATCCTCCGTTGAGGAGGAGCGCTACAATCAGCTCCAAGCCGCCTATCGTACCCTGTCAGCAATGGGGTCCCTTTTAGAAGTCGTTCAATAAATCGCTATACACCAACATCTGCCAATCGCCATGGAATCTCCCGAAACCCAACCATTGTCTCCTCTAGAAACCGATCTGCGCGTTCTTATAGTCGAAGACTCGAAGATCGAGGCGAAATTCACTGTTAACCTGCTCAAGAAAAATGGCTACTCGATCGTCCATGAACGCGTAGAGACGGAGGAGCAGATGGTCACCGCTCTCAAAGAGCATAAATGGGATGTCATAATCTCCGACTATCAAATGCCGGACTTCGATGGCATGAGAGCCCTAAAAGTTTTTCAGCGCTACGATCTAGATATCCCATTTATTCTCGTATCCAGAAAGATTGGCGAAGAAACCGCTGTGGATCTCATGAAAATGGGAGCCAATGATTATATAATGAAGGGCAATACAGCCCGTCTCGTTCCCGCCATTAGAAGCCATCTCAAAGAAGCCGCCAATCGGAGAGAAAACCTTCGACTGGAAAAACGACTCAAGGAAAGCGAAGCTCAGTATCGAGGATTTTTCGAACACGCCCACATCGGCATATTCCGCTGCTCCAACCATGGCGCGATTCTGGACGCCAATCAAAGACTGTCATCGGCTTTTGGATATGAATCTATCCAGGAATTCATGAAATCCGTTGAGGTTTTGAAACCCGAAATCGTCGATGAATCGTCGCGGAAGGTAGAATTGGTCAAACTTTACGAGCTCGCTCAAAAAGATAAGCAAGTAGAAGCCCAGTTTCATAGAAACGACGGATCCATCCTAGAAGCGAAACTGAACGTATGGATGATCCAAGAGGATTCCGACAAGCCAGTATATCTCGAGGGCGTGATTGAAGATATAACCGAGCAAAAGGAAATGGAGCGGAAACTTAAGGAAATGGAAGAGCTCCAAGAATCGCTCATCGACTTGACAAGCAACCTCTAATGAAGACTGCTACCAGCAATCGCTTTTCCTCAGCGGTAGAGGAAAAACTCTCCGCTCCCGAAGCGGAAACGCCGATCGATTCTGCGACTGAAGACGATATCAACCTCGAGGCGTCGCGAGTCGACGATCCGTTGCTCGAATGCCTGCTTACTCTTGGTAAGATTTATCATCGTCCGCTTTCCAAAGAAGCTCTGATCGCCGGCCTACCGTTGGTCGACAATCGTTTGACCCCAAAGCTCTTTCTTCGCTCCGCCTCTACGGCTGGATTTTCCGCTCGAATCGTTAAGCGGCCATTCGAGAAAATCCCAACCCTAGCTCTTCCTGTAGTACTCCTGCTCGAAGGAAATCGGGCAGCGATTCTCGCGTCTCGCGAAGACGGTGGGAAATGTAGGATAATCCTGCCGGAAACCGGAAGTGGCGAAACCACGATCGGCGTCGACGAGCTCAAGCGTGACTACTCTGGCGTCGCTATTTTCATCAAACCCCAGTTCGACTTTGACAGCAAATCCGACTCAACCACCCAAACGGTCGATTCGAAAAACTGGTTCTGGGGAACTTTGTGGAAGTACAAGAAGATCTACTCCAACGTTTTGCTGGCAGCAGTCTTCATCAATCTATTCGCGATTGTTGGATCGCTGTTCGTGATGAATGTCTATGATCGCGTCATTCCTAACAACGCGATCGACACCCTATGGGTATTGGCGAGCGGTGTATCCATCGTCTACATATTCGATTTTCTACTAAAGTCGCTCAGAGGAGTGCTCATCGACAAAGCGGGAAAGAACGCCGACGTCCTTATGTCCAGCTTCATTTTCCAGCGTGTCATGGGAATCAAGATGCAAAGCAAGCCCAACTCCTCCGGGAGCTTTGCCAACCAAGTAAAAGGCTATGAGAGCCTAAGAGAATTTTTCACTTCGGCATCTCTCACGACGATTATCGATCTTCCCTTTGTCGCCCTCTTTATCGCATTCATGGGCTATATCGCTGGATGGATCGCCTTTATTCCCTGCGCAGCCATTGCCTTGATTCTAGGACTAGGAGCCATCATGCACATTCCGCTAAAAAGAGCCGCGGAAAAGTCTCATGGAGCCTCGGCACAAAAACATGCCATTCTCGTGGAAGCTATCAATGGTTTCGAAGCGATTCGCGGACTTGCCGCTGCCGGAGGCTTTCAAAAGCGCATGGAAGATTCTTTGGGCAAAATGGCCAAGAGCGAAGTCGCTTCTCGCAGATATTCGTCAATCGCTTCCAATTTCACGATCTTCATCACGCAGATGGTCTCAGTCGTCATCATTGTCGTCTCAGTATTTAGAATACAGGCTGGCGATATGAGCATGGGGGCGCTGATTGGGTGTACCATTTTGACAGGCCGGGCTATGGCCCCGATTGGGCAAGTTGCTGCGTTGCTATCGCGCCTCCAGGGATCGCTGGTTTCATTGAGCGGGCTTAATGATCTCATCAAACTTCCGCAAGAGCGAGAAGAAGGAAGAGATTACGTACGCAAGCCGC
>NZNM01000038.1 GCA_002694885.1 Opitutaceae bacterium | reverse complement strand
GTGGCAAACGGTTGGCCAAAGTCTTTTTCGACAAAGGCATCCATCGAATGCAGACCCGAGTAAAAGGCTATCTGGTCTTCTTCGCCGTGGCAGTCTTTCGCCATCAGCAGTACAAATTGGTCCACCCCGAGGTCCTTCGCTCCTGGAGTATCCGTCGTTGGTATCAACGTATCGACTACCAATTGCAACAGTCGCTCCTCTTTGGAGCCAAACGTGGCGCTTGCGGGAACGCTTAGACTAGAAGCTTGCCCAAGTAGTGAGTACTTGAAGAAGACCATTCCTCCCGAAAGCAAGGCGGTTCGTTTGATGGCTTGTCGACGGCCCATAAGCCTGGAGGTTGTCCAGATAGATCGTTCTTCTTTGGTTTTCATGTCTGTTTCTTTAATGCGTTTTCGACTCCGAGCGCAGCCACCGTGGCGGCTCCATAATCGCCAATGGATTCGCCGAGCTCTGCGGGAACGATGGTACACGCCTTGCCGATTTCAGGCCTGGCTTCCTTTAAAATAGCTTCTTCCACGGAAGGTCGGAGCAGCGATTCGCAGCGGGCAAAAATCGAGCCCAGAATAATTCTTTTAGGATTTAAGGTATCTATAAGAATGGCCAAACCCTCGCCAAGTTTATGACCACACTCTTCAAATACAGACAACGAAAAGGGGTCCCCTTGACGCGCCGCCTCGGCTACGTCTTTTGCCGTCGGTTCTTCTGGCAATATAGAGCTTTGTTTCTCCTTGAGCTTATCTCTGGTAAGCCGGGCGATTCCAGCGCCCGAAGCGAATCCTTCAAGGCATCCGGGCTTTTCCCGTAGTGGAGGTCCCTTGTCTGAGACACGTATGCCGCCCACTTCACCCGCTAATCCTGTTCCTCCGCGATAGAGCCGTCCATTGAGGATTAATCCGGCGCCCAGCCCCGTTCCGAAAGTTAGAAAGATGAGGTCGTCGCATCCCCGCCCCGCGCCAAAGCGCCATTCCGCTAATGCGCATGCGTTGGCGTCATTCTCGCCAAAGACCGGCACCTCTAATGCTTCCTTCAAGGAAGAAACAATCGGGAAGCCATCCCACAAAGGGAGGTGCGGAGCATGCCGCATGCATCCCGAATCCATATCATACATTCCTCCAACGGATACCCCGACTGCTTCTGGTGGACTTCCTGTCTTTTCGATCCAAGCGCGGGCAATATAGACAACACGCTCGATCGCGTCTACCGGATTACACTCTACTCCAGTGGGGAACCGCTCGACTTCGACGACCGAAGCTGTGGACACATCAAACCGGGAAACGCCAATCTTGGTTCCTCCCAAGTCGACACCTAAATACCAAGGCGATATCATTCGATCGTTCAATGTTAATTAAACTAGCTTAAGGACTTGAGGGTCCTTTCTATCAGCGTTTTGGTGAGCCGAATTCCTTCCATCTCCGGCGTTGTTCTTCCTTCATATTCAATTCCTATATATCCCGTGTATCCATAATCTAATACAATCTTCAGCATGCGACCGTAGTCTGTGTTCACCTCGTTCCCCTGTGGGTCGAAGTCGTGCGACTTGGCGCTGACTCCTTTGGCGAACGGCATCAGGTCAGTCACTCCCTGGTAACGGTCGTACTCCAATCCGGTTTCATCTTCCTGATAAACAGGATCGTTTTCGTAGGGCTTTTTGTCGCGAGCATATCGCTCGGCATTGCCTCCGTCTTTGGCAACATAGAAGTTCCCAAAGTCCGGCAAAGTACCACAATTGCCGAGACCAACACCCGAAATTACGGAAGCGAGCCAGGCGCCATTGGAAGAGAGCCCACCGTGATTTTCGACAATTACGTTGAGACCGCGAGTTTGGGCAAACGCGCAAAGCCGGCCTAGTCCATCGATACAAAGCTTCTTTTGTTCTTCCGAACTGATTGAAGGATCGGAGGCCGCATTGACCCGAATCGAATGGCAGCCGAGAAACTTGGCGGCTTCGACCCAGGCATAGTGCCCCTCAACGGCATTGCTCCTTAAGATATTATCAGGATCTCCAAGCTTCCCCACATGGTCGCATATGATGAGGAGGTTGTTAAGGCCGAGATCATCGGTTACCTGTTTAGTTTCGTTCAAATAAGCCTGGTCCTTGGGCTGAGCCCCAAGTCTTGCGTGTTCCACATTAAAGAACTGACTGGACCATTCAATGGCGTCCAAGTCGAAGCTCTCCCGAGCTATACGCGGAAAGTCGAGGTTGTCCAACTCACCAGCCTTAAGGGCTCGATGCAGCGACCATTGTGCCAAAGATATTTTAGAACCTGCCTCCTTGTTTGAAGAATCACCCACAGATGTATTTTTATTATATGCGGCCAAGGCGCAACTGCCCAGAAAAGCGGCGGAGGATTTAAGGAACACACGACGGTTAGTTGAAGTACTCATTGTATCGGTTATGTCTGTTTTCTCTGTTTAGTGATCGCCCCGGTCACGACCGGATAATTTCACAAGTGCGATTAACGACTCGGGCTCACGCAATTCAGCCTCATGTTTAACGTGGTGGCATATCGTCGCGCGGGGAGTTCGGTTTGATCAGCTTGGACATGCTTGGGATTGGGGCCGTAGGCAGGGCCTTCGATAGGCGCTCGATAATAGCGGCGCTCCCAGGACGGTTGGCGATATTGTTCTTTTCGCGGGGATCATTAAAATGGTCGAACAAGGCTTCTCCATTGTTTGATTTGAAATAGCGATAGCGTCCATCGCGCACGGCGTGATAATTCTCGCTTTTCGAGGTTACGATGGCTCGATTGAGATCCGTCTCTGCCTCGATAATCGGGAGCAGATTCTGGCCGTCGTTGTTTTTGTTCTCTGGTAGACCTGCAAGAGCGAGCAGCGTGGGATAGACATCGATCAAGCTGACCGCTGTATCCACTTTTTTCGGTTTCGCGCCTGGCCTCGAGATGAGCAGCGGTACGCGTGTGGATTCTTCCCAGAGAGTAAACTTTGAAAAATGCTCCTTCTCGCCTAAATGCCAGCCGTGGTCCGTCCAGACCACCACGATCGTGTTGTCCGCAATCGGCGAATTTTCCAAGCCTTTCAAAAGTCGACCCAGCTCGAAATCCGCATAGCTGATACAGGCCGCATAACCGCGACTCGGGCCTGGATCTCCGGTGAACTCCTTAAACCGTTTGGGTGGTAGAAGAGATTCCGGAATATTCTTATCCCACCCTTTTGGATTGGTAGGAGGCGTAATTTCAACATCCTCGTACTGATCGTAAAACTCGTCGGGAACAAACCAGGGCATGTGCGGGCGATAGATTCCCACTGCCAGAAAGAGAGGTTCGTCGCGAGAAGCCTCGAGCTGCTCGATCGCCCAATTCACTACTTTGTGGTCCCCCATCTCCTCAAGGGGCTTACTGGTGCCGCCCCAATCGAACTTCCCCTCGCCACGTCCCGGCAGGACATCCGGCATGCTCGGAAATGGCAATTGGGCATCAAAAGACGGAAAGAAGTCATCCCAACCTCTTGGCGAGAAAAGCCCTTTCCGATCAAATGGGGTTCCCTGATTCGCATGATAGATCTTCCCGCCTCCCAGCGTAGCGTAGCCATGCTCTTTGAAATATTCAGGCAGCAGGAGAATGTCATCGTATCGCTCATTCGCTCGCCAGTCGTGACGATTGCCATAAACTCCTGTCGACGCTGGATGGAGTCCCGACATGATAGAGGCGCGTGACGGATTGCATGAAGGGGCATTGCAGTGGGCGTTATTGAACAGTATCCCTTCCGCCGCCAGCGCGTCGAAGTTGGGTGTATCCACATCGAACGGCTCGCCGTTCAACTGAGTGGGTCCCCAGTCATTGAAGTCGTCAATGGATACAAATAGAATGTTTGGCCGGCTTGCTCCTAGGCAGAGGGATAAAGGCTGAAGGAGGATTAATAGAACTAGGGCGATAGGTCGATTCATGGACTTTGATTTTATCTATATAGATTTAAAATTGTGTTTAATCGAGGAGGCTAAAAACTCACTAAAAGTGCAGAATCATAATGGAGTTGTTGTTTAACCGCAGAGAGTACGCGGAGATCGCAGAGAAAGTAATGAAAAACTCTCCGCGAACTCTGCGTACTCTGCGGTTTAGAAAACATCTGATCTAGGCTATGCAGATTCTTTTTCGATAAACCAGAAAGCGATAAGGTGATAGATCATCATCTGCATATCTTCTACGCGGCCATAGTGCTCATCCGGCAACACAATGGGCAGGGTTGCCAAGTCGGACATCCGCCCGCGCTTGGAACTCGTAATGGACACGGTGGTCAGTCCCTGCTCTTTGGCCCACTCGAAGGATTTTACCAGATTCGGCGAGTTCCCGCTGACGCTTCCGCTAATTAATACATCTCCCGGCCGGGCAAAGTTCTCCAACTGCCTGACAAATATATCTTCATAGGCATAATCGTTTCCGATGGCAGTTAGCCAAGCAGCGTTGTCGTTTAAAGTAGTCACGCGAAAACGCTTTCCCAGGGCATCCGAAGAGCCTTTACCCATGTCGCAAGCCAAGTGAGATGCACTGGCCGCATTCCCGCCATTACCACATAAAAACAACTGCTTGTCGCTGCTATGAGCCTCTTCGACGATGCCAATAAAGGCATCGATATCCTTAATAGGAAGCGACCGTATAAGTCGCACTTCCGCATCTATATAATTGTTAATCCAATCTTCGCTAGTCATTGTCGTAAGCGCTCTCAAAAACGCCTCTTAGTTTTTAGAAACATTATCAGGGTTTATACGCGGGAAGTTGGCACCCATCTCCCATAAGCTTGTGTTCAGCTCAGAGCTCATTTCTTTAACAGTCGCCTCGCGATCCTCTGCTAGATTGTTCGACTCGCTGGGATCTTCCAAAAGATCGTATAACTCAAACCTCAGCCCCTCCGGGGTGTAATACTGCAAGAGCTTCAGGTCGCCTTTTCTAAGAGCAGAAACTGGAGTCGTCCCGGAGTAGTAGTGAGGGTAATGGAAAACCAATGACCGCGAATTTCCATGATTGAAGTTCTTCTTGAAGAGCAAAGGTTTCAGAGACGCGCCATCGAATTCGGGATGATCCAGTCCGGCCAAATCTAAAAGCGTAGGCAGGATATCGGTTGTGGTGACAGGAACATCCACCTTGCTTGCTTTTTTAATACCTGGAACTTGCATGAACCAAGGAATACGAACCCCTCCTTCATAAAGGGTGCCCTTGCCCGCGCGGAGTGGGGCATTGTTGTTGACCGTTTCTCCATCCCATTTTCCGGTATACCCCCCATTGTCCGAAACAAAGATTACCACCGTATTTTTATCTTTTCCGGATTGCTCTAGCCATTCGAGTATCCGGCCGACCCCGTCATCAAGTGACTTAACCATGGCGGCGTATCCAGGATTGCGATGCCGATTGCCAGGACCAATACGGGAGGCGAAATCTTCCACGTATTCTGGTTTTCCGTCAATCGGTACGTGAGGAATGTAGTAGCAAAGATTAAGGAAGAAGGGCGTGTCGCCCGCGTTCTTCATTAGTTTGATCGCTTCAGTGGTAAGCCGGTCAGGCAGGTATTCCCCTTCTTTTGATCCATGCAGGTCGGGAACATAACGCATCTCATTGTAAACCTCTCCTTCGTAGGGAGCGAAAAAAGTAGGCGGAGCTCCCCAATGATGTCCGCCTATATTCACATCGAAGCCGTGGACTTCAGGGAAGAATCTGGCCTCGCCGAGGTGCCATTTGCCGACGTGGAAGGTGTGATAGCCAGCGTTTTTGAATCGTTCCGCCAAAGTAATCTCTTCAAACGGAAGATTGCCTTCGCTATCGGCAGGTATCATGGGCCGGTCATTTCTGGGGCCCCTCAGGGCATTTTCGCTCCAGATAGTCATGCGAAGGCGGGCTGGGTTCTTGCCGGTCATTATGGAAGCGCGGGTGGGTGTGCAGACCGGCGAGGCGGAATAGGCGCTGGTGAACTCAATTCCCGTCGCGGCAAAGCCATCCAAGTTTGGCGTTTCGTGCAAATCGGAACCGTGAGTCTTTAAATCACGCGCGCCCAAGTCGTCTGCAACGATGAGCACAACATTAAGCGGACTCACTCCTTGCGCCTGTGCCGGGTAACCGGATACAAAAACACGCCAGATGCTTATTGCTAAAAGAAAGAGATAAATCTTCATCATTATTATTGAAACACCTAGGTTCACAGGCGCTCGAAGATCACTGCCTTGATATCAGGCATTTTCACTCCAGGCATCTTGACCGCCCTTAGTTCAAGCGAGTGAGTTCCTTTTTCCAACATCAGTTCGCCCGCATCCAGATCTTTCCATTCCCGAGACAGATAAGCGCCTTGGTTCTTGATCACCTGTTCCGCAGCAGCATGCGGCGCGCTCACCCAGGATTCCTGAATACGAATGTCTAGCGATGCGTTACCTGCGTTAAGGCGAAACACCGAGCCTACTGCGTCCTCGGGACACGCATACCGAAGTCGCACCCGGTACCGGCCCTCCGCGACCACCTCGATCGGACGGGCCGCATAGGCATTGGGGTCCGACCAGCTCTCAATCCACTGATGGGCAAATCCCTGCCTCCCGCAGTAATTGATCCCTTCACCCATTCCTGGAAAGATATCCATCTCATGCGCCTTTACTTCCACCGTAGGCCATTCCTCATAGCCAATCGGAATCGGCAATAGCGCGGGCTCCTCTTCCGTCGATTCCGCCGCCCAAGCCCGGTAGGTCTCGAGCAGCTCGCCATGGATTTCCGGCCGCGTCTTGGCCAGATTGTTCTTTTGACCCGGATCTGCGATGAGATCGTGCAGCGTCGTTTCGGTCGCCCGGTAGCGGTTTGTCCGGATAGACCACCTATCATGTCTGCGCCAAACAAACAGATTCCGTTCGGGCATTTTGAAGTTTTCCTGCTCGAAGAGAAGGGGGGTAACGTCCATCCCGTCCAATGGCAGCGTCTTGCTTTCCGGATTCTCCACCCCCGCGATCCGGCATAGGGTCGGCAGAAGGTCGATATGGGCCGTATTCGCCTCTACCACCGTGCCCGCCCGAATACGTTCCGGCCAACGTACAAAAAGCGGCACACGCACGCCGCCTTCGTGGACACTGGATTTCCAACCTAGCATTCCATCATTGAAGCGCGAGCCATTCGGGCCGTTGTCCGTTAGGAATATAAACACGGTATCGTCCAGGATCTCCAACGCTTCCAGCTTCGCGAGTAAACGGCCCATATTGTCATCCACATTTTCTACCAGGGCATACATCGCCCGGTCGAATGGATTTTCCACGTCCGCCCGGTCCGCCCACTGCCTCCACTTGTCCAAAGGCACGCTCGCCGGCGTGTGCGGCGTGTTGTAAGGGACATAGCAAAAGAAGGGTCTCTCATTCGCCGCATGCTCGCGCTCTATAAACTCAATCGCGTGGTCGGTAATAATATCCGCAATGAATCCACGCGCCTGCAACGGGGAACCGTTTCGCTCCAGGATCGGATCAAAATAATCGTTCCAATGCCCGCCGCAGAAACCCACGAATTCATCAAAGCCCTGCCCATTCGGATGGTAGGGCCAGGTCCCGCCGTTATGCCACTTGCCGAAACAGCCCGTTGCATACCCCGCCTCTTGCAAGAGTTCGGCGATCGTCACTTCCTCGCCCCGCATGAATTCGTAGCCACGCGTCACCCCAGTCACTCCGGTTCGCTGGGCATAACGGCCGGACAGCAATGCCGCCCGCGTTGTTGCGCACGACGGTTGCACGAAAAACCGCTCGAATCGAGCCCCTTCGTTGGCAATACGGTCCATGTTCGGCGTTTGTATCCACGGATTCCCGTTAACGGCCACATCGCCATAGCCTTGGTCGTCCGTGATCACCATTACAATGTTGGGACCCGCGCCAAGCGCTCCCGCGGTTAGGAGTAAATAAAGTAAAGAGCCCCAGGGCATTCCTAAAGGGAGGGAGGATCGGCTCGATCCTCCAATTTCTTCATTCGGAGGACCGGGTCGGTCCTCCCTACCAAATACAGCAATTAAGCAAGCTTCGAGGTATTTACCCAAAGCGGATAAAAAGTATTTGTATTTTGAATTTAAATACATACGTAAAATCTATTTCGATCGGTTCAACAGGTTTTCTAATTGGACCCTCATCTCTTTGAGCCGGTTCTTATGCTCAGGGTGGTTCACCAGGTTCGTTATCTCTTTCTGATCGGTTGCCAGATCATACAGCTCATCATAACCATAAGGATCGCCCTTCTCATCGGCTATGAGGTAGTGAATGTATTTCCATCGATCCGTGCGGACCGCTTGCCACGTTGGCGTTCTAGGAGCGACTTTTTCGAGAAAGTACTCGGCCAGGAACGCCTTCCGCCAACTCGCGTTATTATCCTTAAACAGGGGAACGAAGGATTCACCATGCATGGGAATTACCGAATCCAATCCGGCCAGTTCCAATAGCGTCGGAGCCACGTCGATGTTCAACGTCAACTCCTCGCGAACGCTTCCCGGAGAAATGAGCTTGGGATAGCGAATGAAGAAAGGAACCCTCAAGGCTTCGTCGTAGGCCAGGCGCTTGCCGGAGGACGCCCTCAGGATTCTCGGCGGCTGGATCGGCATTCCATGTCGTAGGCAATGCGTGCCCTTCTAGAACGCCTGTAGCCCCGGGACCCCGGAATCCCGGCCAATTTTGCGATTCTGCTGAGGCGCTCGTAGCTAAAGAAATGGCGACGATGAGAATCTGGATGGGCAGTTTTTTCAGGGAACGCATAGGGAAATTAGGTTGAGCGGAAAGTATCGAGCGAGAAGTATTGAGATTTGACCAGTACATCTATTTCTAGCGTGGAGATAATCGGGTCGTCGATCACTTTCGACATTCATGAGCATCGCGTCGAATCGCCCGACCAGGTGTCCAAAGTTCAATTCATTCGAGAGTGTCCAACCAGTAAGAACATGATCAAACTAATTACGCTATTCAGCATACTGTTCCTAATAGCCAAAACAGCATTCGGCATCGCCCTGCAGCCCGCCATCAGTCCAGACGGAAAGCAGATCGCATTCTGCTACCAAGGTGACATCTGGACGGTATCGACCAAAGGAGGACGCCCCTACAGGGTTACCGTCCATGAGGGGTACGACTCTAATCCACGTTGGAGCCCGGATGGAGCACGATTGGCATTCCAGAGCGACCGCTACGGAAACGACGACATCTACTCCATGCCTAGCAACGGAGGAACGCCAACCCGCCATACGCACCACTCAGCCTCGGATATATTGTCGAGCTACACCGAAGATGGCGCCCTCCTCTTTCTGACCAAGCGGGTGTACGCCCAAGTCGAACGGGAATACGAGATCTACAAATCCGATCCCTCTTTGAGCACGCCAACTCGATTCATGGACGCTTTGGGATTTGATCCCGTGGTCTCTCCCGATGGGAGCAAGATAGCTTTCGTACGCGGCACCTGCAGGATCGAAAGAGAAGCCTATCGGGGGTCGGCTAATCGCGATATTTGGATCTACGATGTATCCAGCGAAGCGTACACTCGGCTGACCGACTTTGACGGAAACGACTTTTCCCCTAAATGGCTGAATGACTCGACCCTGCTCTTCATATCGTCACGAGAAGGCAAATACAACGTCTTCCAAACGGCTCTCGATGGATCGGTTAAACAGATCACCTTCGAGGAGGAATTCGGCGTCAACAGTTTCGATCTCAGCCCCAGAACCAAGCAAGTCGTCTATCAATCCGGTTCTGGCATTTCCCTGATCAAAACCGGATCCAGGTCTAGCTCTCCTCTCGAATTGGACCTATCAGCGGACGACCGTTTCGACCCAGTTGTTTCGGAGACGATGACAGACAAGATAGACGAGTATGCGGTATCGCCTGACGGAAGCCTGAGCGTATACGCGATTCGGGGAGACCTGTTTGTAACGCGGAACGACAAGGAGGACGATCGCAGCGTCCGATTGACCAGAAGCTCAGCTCGGGATAGAGACGCGATCTGGCTGAACGATCACGCCATCCTGTTCGTTTCCGACGAAGAGGGGCAGAATGATCTCTATCTCATCGAATCGGACGACGAGGAAGAGAAGAGCCTTTTCAAAACCCTGAAAACGAAAACCAAGCGCATCACGGAAACCCCCGAAGAGGAATTCGAACCTATCCTCGCCCCAAACGGCAAGCGACTAGTCTATCGTGTCGGCAACAGTCATCTGATTTCCGCAGATATTGGCGAAGACGGGGCGCTTTCCAATTCGACCACGCTGCTAGATGGTTGGGCGAGGCCTTCCGGGATCGACTGGTCCCCCGATAGTCGATGGATCGCCTACAGCATCGATGATCTGAACTACAACGCCGAGATCTTCATTCATTCGGTGGATGGCTCGAAGGAACCGGTAAACGTATCGATGCATCCGGGCTACGACTCGAGTCCGGTTTGGAGTCGCGACGGGAGTAAGCTCGGATTCCTATCGGAGCGAAACAATAGAGACGCGGACGTTTGGTTCGCCTGGCTGAAGAAATCAGACTGGGAAAAAACGGACGAACAGTGGGAACGCGAGCGACAGCAAAAGGAAGATAAGAAAAAGAATAAAAAGGCCTCTGATGAAGAGCTTGACGACGAAGGCGATGATGAGGCAGCAGAAGAAGCAGATGATGATGAAAAAGAAGAAGATGTTCCCGAGCTCGAGATCGATTTCGACAGGATCTATTTGAGATTAGTTCAGGTAACGTCTCAGGCCGGCAATGAGGGAGAGTTCCTTTTCGATAAGGACGGCGAAATGGTCTACTACACGATTGGGAGTCCCGGTAGGCAAAACTACGAAACGCAGCGGAATCTCTTTAAAATTCGCTGGGATGGAGAAGAACGAGAAGAGGTCATTGGAGACAAGAGCGGCCCGCGAGCGCTACGACTTTCGAACAGCGGCGACCACATCTACGCATTGACCAGAGGCGGGTTGTTGAGACGCGTCATCACCAAGGACGACAAAGTTGAGAAACTCGCCGTCAAATCTCGTATTCAAATAAATAGTGCCGAAGAGCGGGCCCAAATCTACTATGATGCGTGGCGAGCCTTGGACCGCGGATTTTACGATCCCCAGTTTCATGGCCACGATTTCGCCGCTCTTCGCGACAAGTACCTGCCCTTGGCCATGGAAGCGTCTACCGCGGAGGATTTCCAGTACACCTTTAACCTAATGCTGGGCCAGCTCAATGCCAGCCACATGGGCATGCGCGGAGTAGACAATCCCAAGGAAACGCAATCCGAGAAAACAGGTCTGCTCGGAATGGAAGGGGCCCATTCAACTAGTGGATACAGATTGACCCACATCGTGCCAGACAGCCCGCTGACTAAGGCTTCCCTACCCTTGCAGGTGGACGATGTCATTGTGTCCATTGACCGCGAACCGGTTGTAACTGACGTAAACATACATTCGTTACTTGCCGACAAAGCCGATAACGAAGTTCTCCTCGGGATAGAACGAGCTGGCGAATCGCTCGAGAGCATCGTCTGGCCCGCATCGTCCCTGACCATGGAGAACTATGATGCCTGGGTCGAAAGCCGACGGCAACTGGTAGACGAATTTTCAAATGGCCGTCTCGGTTATCTCCATATCCGGGCAATGGGCTGGAACAGCTTTGAGCGTTTTCAAACCGAACTGGTCGCCGCTGGATACGGCAAGGAAGGCATCGTAATTGATGTTCGCTATAACGGAGGAGGTTGGACAACGGACTACCTCATGGCAGTGCTGGATGTCGAGCAGCACGCATATACGATTCCCAGAGGAGCAGCCTCGGACCTGGAGAAGGAGCATCAAAATTTCAGGAACAACTATCCCAGTACGCGGCTTCCTTTACCGTCGTCATCGAAACCGTCAGTCGCCCTGTGCAATGCAAACAGCTACAGCAATGCTGAGATTTTCTCTCACGCCTACAAGTCTTTGGACCTGGGCCAACTGGTAGGTC
>NZNM01000037.1 GCA_002694885.1 Opitutaceae bacterium | reverse complement strand
GACAAATGCAAACAGATTCAGCCCAATGCCTCACGTATTTTGATTACAGGCGTACTAACCCTGAATACAGTTATCGAGGCGGTCAATCGAGGTGAGATATTTCGCTTTTTAGCCAAACCTTGGATACGCGAAGAAGTACTCGCTACGGTTGACAACGCCGTTCAACGATATGCATTAGTCGAGGCAAACGAACGACTAAGTATCGATACTTTGGAGCTCAACGACAAGCTCGTAAAGTCAAATTCCGAGCTCGAAGACAAGATTCAGCAACTCGAACTCCAAGCCCGAGACTTGGAAGCGAGCAATCAGGTTCTCGAAGAGAATTTCAATCATTCCTTGGAAATTTGCTTTCGATTGATCGAAGCCTTTCATCCAGTCCTCGGTGAGCAAACCAAAGCCGTGGCTTCCATTTGCAAGGAGATCGCCACATCCGAATTGCTTTCCAAGCGGGATCGGGAAGTGCTAAAGGTGAGCTCTTGGCTGTATAATTTGGGGAAGATCGGACTACCTCGCGAATTGCTGACGAAGAGCTTGAATGATCCACAGAGCTTGACCGAACAAGAGCAAATATTGCTGCACCACTATCCTGTCTATGGACAGACTCTTTCCGGCTTCGTTGGAGCGCTCGAAGAGGTCGGCCTAACGATACGATCTCATCGAGAGCGGTTCGATGGACAGGGCTATCCAGATGGATACAGTCGCGAATTGATCCCAGAACCCGCTCGCCATTTGGCCATAGCCGTCGCGTTTGTCGAGTCCGCTCTACCGAGGGATGAAGCTCTGGAATACATAATTCGTAACTCGGGGAAGTCATTTCATCCGGAAGCTGTCAGGCTCTTCATGAAGAGTTCGAATCTCTCCAACCTTCCTAAGAAGGTGCGCGAACTCACTCTCGCGGAACTCGAACCGGGAATGGAATAGCTAAAGGAATTTACAGCCCATCGGGATTGTTGCTCATTCCAGAAGAAGAACGGCTGACGCACAGCATCATCAAAAAAATCAAAGAGCACGACTTCGCGAATCCCATCACCCAACGCCTGATGGTGTTCCGTTAAGGCGTATTCGTAGAGTTTCATCGCCCCAGCATATCTACGGATTTCCCGAGCTATTTGAATAGGGGAATCTCTCCATAACCAGATACCTCAAAACGAGGTAAAGTCGGTCCCAAATGGGTCGATTTACCTATCTAGCGTATAGCGTCCGGATCACCAAATCGATTTAAGCAAATTCAAATGAGCAGCCAGATTTCCCAATCAGGGGATACCGATTCCTCGCCCTCCATCGCCGGGAAATTCCTGACTTTCCTATTAGGCTCCGAATCCTATGGAATCGAGGTCCCCAGTATTCGGGAGATCATCCGCATGCAGCAGATTACTCCCGTTCCTAAAATGCCCGAGCATGTCCGGGGTGTCATTAATCTCCGAGGGAAAGTGATTCCCGTTATCGATCTCCGTATCAAGCTAGACCTACCCAGCGCGGAAGCTACTGATAAAACCTGCGTCATCGTATTGGACATAAAGTCTGAATCCAACGAAAGCGCACTCCTGGGCATAGTAGTCGATGCAGTCGAAGAGGTTCTCAATATTGAATCCGATCAAATTGAGCCTTCACCAACCCACCTTTGGAGGAAACTAAGATGAAAAAGAACGTTCTACTCGTAGAAGACGACCCGGCTTTGCGCATGGTTGTCAGGGAAGTTCTCAAGGAAGATTTCAATGTCGACGAGGCAGACAATGGCGACACGGGAATCGAGAAAGGTGTGAACACCGAAGCCGATCTAGTCATTCTCGACTACCACTTGCCGAAGAAAGATGGTCTCGAGGTGATCGCCGAGATCAAGAAAGCCCATCCTTCTGTCCCTGTTATCGTGTTGACCGGGTATTTGAGTCCGGAATCCGAGAAGCAATTCAACCATCTCGGAGCCAGCAAGATATTCCCCAAGCCATTCAACTACCGCACGCTTTTGGATGCCGTCAAATTACTCTCTAGCAATCCATCCGAGATCGCTCAAAACGCCGCCTCCATCGCATCCGCTCAATCGGGAAGCCCAGATCCCGTAAGCGAGATTTCCGATAGCAAAGCCCTCCGCGAAAGCTTGAACACATTAGCAGCCCTCGCCGAAAAAGTAGAGTTCATGCAAGCGACGACTGAAAAACATTGGATGGAGCCGTGCGATCTACACTCAATCCGCGAAACAGTTCGATTAATGGAAGCGGAAATCAGGACCTACTACGGGAAAATGAACGAAGCGATCATGGCCCTCCCGAACCCGATGGGTTCAACGCTCCTCTCCGCGAGCAAGCCTTGTGTTCTCGGCAACAACTAACTCTGTAAACCCTTCGCTAAACCCTCCCGGGATGATTGATTGATTCTTAGAATCAGAGCACAATACCGATTACCTAGTCGAACACAGAACGAAGCCGGAGACTCCGCTAAAAACCGATCCCACCAATGAAGATGAACATCCTAATCGTAGACGACGATCCTGCAATCCGGCTATTGCTATTCACCGTGTTCGGCGAAAAGCACGACGTTTCTGTCTTATGCGATGGGCACAATGCGGTATCCGTACTTTCGGACCCGAACCATCAATTCGATGTGGTTCTGCTCGACTTGAAAATGCCCCGCCTATCCGGGGAGATGGTATTGGAGTTTCTCTCAGGATGGCAGGATATCAAAACGAAATTCATCATCGTTTCCGGATTTCCAAGCGAAGCAGAGCATCTCGAATACAACAATCTCATCGCCACCCTGCCAAAGCCGTTTAACATTAAAGAGCTCGTGCGTCTCGTCGAAAATTCGACGGACACTCAGTTGGAAGCAGTGTAGGAAACGCTAGGGCGAATTTGGACCATCGCCTTTCTCGTCTGACCTGTATTTGCCATAGGTATTGGCGATTTGTCCCGCTGCGACCTTCCCATAAACCGCCTTCATTTTTGGCGGAAGCGAAGTCTTCAAGAGCAAGCGCTCATTCTCGCGATCCAGAATCAGGAGCTTCATTAAATTCGAACGAGCTTCTTCCACAAGGGACTCCAAGCCGCGGGGAAACGATTCTGGCTCATCGATTGTCTGCCTGCAGTTTAGCGTGGATTCCCAAGAATTCTTCTAGGGATTTGCTATTTGGAAAAAATGTCTACAGCCTCCGCGACATCGATTAGAAATCGCTAATGCCAGAATCGTTCATAGAGAACCCAGCTGCCGACTCCGAGTCTACGTCTCGGGCCGAAGAGTCGAAAGCTCGCGCTCTCGCCGAATCGCTCCTCGAGTCCTCGGCCGATGGTATTCTCGTTCTCGATCGTTTCGGAGTAGTCGAGAATCTAAATCAATTGGCCCAAATTCTTTTGGGCAAAGCCTCTAGCGATGCTGTCGGGAGATCCGTTAGCGAAGTGTTTCTCGCTTTCGATCCTGAGACGGATGAACCCATAGACCTGACCTCCGAAAAGTTCCGCAATCCCCAGTTCTCGTCAACGCGAGCCTACCTTCTCAAAACTGACGGCAGCCGAGCGCCCATCGCCTTTCAGCTCAAACCCAACGCCAACCCGGCTCGGCCCGAACTTTCCGGAGCCCTCCTTTTCATAAGCGATCAGAGCCAGACCGAGTCCAAGGAAGCCCAGATTCGCTTGATTGCCACTGCCTTGAAGAGCATAGGCGAGGGGGTCATTATCACTGACAAGAATTGGGCCGAAGGCGACGCCCGCATTCTATATGTGAACGACGGATTTTCCGAGATTAGCGGCTACTCGGAAATCGACGTCGTAGGAAGAGGGATCTCCTTGCTGCACGGGAAAAACACAGATTTTTCGATTATCGAGGAAATGATTCTCGATATCCAAGCTGGTCGAACCGCCGCGGGGGAGATGGTCGGCTACAAGAAGGACGGGACCGAATTCATAATGGCGTGGAAGGTGTTTCCCGTTTTCGCTTCAGGCGCGGAAATTTCCAACTACGTGGTCATCCAACGAGACGTTAGCCAAATTCGGCGTCTCGAGCAAGACCTCTTCCAATCCCAAAAAATGGAGGCGGTTGGACGTTTGGCGGGCGGCATAGCCCATGATTTCAATAATATCCTGGCGGTGATCCTTTCATTTTCGGATCTGATTTTAGAGTCGAAAGAAGAGGATGATACCAACGCGAAATACCTGAAGGAGATCCGCAAGGCCGCCGAAAAAGCGACCGACCTCACCCAGCAGCTCCTGTCATTCAGTCGACGCAACAAAAACCTGAAGCCAGAAATTCTCGATGCCATCAAGGTCGCGAAGGACATGCAGAAGATCCTGCGGCGCCTGATCCCAGAAGACATCGAATTCGCCGCCCAATTCTCCCCGACTCCGGTGCACGTTAATCTCAACCGTACCGCCCTCGAACAAATCCTTATCAATTTCACGACCAACGCCCGTGACGCCATGCCCGATGGAGGCAAGATCTCATTCTCCATATCCGCATGCTCCGCGGAAGAAGCTGCCAAGCACCTACCCGATCACATCGAGGCTCGACCATGCATGTTGCTCAGTTTTCAAGACAGCGGGATGGGTATCGACGAAGCGACTCAAGAACGCATTTTCGAACCTTTCTTTACCACCAAGGACACCGGGAAAGGAACGGGGCTCGGCCTATCGACCGTATACGGAATCGTCCGCCAGTCGAATGGCCATATCGAATTGACCAGCGAGATCGGCAAGGGAACGCGATTCCGAATCTTTCTGCCGCAAGTAGCTGCCAAAGAAGTAGAGAGCGAAGATGAAGGCGCCATTGTTCCAGCGGCCAATTTATCATCGAGCAACCGGGAAACGATCTTGGTTGTCGAAGACGACGAGACGATGTGCGACTGCATTTCCGGCCTGCTGGTATACCACAATTACGAAGTGTTCTCTACCAATTTAGCCGAGGACGCTATCGAGTTCTTCGAGGAATCGAATTCGGACATTCAATTGCTTATTACAGACCTCATCCTCCCAAAAATGCGAGGCTCAGAACTCGCCGAGCGGCTGGTGGACAAGAATCCGGATATGAAAGTGATTTTCATGACTGGCTATTCCGAAGAGGTCTACAGCCAGTTCAAGCTCCCCGAAGACGCCACGGTTCTCAAAAAGCCGTTTTCGCTCAAGGGCGCTCTGACCACCGTGCAAAAGCTACTCCAAAGCGACGCCAAGCAGTAGCGCGGCGCTGTAGCCCGCGTTCTCGTATTGAAGCAAATCTGTCGCGGGCTAAAGCGCCGCGCTGCTTAAACCAATCACGGTCGTTATCGGCAAAAGACAGTGATCCAAATTAATCTGTTTCGCCGAGCCAAGTGCCCCGAAGAGTCAGGCTCGAAACGAACCATCTACCACTTTTCCACCGGCCCTTTCGGAACCTTGATTTTCTCAGTTGAATTTTTGTCAGTTATTGAAGAATACAAATCAGCCGGTTGGTACCGCTCTTGAAGCTCGCCCGTATCGTCGCAAAATCGGCTGCGCCACTCTCGGTATTCACCAAGAATCTCATTGAACTCATTCCAGCTAGAAAAGCGGACCACGCGATCCTTGAAGTACTTGCTCGGCCCGAAGCGTTTCGCATACCAAGGGGCCACTTTGCGGAACTGCACGCAACCGCGATCCTCGCCATAAAACTCGATCATCCGCCGCAAATGGATCAGCATTAAATTCACACGCTCCTCGAATGAGGGATCAGGCAATAACTCGCCTGTATTCAGATAGTGCTTAGTTTGTTTAAAAATCCAGGGATTGTAAAAGGCTCCACGGCCAATACTGACGCCATCGCACCCCGTCTCCTCCAGCAAGATACGAGCAGCTTCAGGTGTCGTCACATCGCCATTCCCTATTACGGGTATGGTTGTCACGGCATCTTTAACCTTTGCGATACCCGCCAGATTCACAGATCCCGAAAACCCTTGGGCTCGTGTTCTTCCATGTACGAATATTCCCGATACACCTACGTCTTCAAGCGTTTTGGCCAAATCGGGAGCTGAGATATTATCGTCATCCCAACCAAGTCTCATTTTAGCCGTTACGGGTATTTCGAGCGCGTCAACCATCCCCTTCACTAACCGCTGAGTCGCCACGAGATCTTTCATCATGGAGGATCCGCTCCCAGTCTTAGTGACCTTCTTAACCGGACACCCCATATTGATATCGACCATCTGCGCTCCCCGCTCTTGGACGATCAAGGCCGCCTCTCGCATCTCCTCCGGAATACCGCCAAAAAGCTGCACGGACATTGGATGCTCACGAACATCGGTTGCGATCATTTTAAAGGCCACCGGACGTTTCTCTATCAGCGAGCGGGCATTCACTAGGTCGGTGGTGACTAGTCCCAATGCCCCAAGCGACTTAGCCGTCAGCCGAAACGGGAGGTTCGTGTAGCCAGCTAAGGGCGATAAACAGAGATTGGACTCTAATTCAATGCCACCCAGTTTCATAAGAAAAGAGCCAAGCCGTAAACGCCTATCCAGCCGAATGGCAACTGATTTAGCTTAACCCTTTAGAGTCCCCATGTCTCGCCGCCGCTCACAGATCACGATCTGGGATCGCCCGCGGCTCGCGGGCAGGGGTTGAGCGTCTCGTCCGATTCCTGACTCTACTCAGACAATCAGTTCCGAGGCAGAACACCTCAAAAAATGCGGGCGAGCCGCCCGCGGTCCCATTTGCGACAAGTCGCTATATCTTAACCTCCAGAGCGGCCAAGGCTGACTTCAAACTCGGGTCCATTGGGTGCCCATTGTAAAGCACTTTACCCTCTGCGTTAACAAGTATCATACGGGGTATGGAATCGATCATGAGCAGGCGGCTCAAGGGCCGATCTTCCGGCTCTAGCAACCACGGCATCACGTCCATGTTGTGCTGGTCGCGAACTTTCTTAGCCTTCCCGATCGGATCGTCGGCATCGGTGTTCATAGCCATGACCACGACCCCTTGCGATGGAAGTGTTTCCCCTTTTGTCCTGAGCTCCGGCATGAGCTGCATGCAAGGTCCGCACCAGCTAGCCCAAAAATCGATGAGCAAGGCCTGATTTCCTCCTAGCCACTCGGTCAATGTCTTCTGCTCGCCATCGGCGCTCGCGATCGTCAGGTCCATCGGGATCCGGAGATTCGCCATTGCGGATTCTTGGATTTCCTTGCGCCTCAGCTCCGTCATAAGCTGCAACAGCCCAAATGCCTGATTGTATTGAGGGGAGTTCACGAAGGAACTGGCTGCCTGTTTTTCAAACTCGCCAGTATCGTTTGCCTCGTAGGCTTGAATCGCTCTGATAGAAGCAACCAATCCGATTAGCTGCCGCTCGGAATGAAAAGGCTTGTCCATTCCGTATTCCAAATTCCCAGAAACGGCTTCTAGTTTTTCCAGGTGTCCAAACAATTCCGGCATATTGCCCGTCGAGAGAAAGTGAATGGTTTGCGCTTCAATTAGAAAATGCGATTCCACACCGGCCTCTTCAGCAGCCGCGTAGGCCTCTTCGAAAGATACTTCAGCAACACGAGCCGCTTCGTACAAGTGATCCTTAGGAGAATGCGAATGGCCATCAACCTCCTCCGCCAAAACCATCGGCAACCCATACAACGCCACCGCGACGAGGCCAATACGCATGTTCACTTTCATGGATGGGATACGACCGAGGCTTTCCCTTGCATGCAAGACGATTCGCCTTCTCGGACAATTAGGACTTTCTAAAAGCATCCGATTGATCCAGATTCGCGCCATGTCATACGCGTCGAACGACGACGAAATTCTGCAAACCCTGAAAAGGCATTTCGGGCACGACTCCTTTCGTCCTCTCCAAAAAGAGATCATATCCGATTTTCTCGGTGGCAAAGACGTATTCGCACTCTTGCCAACCGGAGGAGGCAAGTCGCTTTGCTATCAGCTCCCTGCGGTAATGCTCGACGGACTAACCGTGGTCATATCGCCGCTAATCGCTCTAATGAAAGACCAGGTCGACGGGCTCGAGGCCAATGGCATACCCGCTACATTCCTGAACTCTTCCCTCAACAAGACGGAGGCCAAGAAACGCTACGCTAAGCTTTTCGCTGGAGAATATCGAATCCTCTACGTCGCTCCAGAAAGGCTCATGCTTTCCGGTTTTCTTGAAGATCTCCGCCAGTGGAACGTCTCCCGCTTCGCCGTGGACGAAGCCCATTGTATAAGCGAATGGGGGCACGACTTTCGCCCGGAGTATCGGCAGCTTTCCAACCTGAGAAACCTTTTCCCGGATCTTCCATTCCTAGCCCTAACGGCAACCGCTACCGATCGAGTCCGAACGGATATCCTCACTCAATTGCGGCTGAAAAATCCCAAAACCTACGTGGCTAGCTTCAATCGCCCCAACCTGACCTATCGGGTTGAGACCAAACAGGCCGTTTTTCAGCAAATTCTTCGATTCGCTCAAAGTCGCCCCTTCGACAGCGGTATCGTCTACTGCCATTCACGTAAGGCCACCGAGTCCTTGGCCGATCGTCTGCAGCAATCCGGCATTGAAGCCCTCCCCTATCACGCCGGTATGACCCCTCTCAAACGGATGGAGAATCAAGAATCGTTCATCCGTGATGAAACCAAAGTGATCTGCGCTACCATCGCTTTCGGGATGGGGATAGACAAACCCGACGTCCGTTATGTCATTCATCAGGACCTTCCGAAAAACGTCGAGGGCTACTACCAGGAAACTGGGCGGGCGGGCCGCGATGGGCTACCCGCCGCATGCGTTCTTTTCTTTAGCCCGGGCGACGTTGCCAAGCAACTCCAATTCATTTCAGAAAAGCGAAGCTGGAAAGAGCGCGACGTAGCCAGCGAACAACTACGGCAAATGGTTCACTATTCCGAGTCCTCCGAATGTCGCCGCAAAACGCTCTTGGCTTATTTCTCTGAATCCTGGCCTCATGAAAACTGCGGCAACTGCGACAATTGCCAAAACCCGAAAAAGACGATCGACGGGACCGTTCCCGCTCAGAAATTCATGTCCTGCATTTTCCGGGTTCAGCAAGCCAGCGGGTTCGGTGTCGGCATCAATCATATTGTAGACGTGCTTCTCGGTAGCAAGAGCGAGAAGGTTCTCAAATGGGGGCACAATCGGCTATCCACTTATAACATCGGCCAGGAATACAAACGAGCCGACTGGCAGGCGTTTGGCAGAGAGTTGATACGCGAAGGCTATATCGACCAGAATCCGGAAAGTCATAGTGTCCTGGAATTGACGTCCAAAGGCCGCATCGCTCTTCGCGAGCGAACCTCGATCTCCCTAACTCAGCCGACCAGCGTAGAGAAGCCTGAAAGGCGTTCGAGGCTTGGCCAAACCGGAGCAATAGAATGCGACGAATCTTTGTTCGCCACTCTTAGGGCCGTGCGCAAAGAGCTCGCTAACGAACAGGGCGTGCCGCCCTACATTATCTTTTCCGACGTGTCTCTGCGCGAGATGGCTCGAGACTTTCCCACACATGAAGAGCAACTATCTGAAATCAGCGGCGTCGGATTGAAGAAGCTCGAGCGGTACGGGGAAAGCTTCTTGAATGCCATCAAAGAATTTCTGGAAGCGAACCCAGATGCCGGTATCGAGGCATTGGAAAATACATCATTTCCTGCCTAGCCGAGATCGATATTTTTTGGTGAGGAAGGTTGAGGTAGAATCGAAACAAATATGTACAAGCGAAGCCTATTCCTATTTCGACGCGACCTTCGGCTTAACGACAATAATGGGCTAAACGAAGCCCTATCTAAATCGAAAGAAGTCATCCCAGCATTCGTGTTCGATCCTCGGCAAATCGAGCCACACGACTATCAGAGTCTGCCTGGACTATGGTTTATGCGGGATGCTCTCGAATCACTGAATCGCAGTCTCATCGCAAAGAAATCTAGCCTACACACTTTCAAATGCCGACCCGAAAACCTGGTTGATTCTTGGGCGAGTAAAAACCAAGTCGATGCTATTTGGGTCAACCGCGACTACACGCCTTTCAGTAAGAGACGCGACGAGGCCATCCAAGCGGCCTGCCGCAAAAACGGTATCGATTTCCACTCCTGCCATGATGCGCTCATCAACACTCCGGAATCCACGCTCAAATCCGACGGATCTCCCTACACCGTTTTCACCCCTTACTTTAATAACGCCCTGAAGAGGCGCGTATCCAAACCGGCCCCTCTCAAATCGGATTCGGGTAAGCTCTCAAAAGTCCCTAGCGAGATCCCCATCGAGGACGCCCTAAAGCAAATTGTTAAGGGCGTACCGAAATACGACTCTATCGCTGGCGGGCAAGAATCGGCCCTAGAAGCGATCAATCAATCCTGCCAGCTGAGCGACTACGATACGACTCGAGATCTCCCGGCTCTCGAGGCAACGAGCCACTTGTCACCCCATCTTAAATTCGGTACCTGCTCCGTCCGGCAAGCATACTGGGCAATTGCTGGCAAACTCGGGCAAACCCATTCGCTAATTCGACAATTCTATTGGCGGGACTTTCTCACTCATATTGCCTTTCACTTTCCCCGCGTATTCGGAAATGCATTCAAATCTCAATACAGTGGCATAGCTTGGAAACACGATGAGGCTTCGTTTCAACTCTGGCAGGAAGGGCGGACTGGGTTTCCTATCGTCGACGCCGGTATGAGACAGCTCAACGCAACAGGCTTCATGCACAATCGGCTGCGTATGATAACCGCCTCTTTTCTTACTAAGGACCTGCATATCGACTGGCGTTGGGGCGAACGCTACTTCGCCCAGAAGCTAGTTGATTACGATCCCTGCGTAAACAATGGGAATTGGCAATGGGCGGCCTCAACCGGCTGCGACGCTCAACCCTATTTCAGGATTTTCAATCCGTGGCGCCAACAAGAACGCTTTGATCCCGATTGCCAATACATACGGAAATGGATACCCGAACTCGACAACGCCAACACAAAACAAATACACAAATGGCAAGGCGAGCTAGGCATTGATTACCCAACTCCAATCGTGGACCACAAACGCGCTAGCCAGAAAGCGAAAATGCTATTTCAATCGATCTAGAAATTTTTCCGACTATAACTCTGCTATGAAACGAACCATCCTGACCCTACTAGCCATTTCCATTTCCTTCGCGACTGGACACGCCGAACGCCCGAACATCGTTTTCCTTTTCGCGGACGATCAACGCCCTGACACGATTGCCGCTCATGGGAATGAACACATACAGACCCCCCACCTCGACCGGCTTGCTGCCAATGGGCTAAGTTTCACTAGCAATTACTGCGCAGGAAGCTATAGCGGGGCCGTCTGCGTGGCTAGCCGCAGCATGCTGATGACTGGCAGGCACTGGCACCGAATCGATGATACCAAAGATTGGGAAGGCTTGCCCACTCTGCCCGAACAGCTCGGAAAAGCGGGCTATCAAACTTTCGCC
The DNA here is from genome assembly GCA_002694885.1 of Opitutaceae bacterium. Lineage (GTDB taxonomy): Bacteria > Verrucomicrobiota > Verrucomicrobiia > Opitutales > Opitutaceae > Pelagisphaera. Next base: position 5,626 of record NZNM01000037.1, on the reverse strand, counting down.
GTCGGCAAGTGGCACAATGGGCTCAAAACACTGGCCCGCTCTTTCCAGGCGGGACGCAATCTCTACATGGGAGGTATGGCGGACCACACGAAAACTTCCGTCCAAGACCTGCTACCCAATGGCGAGCTAACGGAAAAAAAGGTCGGGAAGCGCTTTTCCAGCACGCTCTTCGCCGACGCCGCCATCGACTTCATCGAATCCCACTCCAGCGATTCCCCCTACTTTCTCTACGTCTCGTTCACCGCTCCGCATGACCCCAGAAACCCGCCTCCAACGTACCGAAAACTATACTACGACAATCGACCTCCGCTACCGAAGAATTTCTTGCCGGACCACCCCTTCGACACAGGGCATCTAACCGGAGGGAAACGAGACGAAAGCCTGGCGTCACACCCACGGAAGCGGAGCGATGTAAGCGATCAGCTTTGCGAGTATTATGGGCTGATAACTCAGCTGGACAGCCAAGTCGGTCGCATACTCGACGCCATTGAAACCAGTGGCCAGAGCGAGGATACCATAATTATCTACACCGCTGATCATGGCCTAGCCATGGGCTCTCATGGCCTGCTCGGGAAGCAAAACCTTTACGAGCACAGCATGGGAACCCCGTTGATCGTATCCGGGCCTGGCGTCCCCAAAAATCGGATGACCAGCGCCTTCACCTATATTCTCGATCTCCACAAGACCATTCTGGAACTAAGCGACACTCCCATCACCGAAGACATCGACGGTGTAGACTTGAGCCCTCTATTCGGCAACCCGAACGCCCGTACGAGAGATTCGGTCTTTCTCGCTTTTCAAGATAAAATGCGGGCCATTCGCGATATGCAATACAAACTGCACGTGTATCCAGAAATCAATCACAAGATTCTATTCGATCTCGAAAACGATCCAAATGAAATGTACAACTTGGCTGACAATCCGCTGTATTCGGACAAAGTGGATGAGCTAACCGAGCTGATGAAATCCTGGCAGAGAAAAGTGGGCGATCCTTCACCCTTGAGCGTCGCCAACCCGGGGCCCAAAGAAATCGACTTTCGAACAGTCGAGCGCACCCTGGATAGATGGCAGCCAGAATGGATCCGCGAAAAGTACTTCGACGGACGTAGCGATCCTGATCACGGGAACTAGGCCATGCCATCGACATTCTGACATCACCCGCGGCTCGCGGGCATTTTAATACCACACGCCAAAAGGATAAGGTATTGGGCTGGACGCCCAATACAGCCCGCGAGCCGCGGGCGATCCCAGGAGGGGAATTCCGCGCTGTACTTATACCATTTACGAAATATCCCAGCAAATGGAACGCTTGCCACGCTCAGGCGTCGTAGTTTGTCTCGATTCGCTTTGGATAATCGCAAACACAATTCAGCAAGCTCAGCCAAGCTTCCAATCGGCGCCCTCTTTCTCATTGTCTCTCTCGCCTTGGGTGGGCTTGCCCAAAGGCTCGATGCTGATGATGAGGACACAGATGATTCTTCCCTTTCGGGCGAATCGATGGCGGCCTATGTTCTAAAGCAGCTGAATGACCGTGAACAGGCAGCTTATGCTCGATACGAAAAGGCTCTAGCCAAAGAAGACGTCCACTCGGTGCAAACGGAATTGCAATCCATAGTGGACGGATACGAACGACTAATTAACGCCTCCCCGGAATACGCAGCCGCCTATATCTCGTACGGAATGATGCTTCACCGGATTGGGGAACGGAAAACTAGCAACGCCATCCTAGCCAGGGCAGACGAGCTCGATCCCTATCACGCTATCGTCAAAAACCAGTTGGGAAACTACCAAGCCGAAGATGGGAACTACCTGGAAGCTATGGCCTTCTACAACATGGCAATCGATTTGCGGCCCGAAGAGCCCCTCTATCATTACCAATTAGGTAACCTGCTATTCGCCTACAAAAAATTCTTCATAGACGATAAACTCTTCCTCCCAGACGGGATGGATTTGGAGATACAAAAGAAATTCCGAGAAGCAGCCATGCTAGCGCCCGCCCACCTGCCCTATCGCCTTAGGTATGCCCAGAGCTTCTTCGACGTGGCTCGACCGAATTGGGAGGCGGCTCTGGAACAATGGCAGCAACTGGTCGACTTCGTCCAGTCACCCGAAGAAAAGCAGATGATGCAGCTGTACATGGCTAGGACTCGCTTCCTCATGGGGCACCACACTGCTGCTCGCAAAATCATCAGAAAAATCGATGAACCCAGCCTGGAGCACTCCAAGCAGCTACTCATCGACGAAATCAACGCCAAGCACCCAAGGTAAGGGAACGTTGATCACACAGTTTGTAAGGTCTTGTAGGGGCGTCGCTCGCGGCGACCGCGAACGAACTGGGCACTCAATGGATTCAGTTGAGGCCTCTTCAACCTTCAACCTTCATCCTTCCGCCTTATTTCCCCCAGGCTTCAAGCAGGGCCGCGCCCATGTCTGACGGGGTCTTGGCAACAACTACGCCGGCATCTTCCATAGCCGCGATTTTCGCATCCGCCGTGCCACTACCGCCAGAAACGATCGCTCCCGCATGCCCCATTCGTCTACCGGGAGGAGCGGTGGTACCCGCGATGAATCCAGCTACTGGCTTCTTCACATGCTCCTTGATGTATTCTGAAGCCTTTTCCTCGGCATCTCCACCAATCTCCCCTATCATGACAATGGCTTCCGTATCGGGATCCTCGTTAAACAATTTAATGGCATCGGTGTGGTTCGTTCCATTGATCGGGTCGCCTCCAATTCCGATACAAGTGGATTGACCATAACCCAAACAGGTGACTTGCCAAACCGCTTCGTACGTGAGGGTGCCAGACCGCGAAACGATTCCGACTGTACCCGGTTTATGGATATAACCTGGCATAATCCCGATTTTACATTCTCCTGGAGTTATAACCCCTGGGCAATTGGGCCCAATCAATCGGGCGTTTGTCTCCAAAAGCTTCCGCTTCACGATCGCCATATCCTTGACCGGAATTCCTTCGGTTATGGCTATGATCAATTCGATTCCCGCATCGAGGCATTCCAGTATCGAGTCCGCTGCGAACGGTGGAGGCACGAATACGCAGGCCGTATTGGCTCCTTCATTCTCAACGGCACCGGTAACTGTGTTGAATACGGGAACCTTATCTTCGAATTTCAGGCCTCCTTTTCCAGGGGTCACCCCCGCGACGACTTGGGTTCCGTATTCCATGCATTGCTTCGCATGAAATCCGCCTGACTTGCCAGTAATCCCCGTAAAAACGACTCGAGTATCCTTATTAACCAATACGCTCATTGTATAATTTCCTCAATTACAGTGCTCAGCTTTCGTTCGCTACGATATCCACGATTTTCTGGGCTGCGTCCGCTAGGCTGTCTGCGGAGGTGATTTCGATTCCGCTTTCGGCTAGAAGTTGTTTACCCTTCTCAACGTTCGTTCCTTCCAGGCGTACTACCAACGGCTTGTCTAAGCTAACTGCTTTCGCTGCTTCGATAACGCCTTCCGCTATCACGTCGCACTGCATAATTCCGCCAAAAATATTAACTAGAATGCCCTCAACTTTCGGATCGCTCAGAATGATTTTGAATGCAGCCGTCACTTGCTCAGCCGTCGCGCCGCCACCCACATCGAGAAAGTTCGCTGCTTCGCCACCACAGTGATTGATAATATCCATCGTAGCCATGGCTAGTCCTGCTCCGTTTACCAGGCAGGCGATATTTCCATCGAGAGCGATGTAGTTAAGATCGAACTTCGAAGCTTCGATTTCTTTTGGATCCTCTTCGTTGAGATCGCGAAATTCTACGATGTCCTTGTGGCGGTATAGGGCGTTGGAGTCGAAACTAACTTTCGCGTCCAAAGCCATCACGCCCCCATCTGAAGTGCTGATCATAGGGTTGACTTCCACCATGTCCGCATCGGTTTCCCAAAACATCTTGTAGAGATTGAAGATGAGCTTAGCGCACGCTCCCGCCTGCTTGCCTTCGAAGCCCAACTTGAAGGCGATGCCCCTAGCCTGATAGGCCTGGAGTCCGATTACGGGATCGACGAAAGCCTTGAAAATCTTTTCCGGAGTTTCTTCCGCAACTTTCTCGATTTCCACACCGCCCTCTGTCGAAGCCACTACCACCGGAGCCGATGTCGCCCGGTCCATGAGGATAGCGAGGTAATACTCCTTTTCGATATCCGCGCCTTCAGTGAAATAGATCGTCTGCACTTCGCGTCCTGCAGGACCTGTCTGCACAGTCACCAGAGTGTTGTTGAGCATTCGATTGGCAAAATCGATGGCTTCGTCTTTTGAATTAGCCAGCTTTACACCGCCCTGAAACCCATCGGTGAAGGTGCCTTTGCCCCGACCTCCCGCGTGAATCTGCGACTTCACAACAACTAGCCCATCGTTGAGGCTATCGATGCAAGTCCCGAACTCTTCTTTCGAGCTAGTGGCCGCTCCCTTCGGACAAGGGATCCCGTAAGTTTCAAATAACTGCTTTGCCTGGTATTCGTGAATATTCATTTTTGAGCCCTAAATGGGGAAGTTCTGCATTAAGATTGGCCGCGCAGAAAAATCAAAGAGATATCTAGGCACGGAGGCAATTTGACCCGGCAAACGAACGAAATCTTGCGAAACCATCATTGCGAAGCGTTGGCAACTAGCAGCCGTTGGGTAAGGAATGCCGTCTGTTTCGATGAAATTTCCTGGCATCCTTTCTTGGCCAACGCGAGGAGCGATCCCAATTGCTCCTCAGAAAAAGTTGCCTCTTCTCCCGTACCCTGAACTTCGACATACTGGCCGCTTCCCGTCATCACGACATTGAAATCAACACTGGCATCCCGATCCTCGACATAGGGAAGATCCAATACCGGCTGCTCCTCGAAAATTCCGACGCTTATCGCCGCCACCGAATCGTTGAATGGATTCTCTTTTATGGCCTCATCATCTATGAGTTTCTGTACCCCCAGCCTGGCTGCGAGATACGCCCCAGTAATCGAAGCAGTCCGCGTTCCGCCATCTGCCTGAAGCACGTCGCAGTCCACCCAAAGCGTGTAACCAGGAAGTTTCTTTAGGTCCGTAACCGCTCTGAGCGACCGGCCAATCAATCGTTGGATCTCTACGGACCTCCCGTCCAAGCGTCCCTTCGACGAATCCCGCTGTTTGCGATCGTGCGTGCTGTAGGGAAGCATCGAGTACTCGGCCGTTAGCCAGCCGCCTTCCACATTCTGGGCCCGCATCCAGCCAGGCACTTTCTTTTCCAGCGTAGCCCCGCAAATGACCTTGGTGTTCCCAAACGATACCAATACCGATCCGGTCGCGTTCGCCGCGAAATCCGCCTCGAAGGTTATTGTTCGCAACGCGTCCGCTTCCCGCCCATCGGGCCGTGAAAATCCACTCATCCGGCGATCAGAACCGGTTCCCTAAAATCGAGCAAGGAGTTTGTTCGACAAATACCAAACCTCTCTCAAACTCCACGGTCGTTATGGAAGCCAGTTGGATGTCGAGATTTATAGTAGGAACTATCACAGCCCTTTTGTTACCTGCCGGACTGATCGGCGAAGGCGCCTTGAAATGGGACCAGACCATCGTTTCGATGGATGCGGAGTTTGGCCAACAAGAGGTTAACCCTCACTATCCTTTCACAAACGCCAGCGACTCGGTGG
>NZNM01000036.1 GCA_002694885.1 Opitutaceae bacterium | reverse complement strand
CTCGAATTATGACGATCGCGTATCCATCGACGCTTCCGGGAAGATGCCGGATGGCAGCGAATTCGAGGACGTTGTTGAATTCAAAAAAATTCTCCTGCAAAAGCAGTCTCTATTTAATCGGGCAGTCACCGAAAAGATGCTAGCCTATGCATTGGGCCGCCGTATCGAGATCATGGATCGTCCCGTGATTGATAGCATCCTGGCCGATCTTGAAGAACAGGGTGGAGGATTTCGCGACCTGATCACCCTAGTGGCAACCAGCGGAAGTTTTTCGAGACCGTAAGGAAGGGAGTAGCACAGGCATCCTGTCTGTTTACGGAAGTTAAAATCACAGGCTGGAAGCCTATGCTACCTTATTTGGCCGCTCAGCTTGCGTTGCCGTCGCTTTGCAGAGACGTGAGATCGGCCGATACCTGAGCAAAAATTGATTGTCATTTAACAGGATACGCTTCGCTACATGATCGTGCTTAGCATGGGCATGATACTTTGGTTTTGGTAGAATAACTCGTGGTTCTGATATCCTACTAGTAGCGAAATACCTAGCACTCGATAGTCCAGTTTGTTTGATTTAAACCTATTATCCGCAAAGCGGATACCTGTTTCCTAATCTCGCAGTCGCGAGAGAAGGAACTAGCGATTCCGCAATCGCGGAAGAGCGATGTTAAACAACGCTCGTGTCTCACTTGTTGCTTCTTCCGTCTTCGCTGAGCTACGCCGAGACAAGACGAAGCAAATAGGTGTTTCTTCCGGCTTCGTCTAGCTATGCCGAGATGATAGGCTTGAATTGATTAGATCGAATTTCTCGCAGTTCCAAACTACGTCTTCGGTTGGGCGGGCTTTACCAGCTCTTTCCACGATTGGACGCCGATGGATTTGACCTTGCGCTTGTAGACCTTGTCGCCGCAAGTAGCATAGATCGTGTCGAAGTTCGGGCCGGCGAAACAGAAATTGGCGACCCGACCGTTGGGCGTACGCAGAATAACGCGTGGTCTGCCAGCTGAATCGCAAATCTGGATACCCATTCCCGTGGCCACCCAAATATTTCCAAACCGGTCTACACGTACGCCATCGGCTCGAGCAGAGTCTTCGGAATCCTTTTTGTGCAGCCAGATGAGGCGCTGCTTGTAGCCGATAGTGCCGTCAGGCTGAACCATGTAGCTGTAGATCCATCGAGAATCGTAGTCGGCCACATAAAGCTGGGTTTGGTCGGGCGAAAGAGCGATGCCATTGGCAAACTTCGGGCCGTAGTCTAACTCCTGTTTCTCGCCGTTTGGGCGCACCAGCCAAATGCGACTACGATCGGATCGCTTGCTGGCATTGCTTACCGGCTCGGTAATGTACATGTTGCCGTTGATAGCGATGACGATATCATTGCCACGTATCCCCGTAGCCACGACATCCTTGTTGCCCTCTTTGTCAAAGGCCCAAACTTCCTTAGCGTTGCCAGCCAAGGTGTAGCGCCGACCATATGGTCCGTAAGCCATTCCATTGGATCGCTGCGTATCGCTCATCCACTCGCTCACGCGGTCATTTTTATCGATAGCGCTAGTGGGCAATGCGGCTCGGGCTAATGGACGTTTCTGCTTCGCGGAAGAAGGAGCGGTTTACGTGGTCTATCTTCCGGAGGGAGGCGAGGCCGCATTAGATCTTTCCGATGCCAGCGGTTCGTTCAATGTTCAGTGGTTCGATCCACGCAATGGAGGCCGACTCCAGAGAGGTAGCGAGCGAAGCGTTAGAGGCGGCGGTGAGGTGTCTCTAGGTGAAGCGCCATCGGATCCCAGCGAAGACTGGGTCGTGTTGATCCGCAAGTAGAAAGCTAAGCTGATATAAGTATGCTCGCTCGGAGATCGACCGCTACCAAATTAAGGCTCCTGGTATTGCAGAGAGCCTAATCGCTCAAATCGCCTTGGGTCGCGGCCGACGGATCTGACTGATGGCTGAGATGATCTTGTCAGCTATTATTTGGTAGCGATCTTTGCCCGCGGTTTTCCCGGGATCATAGTCCGCGGGCTGTAAGGGTTTTCCGTATACGATATGCACCGAAACGGAAAAATCTGGAAGTTTGGCGTCTTTGGGTAAGGCTTTGTAGGCGTTGAATATCCGACAGGGAACGACCTTTGCTTGAGACTTGGCGGCAATAAGACCGATCCCTGGCTTAGCAGCCTGGAGACTTCCATCGGGACTGCGTGTGCCTTCAGGAAATAGCGAAAGGACGCCTCCGGATTTCAGAGCACGGAACGTGTTCTTCATGGCCCGAATATCCGATTCACCATCTCGATCGATAGGGATCGCTCCCACGGCATCTAGCCACCAGGAGGCGAAGCCAGGCTTCCAAAGCGTTTTGCGGGCGAAATATACCACGACCCGTTTGAGATTACAGCCGAGAATAGGTGGATCGAAATGGCTGCCGTGGTTTGAAGCCAAGATGACCGCTCCGTTTTTAGGAATGTTCTCCAAGCCTTTGATGTCGCCGAGGAGTAAAATTCGATAGGCGCAGCGAATCAACCAGTAGAACAGCCAATAGACTCGAGGATCGAATTTCATTCCGATAGAGTTTCTCGAACAAAGTCAGACGCTTTGTCGATTACCTCTTGCAGATCCAGCTCGGAAGTATCCAGAAAAGTGGCTCCGATCGGGCATTGAAATGGAGCCGTTTTTCGAGTGGAGTCAATTTTGTCCCTTTTTTGGATACTGTCTTGAATGCCTTCCTTGGCCCGTCGTTCGGCTCGTTTCTCTGGATCGGCATGCAGGAAGAGCCGCAAGTCGGCATCCGGGAAAATGACGGATCCAATGTCGCGTCCTTCCATGACCAGGCCGTTAAATCCGTTTTTCCGGGCGACGTCGGCTTGCGAACGCTGATAATCGAGCAAGTAGGATCGCAATTCCGGAAGGGCGGCGAAGTGGGAAACTTGATCGTTTACCAGCTGGCTGCGGATCGAATTGTCCGGCAGCCAATCATTGATGGTGATCGTAGCTTGATTACCATGGATTTCAGTGCCGAGTTTCAGCGCGGCTAGACCTGCTTCGAGATCGGACCCGCGTTCTGGGGAAACTCCTGATTCGATCAGCTTGAGAGTGGTGGCTCGGTAGTAAGATCCAGTATCCACGTGCATGAGACCGAAGCGCTTACTGAGGCCTCGAGAGGTTGACGATTTTCCAGCGGCGGCGCCGCCATCGATGGCGATGATAATAAAGCTGTCTTGGGTCACGATTGTGGGAGGGAGCCAGCGACCGTTTGGCACGAGGGAGAGTGTGTCAATTCTATGATTCTAAACTTTGCTGGCGAGCCGACTCCAGGGTATCGAAAAAGTCCGGGAAAGTTTTTCGACAGCAGAGGGGGTCCTTGATCTTCATCCAGGGTTTTCCGGAGTTTAGAGCATCATGTGAGCCGAGAACGGCAAAGCTCATAGCTATGCGGTGGTCCTCGTAGGTATCGATCGTTGCTGCTTGAAGCGGTTTCGGGTTCACCCTCAAAGTGGCATCCGTGGTTAGCGTGTCTTGGCCGGTATGCGTTAACCCATCGACCATGGCCGCGATTCGGTCGCATTCCTGATGTCGCGTGTGCCCGATGCCTTCGATTCTTGTAGAATCGTCCGCCAGTGGGGCCAACGCGGCGCCCGTCATGAAGGTGTCACTAAAGGCATAGTAGTCGGAGCTAAGAGGAGGGAATTTAGCGGGTCCGTTGCTCTCTGGGAGAGATACTTTGAGAGCATTGGAATTCCAATCCAATAGAGCTCCCGATTTGGCGGCTAGTTCGGCAAAAGTGATGTCGCCTTGAAGCGATTTCTTGGATACGCCTTCAATGGTTATCGATCCTCCCACCGTGAAGGGCAATGCGATAAAATAGCTGGCAGCTGAGGCGTCGCCTTCCACACTGTATGACCCTTTAGGAGCCCGATAAGCGTTTGGCGATATTTTGTATCGATCCGATTGCTTTACCAGATTGCTGGAGGCAATGCCGAATTGCTCCATCATCGCCAGAGTCATATCAATATATCCGCGGCGAATGGAAGGGTTGCTCAACTGAATTTCGAGCGGCTCATTCGAAAGCGGCGCGGCCATTAGTAGAGCGGAAACGAACTGGCTGCTTTCGGTCGCATCGATTTTAACGGTTCCTCCACGAAGTCCGTTTGGCTGTATGCGGATCGGAAAATAGCCGTCAGTCGTATCAATTTGGCAACCGAGGGAGGCCAAAGAGTCGGCTAGCTTTTGAATGGGCCGTCGTCTCATGGCGTCATCTCCATCCAAAGTGAAATCACCGTTGGGACAAGCAGCCAGCATGGCCGTTAAGAATCGGGCGGATGTACCGGAGTTCCCAATATTGATAGCCGCTTTTCGGTTGGGCAAGTTGCCTCCGGATCCATGGATCTCAATACTCTTGGAGAGCGGGTCGCTGGAAGAGGCAATCCCAAGTTCATTCAAAGCGGCGACCATTATTTCCGTATCCCTACTAAAGAGACAGTTCTCCAAACGGCTCGTCCCTTTAGCAAGGGCGGCGAGAAGGAGCGCTCGGTTTGTGATGCTCTTAGAGCCTGGAACGGATACCGTGGCGCGCGCGGGAACCGTGAATACCGGAACTGGGTAAGGATCTTGCATTCTATTGCTGCGCTTGCTTGGGCTTGGCGTCGAGCTGATCTCGGAATGCTTTTCCGTCGGCCAACGTTTTTAGAACTGCGAAATCTTCCTCGTTGGCGATGTTCGTTCGAAAGCGTTGAAGCTCATCTTGGAAGGCGTCTATAGCTCTGACGATTTCCGGACGATTTTGGATGACAATATCGCGCCACATATTTGGGTCTCCTGATGCGATACGTGTTGTATCCAATAGACCATTGCCGCAAAATTGACCCGATTCTGGCAGGGCGGTAGAAAGGTAGCTAGCCAATGCGGATGCTAGCAGGTGGGGAAGATGGCTGACGTTTGCCACGATAGAGTCGTGCCTTTCCGGATTTTCCTGGATCACGTGGCACCCGAGATCTTGCCAAAAGGATTTAACGGTATCCCTTGCGTCGGGGTCGGATTCTTCCAATGGCGTAACAAAGCAGGTTCGGTCTTCGAAGAGCCGGGTGGAGGCATTTTCCATACCCGTTTTTTCTGATCCGGCCATGGGATGGGAACCTATGAATCGAGCTCGACCTGCGAGAGCCGCGGAGCAGTGGCGGCTCAGCTTGCTCTTGACGCTGCCGACGTCGGTGACAATGGGATTGGAGTCGAGAGTGGGAGCGATGCGCTCGGCCAATTCGATGATGCGCTCGACCGGGGCGCAAAGCGCTATAAGGGAACTCCCCGAACAAGTTTCGGCGATCGATTCAAGAGATTCATCGCACCAGCTGGTTGAAGCGAGAGACTCGCGCGTTTCCGCTCGACGAGCCCACACGCTGATACGGCGAGCAAGGGAACGTTCCTTGGCAGCTAGCCCGATAGAGGCTCCGAGTAGTCCGGGAGCTATAATTGTCAATTTTTCAAGCACTCGAGGGAATTTGAAACGCAAGTTGGAGCAAGGTCCAGCAAGCGTTTTTATTTTTGGGCGCTTGCCTTAGGGCGAGGAATGCTCTGCAACATTGCGCTATAGTATTGCCCGTCGAAATGGAAGATCCTCCGGAAGAGTTTGAAAAAGCGCGTAAAGCTAAACAGCTGATCTACATCTTAATGGCAATTTTCATCCTTGTGCCGATAGTCATATTTATTCTGCAGTCCACGGACTAGTGGATTTACCCGCTTGGCGAATCGATGAATCAGTCAATTCTAGTTACACGCGTCCTAATTGTCCTATTTTGCGCCCTGGGAGGCTACATGGTCTCGTACGTTTTTCCAGATATGGTGGCGTCGGGAATTCTGGCCTCATTGGTCGGCGCTTTGCTAGGAGCCCTTTTGGTCCTCGTCGACATGTTGCTGAAAGGTTTCTCTTTGAGGGCGCTCTTGGGACTGACCTTTGGCTTGCTCATGGGAGTTCTAGCCTCCCACTTGATTACTGTTTCTCCGCTCTTCGAGGGAGGTGATCCTCAAGTGCTCTACATATCCCGATTATGCGTATTCATTGGAGTTGCCTACCTTTCAACCGTTATCGCGCTTCGAGGCCGAGACGAGTTCAACTTGGTAATCCCCTATGTGAAGTTCGAGCGGCAAAACGTGGACGTTCCCCTGGTTGTCCTTGATTCCAGCGCGCTTGTAGATGGGCGGGTGGTTAAGCTCGCGGAAGCTAGGCTGCTGAGTCACGCGGTTGCTGTTCCCAAGTTTGTCATCGATGAGCTGCACGAATTAGCGATCTCGTCGATCGACGATGAAAAGAATCGAAGGGACGCTTACTCACGACGAGTGAAAGTTTGCAGCAGAAAGCCAAGCATGATGGCGTCTCCTTTGTAGATATTCTAAATCTCAATAAGGCCCTGACACGAGAGGTTGTCGTTGGGGAAGCCGTTTCCGTAGCTATCGTAAAGGAAGGCAAGGAAGTTGGCCAGGGAGTGGGCTATTTGGAGGATGGCTCCATGGTCGTGGTCAACCAATCCGCTGATATGCTCGGATCCACCGTCCTTGCTGAAGTGGAAAGCATCATCCCAACCAGTGGCGGGCGGATGGTGTTCGGCAAATTGTTGGGCGAAGACCGGTGAGCTTTAAGATGGCCTATTTAAAGTAGGCCCTGAAGGGTCTCTGATACTCCATTCGCGAGAAATTCCTGAATGAAAAAGTTGCCAGTTTACCGATCAACGTTGATCAGTAAAACGGCATCTAAATAGTGCTTCGGGCCCGGAATCCACTACTGGGTTCGGTTACAGATTATCCATTTTTAGGAGGCGGGTCGGAGAGTCAGGCTATCTATGCTTTAGCCGGTTAGTGAAGGCGTTTATTTTTTTATCTGCAATGTTCGCGATTGGATCAATTCTAGGAGATCCGACTTGAAAGCGTCACGTGACATGGTGCCGCGATCCCCATCGAAACGCGAGCGAACGGATACGTTTCCTTCTTCAGCCTCCTTGGGTCCAACGATGAGAACGTTGGGAATTTTGTCTAATTCCGCTTTGCGAATCTTGGCCCCCAATTTTTCTGCATGGAGATCCGCAGTCGCCCGAATCCCACTTGCTTTCAAGTCCTTGAGAAGGTCGGTCGCATAATCGGCGACCTTATCGCTGATCGGAAGAATGCGAACTTGTTCAGGGGCCAGCCAAGTGGGAAAGTCGCCGCCGAAGTGCTCGATTAGAAATCCAATAAAGCGCTCGTGCGTACCCAGCGGCGCCCGATGAATACAAAGAGGCGTTTCCTTGCTATTCTCGCTAGTGGTGTATTCCAGGTTAAAGCGTGGCGGGACCGCGAAATCGACTTGGTTAGTGGCGATGGTGAATTCCCGGCCAATGGCGCTCCAAACTTGAACATCGATTTTCGGTCCGTAGAAAGCGGCTTCGTCAGGCACTTCTACGTAGTTGATTCCCGATGACTTGAGCACATCGCGGACCATCGTTTCGGTCTTTTTCCAAAGCTCGGGGTTGTCTACATATTTCTTGCCTAGTTTAGCGGGTTCATGAGTCGAAAAGCGCATTAGGTATTTGCCGAGCCCAAAGAGCTTGAAATATTTCAGGTACATCTCATTGACGGCATTGAATTCGGCCTCGAATTGCTCGGCAGTGCAATAGATGTGAGCATCGTTCATCTGCATGGAGCGCACGCGCATGAGGCCCATTAGCTCGCCCGATTGTTCGTAACGGTAGCAAGTCCCGTATTCTGCTAGCCGGACAGGTAGATCTCGGTAGCTTCTTGGAGAGGCGGCGAATATCTTGTGGTGATGAGGGCAGTTCATCGCCTTGAGAAAATAGCGGACTTTCTCGCCACCGGTCTCCTCTTCGAATTCCATGGCTGGAAACATAGACTCCTCGTAGTAGGGCAAGTGCCCACTTGTTAAATACAGTGATTCTTTGGCCAAGTGAGGTGTGCGAACGCGTTCGTAACCCGCATCGAATTCCGTTTCCTTGGCCAGCTTTTCCAATTCCTCGACGAGAACGGTTCCTTTTGGCAGCCAAAGCGGCAATCCGGGTCCGACTTGCTCGGCGTCAAAGGTGAAAAGCTGCATATCTTTTCCGATGCGCCGATGATCCCGCTTCTTCGCTTCCTCGAGCATTTCCAAATACTCGGCCAGCTCGTCTTTCGTTGGGAATGCAGTGCCGTAAATCCGTTGGAGCTGCTTGTTTTTGGAATCCCCTCGGTGATAGGCCCCAGCTATGCTCAGTAATTTGACAGCCTTGATTTTTTTGGTGTAGTTGACGTGCGTTCCGGCGCAGAGATCGAGGAATTCGCCATTCCTGTAGAACGAAATGGTATCCCCTTCCGGGATGTCGTCGAGACGGCCCAGCTTATAAGTTTCCTGGCCCATCTCTTTGATCATTTCGACGGCTTCTTCACGAGGTACCTCAACCCGCTCGAATCGCTGATTCTCTTTGATCACCTTTTTCATCTGGGCCTCGATATTCTCCAAGTCCTCAGCGGTGAATTTGTGGTCCAAATCGAAGTCGTAGTAAAAGCCGCTATCAGTGGGTGGACCGATATCGAGTTGGGCGTCCGGAAACAAACGCAGTACGGCTGTTGCGAGCACGTGGGCTGACGAGTGCCTGAGTTCCTCGAGCGGTGTCATGTTATCTTTCATAGCGCATGATGATGCCTCTTAAGGGCAGGTCTTTTCATGGATTCGTGGAAATGTGAACTTAGAAAATTGCTTTTGCTGTTTTTGCATTAGAGCGTTTCCAGATCGAAGCCGTCTTGGCGATCTAGGATCTTCCAGCCTTTGGATTGAATCTGATCGCGCAGATCATCGGCGGCTGCCCAATCTTTCGATTGCTTGGCTTCCCATCGGGCTTGAGCGAGTTCCTTAATTTCTTCGGGAGTTTCTGTTTTGGGTTTCTCGACTACGACTTCAGATAGATCGTAGCCGAGGGCGAAGATTAGTTTGTGGAACGCGATGGCGATTTCTGTCGCGTTTTGAGAGTTTCTACTTCCTCCGCTTCCTTGCTCCTTAATCACTGAGAAAATGCCACCGAGCGCCCCGGCCGTATTCAGGTCCGTTCTCAGCGCGTCCCAAGCTTTCTGAAACGGGCCCCAAGAATCATCGGCGTGCTTGCCCTTCTGTATTGCTTTCATGAGGGCTCCCCATTTCAGCCCTACTGCTGATAGACTATCCTCCGAGAAACGGCGCAGGCGGCCGAGAGCGCTTTGGGCTGCATGGAGAGAATCCATGGTGAAGTTTATGGTCTGCCGATAAGCTCCGGAAGTGAGGGCGTAGCGCAATACAACTGGGGCGAAACCCTTTTCCGCGATATCGTCGATTGTGTAGAAATTATTTAGGCTCTTTGACATCTTGCCTCCTTCGACGAGCAAGTGGGCGCAGTGTATCCAGTAGCGAAAGAATCGGGTGCCGCAGCTGCATTCGCTCTGAGCGATCTCGTTCTCATGGTGAGGAAAGATGAGGTCCTCGCCGCCCGAATGAATATCGAGATGGTTCCCCAGGTACTTCATAGCCATAGCTGAGCATTCCAGGTGCCAGCCAGGTCGCCCCTCGCCCCAAGGACTTTCCCAGTACACATCGCCATCATCCGGCTTGCGGCTTTTCCACATGGCGAAATCAGCCAAGGACTCGCGATCGTACTCATCGGCATCATTGGGGGATTCATCGGCTTCGGTAGTCGTTAGCTCGCGCTCCTTTAAGCGAGATAACCTACCGTATTCGTCGAATGAAGTCACCTTGAAGTAGACGCTACCATCTTCGGTTTGGTAGGCATTTCCCTTTTTCAGGAGTGAGGCGATCATTTCAATCTGCTCTTGTATGTGCTCGGTCGCCTTTGGCTCGACCTGAGGCGCTAGCATATTGAATCGCTGGCAGTCGCGATGAAAGACTTCCGTCCAATGTTCGGTCACTTCCGAAAGCGGCTTTCCCTCCTCGCGTGACCGCTTGATTGTCTTGTCGTCGACATCGGTGAGATTGCGAACATGGAAGACATTGTATCCAGCAATTTGTAATGTTCTTCTCATGACGTCCTGAGAAAGAAACGTTCGGAAATTACCAATGTGAGCCTGGGCGTAAACGGTAGGGCCGCAGCAGTACATGCCAATGCGATTCCCTTTAGATGGGGCTATCGGTTCAGAACTTCTAGAAAGCGTGTTGTGCAGAATGACTTCGGACATGGAATAAGTGTAGCGGTTGACGGGGATCGGGTGAGCGTTCTTGACGCCTATTCCTGGCGACACCGTGCAGCCGGGCGATCAACAGGTCGCGGTGGTGGAACAGGTTCGGCAAACGCTTGCCATTGAAAGCGCTTCCGCGTTGCCTGTTGTTGCGAGTAACCCCATATTGCCACGAATTTCGAAATGAACGATCCTTATAGCCCGGAAGATTTCAAGCTCGATTTAACACGCCGCCCGCGTCGGCTTCGTCGTCACGCGGCGACGCTGGCCATGACGCAAGAAACGTGGCTTCGCAAAGAGGATCTGATAGCTCCCTTATTTGTCGTTGATGGGGACGTGCCAAAGGAGCCCGTTGAAAGCATGCCTGGAGTGTTACGAAGAAGTATTTCGGAACTGGTCCAAGAGTGCCGAGAATTGGATGCATTGGGCATTCGAGCCATTGCCCTATTTCCCAGTATCGATCCGGCATTGAAGGACGAAGTGGGTTCGGAGGCTGGAAAACCGGACAACCTGGCATTGCGAGCGGTAAAAGCTATAAAGGAAAGCGTCCCGGAACTAATAGTGGTGGCCGACGTTGCGCTAGATCCCTTTACTTCGCATGGCCATGATGGCCTGCTCAATCAGGCGGGAGACTACGTTCTCAATGATGAAACTGTAGAGAGGCTTTGCCAAATGGCGGTTTTGCAGGCGGAAGCCGGAGTGGACATCGTGGCCCCATCGGACATGATGGATGGCCGAGTGGGAGCCATTCGCCGGGCCTTGGATGAATCCGGCTACATCGACACTTCGATTATGGCTTATTCAGCCAAGTTCGCCTCGGCCTACTATGGTCCTTTTCGAGAGGCAGTTGGCAGCGCGAGCGCTGCAGGAACGAAATTGCTGGATAAGAAGACGTATCAGCTCAATCCGGCCAACCGCCGCGAGGCCCTCGCAGACGCTCTCCTGGACGAGGAGGAAGGAGCGGACTATTTAATGGTTAAACCTGCCGGCCCTTACTTGGATATCATTCGAGAGACGCGAGATGCGACAGCCCTTCCTGTGGCTGCCTATCAAGTGTCTGGCGAGTATGCTCAGATTCACGCGGCAGCCCAATTGGGTTGGCTCGATTACGAAAAGAGCCGGGATGAATCGCTGATGTCGATCAAACGAGCGGGAGCGGATTTGATTCTGACCTATTTTGCTCGGGAAGTGGCCGAGCGGGTGTAGTCGGGGACTTTTACGGATTAGGGCTCGATAGTAAGAGCGCCGAAGACTGCAAAAAGAGGGTTACTCCTTCTCCTCGACTTCGTCTTCCTCATCAGGAGGCCCGCCTTGATAGGCTTCATCTTCCTTTTCTTCCTCGTCGTCTTCGTCCCACTTCAGGTTTTCGCTTTCGCTAATCTTCTTGGCTTCCTCGTCGTCGATGTCTGGATAATCGTCGATATCTTCCTCTTCCTCGACTTCGTCTTCCTCATCGCCGTCGACTTCCCAGCCGGTAGGAACGTAGTCTAGAATCCGAGTTATCTCGTCGAACATGTGCACGGCCCTACCTTCGATAAAGCTGTTGTTCTCCTCTTCCCTCAACTCATCTTCGAGCTCGTCGACAGTGAATGGCTGCTCGAAATCGATGATATCGTTGAGCATGCGGACGCGGATTTTCGAAATGTGATTTAGAAAGTCTGCGTAGGGGCCATTTTCTTCGTCGACGACATCCGGCAAGCCGAAAAGCGGCTCCTCGGTGTCCAGCAAACTTTCGTTTGTTCTCTGCAGCCGAACCAATCCCTCTCCCAGATCTTTCTGAATCTTGAAAGGGATGAAGGCGCGATCCATCGCGTCTTGGTCGAAACTGTATTCGCGAATTGGTTCAACGAGATCGATGAGGTGTGAAATCTGTCTTGGGTCGACAATACTTAGCCCATCGACATCCCAATGGACGTCGTCGCTTACCTCAGTAACCCACCAGTTATGATCTTCGCCGATCCTAACGGTGCACCATTCAATCAGATTTGTAGTGTTTGGCATGTTCTCCGCTTACGTTCTTCAAAAAACGGGTGTGGTTACTAAGTCAACCAATGAAAAGGCAAAAAAAATGAGAAAATTCCACTTCGTCTGAAATTGTTCGAAAAACGGCGATTGCGGTGGGTTTTCGTGTTCACTATCTGGATATGAGTACCTCCTTATCGGCGAAGAGTTGGTCGGGTTTAGACTTGGCTCCGAAAGTTGATATCGGGATCGCCACGACCCGTTGTTCGGAGACGCGGGCATAATTTTCTTTTCAAGCCGAAGTCACTCTGATGGCCTCCCGTCAGTTTATGAGCGCCGTTTATAAGAGCCTGGTCAAGCCGCTACTGTTTCGCCTAGAGCCTGAGCGGGCTCATGAGCTGGCAATTGACGGGCTGGCAATCCTGGCTCGGACGCCTGGTTTGTGCAGTTGGATGCGAGCTTGGAACCAGTTGCCCGATTCATCAAGCTCGGCAGTCGAGGCATTCGGATTGTCTTTCCCCAATCGAGTGGGATTGGCGGCGGGGTTTGACAAGAATGCCGTTTGCTGGCCGGCTTTCGAAGCTTTGGGCTTCGGACATGTGGAGATCGGAACAGTCACTGCTAAACCGCAACCGGGAAATCTCAAGCCTCGCATGTTTCGCTTTCCCGAGCAAGACGCTCTGCTTAATCGAATGGGCTTTAATAACGAGGGAGCGGACGCGGTCGCCGAGCGATTGAGCGAACTTCCAGGTCCGGGCCAACGTAGGATTCCATTGGGGATAAATATTGGTAAGTCGAAGGTGGCGACATTGGACGAGGCGGTGGCAGACTATCGGCATTCTTTTCTCACCTTGGCTGATCATGCCGACTATCTAGTCGTGAATGTTAGCAGTCCGAATACGCCTGACTTGCGGAAACTGCAGGAAGAGTCTCGCTTGTTGGATTTGCTGGGCGAGTTGCGTCGATTAAATCAGGAACGCGCCAACCAGACCGATAAGTACCCAATCCCAATACTTCTTAAAATCGCCCCGGACCTTACCGAACCGCAATTGGATGCGATTCTGGGAATCCTTATCGACCTAGATCTGGCGGGGATCATCGCTACTAATACAACAATGGCCCGAGAGGGTTTCTTCGCTAGTATCAATGAAGCGGGCGGTGTTAGCGGTAAGCCCGTGGAAACTATGTCTACGGAGATCATAGCTAGAATTCATGACCGTACAGGAGGCCGCTTGCCCATTATCGGTGTCGGTGGTATCTCCAGCCCCGATACGGCCAAACGTAAAATCGATGCCGGCGCGACGCTGGTTCAAATCTACACGGGCATGGTCTACGAAGGACCCTTTCTGGCCAAGCGGATCGCTAGGGCGCTGGCGGAATAGGGGTCGGATCGATTTGATTCGCGACACCTAGCGCCCAATTCGAAAGAGTAGAACAGGCATCCTGCCTGTATGTGGTAGTTGCTATTATAGGCTGGAAGCCTATGCTACCATTGATGGGCACTAGGAGATCGCCTGCTACCCAAAAAAATAGCTATCGGAGGATCGAGCCGATCCTCCCTACCTGAAGAAATCTTCGACGGCCTTAAGCTTCGACCTTGCCGGTGAAAACGACTTTGGCAGGACCTGTTAAGGTGAGGTCGCTGATGGCGTTTCCGTCGCGGTTGAAATCGACTTTCAAGGTGTCACCGCCGCGCACGCTCAGAGAAATGGGTGTGGGTAGATCCTTGGTCAGATTGGCCGTAATGGCAACAGCCACTACACCGGTTCCGCAAGCTAGAGTCTCGTTTTCCACGCCACGCTCGTAGGTGCGAACCACGATTACGCCATCGTCTCCAATTTGGGCAAAGTTGGCGTTCGTTCCGGCGGGGAATCGGTCATGGTAGCGGATAGCGCTACCTTCTGGTACGATGTCAACGCTCTCAACATCCTCGTTGAACACAACTACGTGTTCCACTCCGGTATTCATAAAAGCGAAGTCGTAGGACCCGTGAGTTGTGGTAAGGGTTTGGTCGAGTTCGATCGAATGCACGGGCGTCATACGGATCGTGTACTGACCATCATCTGCGTCTGCCCGCATTGGCCCTGCATCGGTCGTGAAATTCACCTGTTTCCCGTTTCCAACTCCATTGAGTATCGCGAATGAAGTGAAACAGCGGGCCCCGTTGCCGCACATGTCTACGCGTCCCCCATCGGCGTTGTAATAGATCATGGTAGCATCGGCCCCCTCCGCAACAGGGGGATTCAGGAGGATGAGGCCATCCGCGCCGATTCCAAAGCGGCGATCGCAAAGGTTGGCGACTTGCTCGGAAGTCAGCTCGATAGCTCCGCCCAGATTTTCGATCATGACGAAGTCATTTCCGGCGCCATGCATTTTTGTGAATTCGATTCGCATCCTGAAAGACGTACCTAGGAAACGATTAGACGTCGCTTGGCAATGCGGAAATCGCCAGCCGATCGGGAGCCTCTCCCTCCGGATCCTCATTTCCTCGACATCGATGGGCAAAGCTCCTTCGCTAGGACTTGCTCGTTTTCCACGGGCCAATATCC
This sequence comes from Opitutaceae bacterium, assembly GCA_002694885.1. Lineage (GTDB taxonomy): Bacteria > Verrucomicrobiota > Verrucomicrobiia > Opitutales > Opitutaceae > Pelagisphaera. The sequence continues at coordinate 4,974 of NZNM01000036.1, read as the reverse complement.
CTCCTTCAACTATCTATGGCCTCCCCCAAACAATCACATCGAAATTTTGTCCGGGACCCTGCTCATGAGCCTGCCCGGCTGGCGCCTACAGGCGATCGTGTCGACGTTTTGCAGGCCACGTAGTGCCTTCGAAAAAGCGGGATGGAGAGACAATTCAGGAACTCAAGGACAGCTTTATGATAACAGAACAATTCAATCTCACAGGGCGCTCCGCTTTGGTAGTAGGAGGAAATCGAGGTTTGGGAATAGAAATGGCCAAGGCTTTGGCCGAAGCCGGAGCAGCTGTGGGGATAGCTGCGAGAGACGCTTCGAAAAACGACGAGGCGCTCGGCTTGATCGAAACCGTTGGAGGGGCGAAGAAAATTTCCCGAACCTGCGACGTGACCGACGAGGCTCAAGTGGCGACCATGGTTAATGAGATTCACGAGGAGCTTGGGTCCATCGATATCCTAGTCAACTCGGCCGGCATCAATATTAGGGGATCGATTGAAGAGGTTTCCACGGACGATTTCAGAAAAGTCATGGATGTCAATGTGACCGGTTCATGGCTAACCTGTCGGGCCGTCTCCCCAATTATGAAAAAGCAGGAGTACGGTCGCGTCATCAATATCGCTTCCATGCTGTCGGTTATCGCCATTCCGGAGCGCACGCCGTACACGGCTAGTAAAGGAGCGGTTATGAATATGACGCGGGCGTTGGCTGTTGAGTGGGCTCCCCATAAGATTACCGCTAACGCTATTCTGCCTGGTCCGTTTGCTACGGAGATGAACTTGCCCTTACTGGATGACCCAGAGAAGTACCAAAATTTCGTATCCAAGATTCCACTGGGGCGTTGGGGCGAATTGACGGAAATAGGCGGGCTGGCCTTGTTCTTGGCTTCCGATGCATCTTCCTATTGCACGGGAGGAGCGTTCACTATCGATGGCGGCTGGACTGCCCAGTGAACGGGAGGGAATAAGTAATTATGCTGCAGTTTGACCCGGAGGTAGTTTTTTCGAAGAATTGGGTAGCGGGCGATCCCCGAACGCCCTCGAATTCCGCAAATAGTAGCATAGGCTTCCAGCCTGTGTTCTTGCGCTTTGCAAACAGGCAGGATGCCTATTCTACTTTCTCGACTTGGGCGGTCGGAGATCGCCCGCTACCTTAGATGATTTGGTCCGCTTCCGCAAACGGTAGTGTGGCTTCAACTGGCACGATCCAAAAATTCTTAATCAAATGAAAATCGTCATACTTGATGGGCACACCTTGAATCCGGGCGACCTCAGTTGGGAAGCCTTCGAAGCATTGGGCGAAGTCGTTGTTTATGATCGCTCGACACCGGAAGAAGTTGAAGAACGGGCCAAAGGGTGCGATGTTCTGATCACCAACAAGGCTATTGTATCAGCAGAAACGATACGAAATACTGATTCGTTGAAGTATATTGGCGTTACGGCGACTGGTGTGAATATTGTCGATGTCGATGCGGCCAGTGAACGCGGTATCCCAGTAACCAATGTTTCTGGCTATGGACCGGACTCGGTGGCTCAAATGGTATTCGCCCATATATTGAATTTCACCAACCGACTCGCGGAGCAGGTCGACGATGTTCGTGATGGCGGTTGGATACGCAGCGAAGATTTTTGCTATTGGCTTCATCCCTTGACCGAGTTGCGGGGTTTGACGATTGGCATAGTCGGATTGGGCGAGATCGGTGGCGCAGTGGCTCGTATCGCTCATGGGTTCAGAATGAAGGTAATCGCCTACACGCGAGATCCTGATCGCGAATCTCCGGACCACGTTGAATGGGTAGGCTTGGACGAGCTATTCGTGGGTAGCGATTTCGTTACCCTTCATTGTCCATTGACACCAGAGACTGAAGGGATGGTTGACGAGCGTCGACTCAGGCTGATGAAGCCGAGCGCTTATCTTCTGAATACAGGAAGAGGTCAGTTGGTGAATGAACAGGCGCTCGCAGATGCTCTGAATGATAACAAAATTGCAGGCGCTGGTCTGGATGTCCTATCTTCCGAGCCACCGAGTCCCGATAATCCACTGCTCAACGCCAAGAATTGCTCGATCACGCCACATATAGCTTGGGCAACCAGGGCCGCTCGGGAACGCCTAATGCAAATGTCCGCCGATAATTTGAAAGCCTTTGTTGAAGGCGAGGCGATCAACACGGTGAATTAGGGATATTCGTCTTGCTGGACTGTTTTCGATTAAATTTTTGTAGGAGCGGCTTTATGCCGCGATCAACGAATGATACTAATCGCGGCATAAAGCCGCTCCTACGGATTTTAGTTCCAATATAGAATAGCTCTTATGACCCCGATTACTCCCAGTTCTTGACGCCTCGATCATTGCGATTGGCATCTAATAAATCGAAGACGTCTGACTTTATCATTCTGGGCTCATTGTCTGATCGGCGACGATTGAGACTATAACCTTATTCCCCCTTCGACGAAAATATTGGCTCCGGTTATGTATTCGCCTGCCTGAGAACAAAGGAGCAAAGCGGCTCCGCTGCAGTCTTTGGGCTGGCCAACGCGCCCGATGGGAATGCGAGAAAGGATTTCCTCTTTGGCCTCGGAATCCGCCAGGAATTCTTTGTTGCGAACCGTATCAATTAGGCCGGGAGCGATGTTGTTAAAGGTGATACCCTCGCCGCTAAAGGACTTAGCCAGGCTCTTAACCAAATGCGTTTGGGCTGCTTTCAAAGCTCCGTAAGGCGCAAACTTGTCGTTGTAGGTTTCTTCTTGTACGCTACCAATGGTGACGATGCGGCCCCATTGGCGTTCCCTCATGCCTGCAAGAGCTCTTTGGATAAGGACGAACGCCGCTTTGAAATTGGCGGAATACTGATAGTCGATATCTTCCTCGGTTACTTCAAGAAACGGCATGAATCGTTGCACTGAGGCATTGGATACAAGGATATCTACTTGCCCGGTGAATGCCAGCGCCTCATCGAAAAGAGCGTCCGCGGCTCCTGGTTTTGTGATATCCGACTGGCAGTACCAGGCATCTCCTCCTTCGGCCGCTTCCTGGAGCTCGGTCACGGCGCTTTGAGCCGATTCTGGATCTGCTGTTCCGTTAATAACAACATTGGCTCCGGCTTGGGCCAAGGTTCGAGCGATGGCGAAACCGATCCCTTTTCTAGATCCCGTAATTAGAGCGGTCTTGCCACTGAGATCGTATGCGTCTCCAAGATTTTCCATCATTCTTTCCGACTGGTAAAACCAGTTTGAAGGGGTGTTTGCAAGTCAAGGAATTCGGAGTGCCTATGGGACGATAGCGGGAGTTGACCGGGACATAGCTTTACTCTACTTGTTGGTTATGCCCTCCGCCACTATCTTTGCCCGACGTATTCATATGTATCTGGGTCTATTTCTCACGCCCTGGGTGCTGATGTATGCCTTGAGTTCGCTGGCGTTTAATCATTTCGCGACGGTTCGTTCGTGGTATGGCGGAAATGTGAATCAATTCGAGCGTGTTGAGGAAATTGAGTATTCGGATGCTTTCGACGAAGGTGTAACTCCTCAGGAAGCGGCTAGGCAAATCCTTCTGGATCTGGACATGGATGGTCCTCATTTCGTGCGTGGGGACTTGCGAGGCGACCACCTGGCCGTGATGAGGCAGAAAGGAGGGGGGGTTACTCGGCTTTCCTACTACCCAGGAGAGGGCAAAATCTTGGTTGAAGAGCAAGTGGTAAATGCGGCCAACACGCTTACACGAATGCACATTCGACATGGATTTGAGCAGAGCTATTGGTCGGCAAAGCTTTGGGATCTGGGAGTCGAAGTGACGGCCCTATCCATGCTCTTCTGGATTCTATCCGGAGTCTGGCTTTGGTGGACGATAAAGCCGGCTAGAGTTCTAGGCGGCCTATTCGCACTAGGGGGATTGGGACTTTTCAGCCTATTGCTTTTCGCGTTGTAGAAGTCGCCCCTATGAAATCGATGAATCTTATTTTCAGGCGAACCCACTTATATTTGGGGATGTTTCTTGTTCCGTGGCTCTTCGTCTATGCTTTTTCGACATTCATGGTCAACCATGGGTCGGTATTCAGGAAAATGAGACCTCCTCCTGATGCCTGGAGTCCCGTCTGGGAGAAGGCTTACTCTGTCGATTTGCCGCAGGGACAAGCGGCTTTGAGGGAGTGGGCGGAAGAGCTATTGAATAAGGAAGGTATATCGACGGCTCGTTTCGGAGTGAACCGAAATGCTCAGCGGGCACTGATAACGTCGCAACGATTTCTTAATCCCATTCGGGTTACCTACCATTTCTCGGATAACCGATTAGTGGCGGAAAAGCGAGAAGGATCGTGGGTAGAGGCGATGTTGCGAATGCACTTCAGGACAGGCTATGGCCAGGGAGATCCAAAACAATTCATATGGGGCCTGATCGTCGACGTTGTTTGTATCGCCCTAATCGTATGGCTGATCACGGGACTTTATTTGTGGTGGAAAATTCCCCGTACTCGACGGTGGGGAATAATCGCGTTGGTGGGAGGATTCGTTTACTTCGCCGCTCTGGTTGCGGCTCTCTAGTAAGCGCCACTTTCCGATTGGCTTGCGAGGTCCCCGCAAAGGACGGGAGTGGTGGAGAAGCCCACGCCGAGACGATGGCATCCTAAGTCTATGAATCTCCGAGCATCGGCATAGTTTCGGATGCCGCCAGAGGCCTTGACCTTAGTTTTGTCCTTGGCCGCGCTGAGCATCGTTTCGACGGCTTCCACGGTGGCGCCTCCCGGTCCGAAGCCCGTTGAGGTTTTGACGAATGCAACCCCGATTGCGGCGCAGCGTCGAGTGGCCTCGGCAATCCCATCCGGTTCAAGGGCTGCCGTTTCCAGTATCACCTTGAGAGGTGTGTCCCTTGGTGAAAGAACGCCGAATACACCCTCGATGTCCGCTTCAAAGGCCGACCAATCTTTGCTCTTTATGAAACTATAATTGGCTACCATGTCGACTTCGGCAATGCCGAGACGGGCGAAAGCTT
>NZNM01000035.1 GCA_002694885.1 Opitutaceae bacterium | reverse complement strand
TAGGACCGAGCCCGTCCTCCCTCCCAACCTTCAATCAATCTAACGTTCTGTTTCGCCAGAGGGAATGCCATTAGTAGCGCGGCGCTTTAGCCCGCGTTTGGGAATGCAAGTTCGAACTTACGCGGGCTAAAGAGCCGCGCTACTAAGCTCACGTATCCCAATAAAATTAGGTTCTAGTCCAGTGTAGGAGCGGGTTTATCCCGCGATACATTTTCCGTGAATAGGGCTAAACCTTCACGAAACGTTTTTCTCGGTAGGATAAGTTTCCGTATTGGCAAACCGCGGCTGCTTTTACCCCGGCCTCTACATGGTCGCGAGGCTGCCCGCCATCGCGAATGGCATTGACCCAATCGCCAATGTGGAGCGCCGCGCCATCGTAGTCATCGAAGAAATCGGCTCCGACAGGTCCAGTTCCGGATATCATAGAATCGGATACAGGCGCGATGGGCTCGTTGTTTGGCCGTTGTGGCGTTACCTCGTAGCGTCCGCGATCAAAATAAATAGTGGCATCGGTTCCCATGATGCTGACCGATGCTTTGTGCAAATTATTACTCCAGGAGCTGACGTAGTTCATCTGCATGTCTAGCTCGGGATATTCCATGATGCAATTGGTTACATCTGGAGTCTCCATATCGCCCTTACGTTCGTACTGTCCCCCGGACATAACTACTTCACTTGGCATAGGTAGGTCTAGTAGCCAATTGGTGGCGTCGAGCCAGTGGACCATGAGATCGCCAAGCGGACCATTGCCAAAATCCCAGATCCAGCGCCAGTTACGCATGCGAAAGGCGTCGAATGGCTGATCGGGCGCATTGCCCAGGAAACGTTTCCAATTCACTTGGCCTTCAGTGATCCTATATGTCGGCTGGCGATAAGGACCTGTATTCCGGCACCATTGCATGTGGATGCGAGTTACCTTGCCTGGATTGATCTCCCCGGATTTCAGTTTGTCTTTGAGAACGAGAAGGTGCGGCATGCTACGCTGCTGGGCTCCCACCTGAATGGCCTTGCCCGTTCGTTTCTGGGCTTCAATGAGCAAGGGGCCTTCTTCCAGCTTGTGGGTGACGGGCTTTTCCACGTAGACGTCTTTCCCCGCCTCCACAGCGTCGATTGTGATCGGGGCATGCCAATGGTCTGGAGTGGCGATTATCACAGCATCAATGTCTTTCCTGTCCAGCAATGCTCGATGGTCGCCGGTCTGATAGATATCGCGATCTCGACCTCCCACAGAAACATGAGCCGACCTAAGAAAGTCGTCATAGACATCGCAGACTGCCACGATATTCAGCCCAGGTATTTTATTCATGGCGGGCACAAGGCGGCCACGCATCCGACCTCCGCAGCCGATGAGACCAATGTTTAGCGTTTCGTTCTTGGGGAATCCTTGGGAGCTGGCCGTATACCCGCCGAGAGAAACGGTAGCCGCGCTAAGACCAAGAATTTTCATTGCCTCTCGACGCGTCATCTTCAGGTTGGGGTCGGAATTCATTTTTTATTGGGGTTTAGATAATGATCGGAAACGTTCCGAAAGATTGGCAAAAGCGGAATCACTTCTCGACTGATAACTTCCCGGAGTTGCTATCGAACGTTCGGCTACTTTGATTGCTGCAGCGTATTCCAAGTATAGGATCCTAAAAAGGCCATGACTATCATGTTGTAGATAGAACGCGTTTCGATCCAAAGAAGACTTGCCAGTACGATAAGTGTCATTAGGCTTATGATACATGTAAGTCGAAGTCGATTGGGTCCTAGCGATTCCCTGAGAATTTGTCCGCCGTCTAGGGGCAAGACAGGGAAGAGATTGATAATGGTCCAAAAGACGTTGATGGTCACCATGACGTCCACGAAGTAGTTTATCAGGATTTGCGGGTAGCTGGATGGCTGGCCCGACTGATAGAGGACAATGGCGATACCAAAGAAGGCGATGGCCAGTAGGATGCTAGCTCCAGGCCCTGCTAGAGTCAGGAGGATGCGTTGGCGACGATTTAGCTGATCTTGCCTGAAGCCGGCGATGCCGCCAAGCCCGTGAAGCTGAATGCTGGGCGTGGAAGCGCCGAAACGGATCCCGGCCAAGGCATGGCCAAGTTCATGTATGATAATCGAGATAAACACAGCCGCCATGAAGAGAATCACTCGATGCCAGTCCTGAGCGGATTGCGCGCGTAAACCGCCTCCGAGAAATGCAGCTAGAGCCCAGAACATCCAGTGAACGGAAACGGGAATTTTGAAGAGGGTGAAGTTAAGCATTAGGCGAAGTTAGTAAATTGTGTGAACGGTTTCGTAGCGAGCTGAATTAGATAGGGGGCAATCTTTGCATAGCAAGTGGGGACTGCGCTCGTACCCGCGATCTTGCATGTTGATCCTATAACTGCGTTGACCTGTCGCGCTCGTACGGTCAACTTTCGCCTCCGTTATATTTACCCTATGAAGAGAAGACAGTTCCTCAAAACGGCGGCTGTAGCGGGCGCTGCATCCAGTATTTTTAATTTCAATTCATTTGCTCAGTCGCGGGATCCGAAAAGGAAGATGACCCTCAACCTAGTTTGCGGAGCCATTGGTGTGCAAGCCGATCAGATGAGAGCAATCGAGCTGGCGTCGAAATATGGATTCGAATCAGTGGAAGCGAAAGCCGATTACTTGGCTTCGCTAAGCAGTGGTGAAATGGATTCATTGAAACGATTGCTCAGAGACCGAAAGCTCGTTTGGGGAACGTCGGGGTTGAGCGTTGATTTCAGGGGAGATGAAAGGAAGTTTAAAGAAGGCCTCAAGCAACTGCCAAAACAAGCAAAGGGCTTGCGAAAAGCGGGAGTCGAGCGAGTGAGCACTTGGCTTAGGCCTGCTTCTCACGACTTGACTTACAACAAGAATTTCAAGCAGCACGCCGATCGGCTCAGGCAAGTTTGCCGGATCCTTAAGGACAATTACATCCGATTCGGTATGGAATATGTAGGTACGGCCACCTTGCTCATCTCACGTAAGTATCCATTTATTCACACAATGGCGGAGGCCTTGGAATTGGTCGATGCCATAGGTACCGGAAATGCGGGAATCGTTTTGGACAGCTGGCATTGGTGGCAAGCAGGGGACTCCGTAGCGGATATCGAGAAGTTGCGAAACCAGGATATCATTTTGGTGGACCTCAATGATGCTCCCAAGGATATCGACAAGCAGCGTCAGCTCGATGGCCAGCGCCAGCTACCGATGGCGACAGGCGTCATAGATACAAATGGCTTCGTAAACGCGCTCGTAAAAATCGGATACGATGGACCTGTGAGGGCAGAGCCATTTAATCAAACTTTGCGTGATCTCGACGACGCATCCGCCTGCAAGGCGACAGTTGATTCATTGCGCAAGGCGATGAAGCTAATCAGCTGAAGCCAGGGGCGTCATCTCTTGAATCAGAGCTTCATATCTTCTAGAGCTTGAAACTCCTCTCGCCATGCAGTGGCAGTTTCTGGATACACGTCGGCAGTGATGCAACATGCATTTGTTCCCGCGATCGCTAGCTGCGCGCCATAGGGATCGAAAATGACAGAGTGGCCGGGATAGTTGAATTTTGGGTCGCTCCCGACTCGGTTCACTCCAATGGTAAAGGCCTGGTTCTCGATGGCTCGGGCTTTCAGCAGCGTCACCCAATGGTCGATGCGCGTATCCGGCCAGTTGGCGATGACGGGAAATAGGTTAGCTCCTGCTTCGGCACCTCTGCGGAAGAGCTCCGGAAAGCGAAGATCGTAGCAAATCGTTGGGCACACTGTGAATCCTTGCCAATCGAACAGGAGTATGTCCTCCCCGTCTTCATAATAGTCTGATTCGCCGGTGTAACTGAAGCAGTGATTCTTTTGGTAATGCCCTACAAGTTCTCCTTTTGGATCAAACACAGATAGTTCATTGCTGCCGAACCCATCGGAATGCTTGAATACGAGTCCCCCGAGGGTCCAGGATTGGTAGGTTTTGGCGACTTCGGCGAGAAAAGCTTCCGCCTGAGAGGGGATCGATTCAGCGACGCGATCGACATTCATGCTGAATCCCGACGAGAACATTTCCGGCAGAACGATCAGGGAGCCGGGATGGATTTCGGTTGCTTTGAGAAACTCGCGGATGGTCGCGAAATTGGTTTCCCGGTTCTCCCACTGTATATCGTATTGGCAGGCGATGAGGTGCATAGTGTTGAAAGGATGAGGGATGGAGTATGACGTAGGAAAGCGTAGATAGTGCAGCAATTATGAATTGGAAATAATGAATAGTGATGAGACGAGGTGGGGATAGAGGAGCGAAAGGATGTTGGAACGTTAGTAGCGAAGCAACAATGCAGGAGCGGGTTTATCCCGCGATTCTTGGGTTATCGCGGCGTTAAGCCGCTCCTACGGGATTCGATCAGCCTTCATCCTTTCTCCCTTTGGAAGGATGCCGATTAGAAAAGTGAAGGTGACTCCGAATAGCATGGGCCATTGCCAAGCCAGATCGATGACTCCGTTTTCGGAAAGGAAGAGCAGGGTGGCGGTAATTCCGCTGCCGAGCAGCATGGACAAGAGGTTCCAGCGATCGCTCCCTCGTTTGGAGAGTAGGCCTATCAAAAACACCCCGAGCAACCCGCTGTAGGTGACGCCAGCGATCTTAAAGGCCAGCCAAATGAATTGACCGCCGTGCTGCAAAGCCCAAGCGATGGATACAAGAGCGATGGCGACAATCCCCATGAAAGCCCGGGCTATCCAGACTTGGCGGGCAGCGCTGATTTCCTTGCCAAGCAAGGGGCGATAGAGATCCACCACCACGGAAGAGCTGAGGGCCGCCAAAGCGCTGTCGAGGCTAGACATGGCAGCGGCCAGGACACCGCAAAGGAGCAGGCCTTTGAGGCCATTTGGCAATGCGGTAGCAATAAAATGGGGAAAGACCTTATCGGAGTCGACCGTGTAAACTCCCTCCGCTAGCTTCATGGGAAGCGAGGAATCGGGAAACTGGATGTAGTAGGCATACAGTCCGACTCCTATTAGTAGGAACAATGCGGCTACTGGTAGGGAAACGAATCCGCTCAGAATTATGCTCTTGCGAGCTTGCCCGATATTTCGGCAGGTAAGCATGCGTTGGGTGAAGTCGTGATCCGTCCCTTGCATAGCCAGTGTATTGATAAAACCGAATACGGCCGCGAGGAGAAACCAATTAGGATCCGTCCAGAAGCTTCCTTCCGTGGACCACTGGAAGATCTCCAAGCGCCCGCTGGCTCGTCCAACCTCGATAATCTCCGACCATCCAACGAGGTCATGCAACATCCAGATCATAGTGATGCCAGCGGCCAGAAACACGATTGCCTGGAGACAGTCTGTCCAAATAACGGCCTTGATTCCGCCGACGCCGGCGTACGCTAGGCAGAGCAGGGCGAATCCAATCATCGTCCAGCCAAAAGGAAGACCCAGGATTACATGAAGACCGGTGGAGGCGATCATCAAGCGTACCGAGGAAGCCATCACTCGTGATAGTAGAAAAAAGGAGGCCGCCGTGTAGTGGCTAGTGCCGCCGAATCGGTCCGCCAGGTATTGATAAATTGATAGGCAGCGAAGCTTGTAGAACGCTCCGAGAAAAATGAATGCGATGGCGAAGCGGGCCATTAATGAGCCAACCCCCATTTGCAAGTAGCCCATGTTTTCGCCGTAGCCCACGCCAGGCGTTCCCAAAAATGTGGCAGCGCTGATTTCGGTGGCGATAAGCGATCCAAGCACTGCGAGCCATGGAACCTGACGACCGCCAACTACGTAGCCTTCCATCGACTCGCCGCGTTTGCCGAACCGAATTCCAATGAATAGAACAGCGGAGAGATAAAGGACGACGATTGACGAGTCGATCAGGGACATTCTGGAGCGATTGAGATAAACTGGAGACAACAGGCAAACTCAGGAGAATCACCCTTGGGACACAAGGCCTTAATAGTATGTTGGAATAGTAGCCCGGGCTGCTAAGTCGCTAATTATTGACTATTTCTGTCCGTTCCCGATTTTTATGGCGGAAGATTTGGGGGGGAGATCGTCCAGATTTGACGGTATCTTCCAAAGAGACTCCAAGCCTCGTTATACCCATGCTAATTTCCCGACCCATCTCGATCATTCGCTCGCTAGTTTCTCTTGCGGCTTTCGGCGCTGCTCTAGCAGTTTCGGGTCAAGATCGAGGAGGAGTCGACTTTCAGAGCGAGATTCAGCCGATTTTCGAGCGCCTGTCAGACGAGGAAAAGGCGACTTTTCTCAACTGGCTGGAACAGGGAGCCGAGATTCCCGGAGGCGTAAACCTTCTAAGTGATCCCGGGGAGGAGCTTCACGGATAGGCGCTATTCGAGTTCGAGATCGCGCCACTCCTGGCCAAACACTGTTTAGAATGCCACGATACCAATCGGAAGGAAGGGGCTCTTGATTTATCCCGCAAGGTCGCCGCATTCAAAGGTGGAGATAGTGGAGAGGCAATCCACCCGGGAGATGGCGAGAATAGCTCTCTCTGGGAATTGGTTGAATTGGGCGATATGCCTGAAAACCGTCCGCCACTTTCACAGCGGGAAAAGGACCTTCTCAAGCGATGGATCGACGAGGGGGTTGAGTGGACCGTGGATTGGATCGATCCGGCAATTTATGAAAGAACTGGCGGGGGAGAGCAGTGGGTGCGCCGTTTGACCTTTTCTGAATACGTCGAGACTGTCCGCAGCGCGGTGGGGGTGGATATAGCGGAGGATGCTAAAGAGCTGCTACCCCCAGATCTGAGAGCCGATGGATTTAGCAATACAGCCTACAATTTGAATGTCGATATGGGCCATGTGACCGCCTATGCGGAGCTTGCAGCCAAGATCGTTGAGAAACTGGATCTGACTGCGCTAGCCCACCGATTCCACGAAGAGCCGAAGTTCACCGACAAAGACATGGGCAAGCTTATCGAGGGAATGGGGAAACGGCTGCTGCGCGGGCCACTCTCGGAGGAAGAAGTGATTCTTTTTCGGGGAATTTCGACGACGGTGGCTAGCGCGGGCGGAACGATGGAAGAGGCAGTTGGATACATAGCGGAAGCCATGCTGCAGTCCCCGCGATTCATCTACAGAATGGAGAAACAGGATGGAGAAAGCGTAGCGTCACGAATCGATGAATACGAGTTCGCCTCGCGGTTGAGCTATGCATTTTGGGGAGCTCCGCCTGATGAAAAACTGATGGCGGCTGCGGACTCCGGGGATCTCAAGGATGAAGGCAAGCTGGAGAGCCAATTGTATAGCATGCTAGATGATCCTAGTGCCAAAGCTCGCTCCTTGGAATTCGCCTATGAGTGGCTAAACTTAGGGAGAATGGACAGCTTGCAGCCGAGCCCAGAGAAGTTTCCCGACTGGGATCCCGAGCTTGCCAATGCTATGCGTCAGGAAACTTTGGCCGTTTTCGACGAGGTCGTTTGGAGTCAAGGGCGTCCGCTAACCGAAGTCCTAAACACTCAGACCACATTTGTCTCACCGGAGCTGGCGGCTCACTATGGCCTTCGCGTGAAACGAGGAACGGAAACAGAAGAGGGAACGCTACGTTTCGATCTTTCCAAAAACCCTGCTCGTGGTGGCATTCTTACCCACGGCAGCGTTCTGACAATGGGAGGCGATGATGCTCCTATGGTAACTCGAGGACTGTTTGTGCTACGAGATCTTCTCAGAGGCATTGTCAAGGATCCGCCGCCTTGTCTGGACACAACGCCAGTGCCGTCGAGCCCCGGTCAGTCGCAACGCGCGATTTCCGAGGAACGGATCGCCAACAATTCCTGTGGTGGATGCCACGAGAAATTCGAGCCCCTGGCCTTCGGGCTGGAGCGCTTTGATGGTCTAGGCGCTTACTACAAGCGAGACGTCTTTGGAAATCGATTGCGCGAGGATGGCGAGGTTCTCTTTCCAGGAGAAGAAGCCGCCCGGCCCTACAGCAAGAGCTCTCAGATGATGGACTTGCTAGCCGAGAGCGATCGGGTCGCGGAAACCATCACTTGGAAACTCGTCCAATTCGTTATGGGTAGACCTTTGGGAGCCAGAGACGCCATTGAAATCAAAAAGATATTTGAAGAGGGGCAGGCAAACGGGGGGACCTATAAAAGCCTGCTAATTGCCATCGCAACGAGCGATTTGATGCGAATGCGAGTAGGGGCCTCGTGAGGGGGTTTACTCTATAGCCAATTTATGCTACTTTTAGAAACTGCTACCAAAATCTAGGGAGGTCATAATTAAATGGGTCAGAAACCGATTAGCCGCCGCGCCATGTTAAAAGGACTGGGAACCGTAGCCGTGGGACTCCCATTCCTCGAAGAGATGATTATTTCCTAGGCCTCGGCAGCCACGGCCAAAGCTCCTGTAGCTAAGTCCGTTCCGACTCGCGCCTTCAACGTTTTCTTCGGTTTAGGCATCCCTGCGCCGCTGCAGAAGGAAGGTTTTGATGGTGTGCTGGAGCCGCTCAAGTCGCTGGGCGACAAGCTCTTAATTTTGCGTGACGTCGACCAGGTACGTTGCGACGAATCAGGCATAAATGCTAACTTCGATGGAGCCTCAGGAGCCTTTACCGCCGAGCCTCCTCAGGGTGAAGCTAAGTCGGGAGGTCCTTCAATCGATCAGGTGATTCGACGAGCCCACTATCCCAATGGGCTACCGGATGGAATGGTCCCTACCTTACTTGGTGGAACGTTTTTCAGGCGTAGTCGCGTAAGTCGCTACGTTCACAGCTACAATCCGGACGGCACCGTTGCGGGTACGATGCAAGAAAAGCCGCGGGATCTCTTTGAGCGGGTATTCGGGTCCGTTTCCTTTTTGGATGAGTCTAGCGCTCGCGAGCGGCATTTGAAGCGCAGCGTGCTCGATTCCGTGGTGGGGCAGTACAAATATTACACCGGTAACCGATCTCCGCTTGGTTCAGTATCCAAGGGGCGCGTCGCCGAGCACCTCGATCGCATTCGCGAGTTCGAACAACGAGCCTTCTCCATGCAGGATGCCTCTGGAAACGGGCCGAAAATGCCGCCAGCGTCGAATATCGCTCACGGTGGGGTTGCTGATCCTGGTGGCGAAGGAATCGACATGATTCTGGACGATCTCACCAACGAATGGCGTTTGATGTCCGACCTATACGCTTTGGCTATTCAGATGGATAAAGCCCGCTTTGGATCGATTACTTTCCTCGCGGCAGGTGAACGCTTGCGGGTCAAAGGCGACTATGTTTTCGAAGGCCGCAAGATTTTCGAGTTCGACGATGCCGCGCAACACGACGCTACTGGGTCCAAAGGATGCAGTCACGAATGGTGGCATCAGTTCAATGAGGATAAGGAGAACGAAGCTCTGCGAGCTCACGCCCACATGAAAATGCGGGAAGTGGCCTATTTTCTAAAGCGCCTGGATGATGAAAATTCCATGGAGGCCAACGGAAAGAGCATCCTTGAAAATTCTTTGTTCACCGTTTCGACCGAATCTGGCGATGGCCGGCACTCGGACGTGAAACGAGAATTGTCGGGCGTGTTCCATGCCATCACCGGTGCCAACGGCCGATTCAAGACCGGAAAGATCATGGACGTTGGCGCTGAAAGTATTGATGTTTACAATACGATATTGGACAGTATGGATGTATCCGGTTGTCTAGGACCCACCGCTCGCGATCATACGGGCATCGACCGCATCCGGGCGTAGTAGAGGGTCCTGCAACACCTATACTTTTTCGCGGTGTTGAGCCGCTCTTTCAGGTTTTTTGTAGGAGCGGCTTTACGCCGCGATTTAGGTAGGGCTGCTTATCCTTAAGCAGCCGCGTAGACCTTTCACGTTTGTTTAAGGATAAAAAATCCTACCAACAGATAATCGCGGAAATAAAATCTTCGATCGCTTCCCTAAACCAGATCTGTCTGTCCCGGCACGGCCACCGGATCGATCGCCAGATCTCCAAACTTCCACTCCTTAGGAGTCAAATCTAGCTTGGAGGCTTGCATGGCCCAATCCCAGCTCAGTGTTCGTCCGGTATAAGCGGCCATTCTGCCGAGAAGAGCGGTCATCGTGCTCTGGGCGATGCGCTTGCCTTCGTTGATCGTATTGCCGGATCGGATAGCATCGAGCGTATCCTTGTGCTCAACTACGGCAGGATTGGGACGCGGCCCTTCGTAGTTGAATGGCTTTTTGCCCTCGATGCTGACCTTGGCGAAACTGAGGAAGAGCCGGCCTTCGGTGCCGTCGATGCGCATGTCATTGCGCGAACTAACCCCATCCATTTGCGAACCTATATGGGTTACCCGAGCTCCATTGGGATATTCGTATTCGACCGAAATGTGGTCCCATACATTCGGGTAGATGGAATCCGTACGGTTTTGACGTCCACCGGTTCCAATGGCCTTAATCGGGTGGGAGCCCATTACCCAATCGACGAGGTCGAGATTGTGCACGTGCTGCTCGACAATGAAGTCTCCAGATCCCCAAGTGGTGAATAGCCAACGGCGTAGTTGCCATTCCATGTCAGACCAGCTGCGATCCCGAATCGCTTCCGTTGAACGCCAGTTGGACAAGGCTCCTCCGATACGGGTGGATTGTCCTGAAAGTAGATCGCCCATCGCCCCACTGTGGATTTCCTCGATGCCAGCCATGATGTGGCGAGCGCGGCGCATTTGAGTGCCGGCGACAACGGTCAGACCTTTCTTCTCCGCCATCTCTGAGGTTTCGATGATATGCCGAACGCCGACTGGATCTACTGCCACCGGCTTTTCGATAAATACGTGTTTGCCCGCTTCCACCGCAGCCCGGAAGTGTAAGGGTCGGAAAACTGGAGGTGTGGTCAGGATGATGAGATCGACGTCGCAAGCGATGACCTTTTGGTAGGCATCGAAACCGGAAAACATGGTATCCGGAGTGACCTTGTAAATGTCGTTAAAGGGCAGATTTCGGCGGGCCATGTTGGCCTTGATCCGCTCTTTGGCAGCTTCCAAATGATCCGGGAAGAGATCGCCCATGGCGACAAGCTCGATATTGGAATCCGCTTCCGCGCAGTCGATAATCCCAGCTCCGCATCCACGGCCACCGAGTCCGATTAGGCCGATTTTGATCTTATCGTTGGCGCCGCCCGCATGCAGGTTTTGGGCGCCGACTAAAAGCGATGCCACACTGGCCGCTCCCGTAGTTTTGATGAAGTTCCGTCGATTTAGGGGGTCGTTTGTCATGAGAAATATTCCTTAGATTTAGGTTGATTCGGACAATGGCTCATCCGCTTACATGCCGAGAATTATACTGCTAGCAGATTTGGCCAAACTGCGCAATTACACTCTCAAATTTTGCAGTACCGGTTACTTCAGGGTATTGAGGATCGGCTCGGTCCTCCGTCGCTTCTGCAAGATTCGAATGTAGGAGCCCCGATACCTCGGGGCGAAAACTCCACCCTACTACCAATGGTAGGGCTGCTTGTCCCTAAGCAGCCGAGAATGTATACTGCTAACATGAGATTCGCTGACCCCGCAACTGCACATTGGCGTCAATTTAAGCTCGCCTGGAGGTCGAGCTCCACCGTCTTGCATCGTCCTCAAGGGTGGAACGCGACGTCCCGACGCGTCTATTTGAGTGAAAACTCGGTAAGTTGACGCATAGGCATGACCGAGGGAGGACGACTGGCCTGGGCCTAAACAGGCAAGATGCCTGTTCTACTTCTACCGGGGATCCTGCTCCGCTTGAAGCGGATCGAGAGACCGGAGGGAGCGTTGTTATTAATTCAAACCCCAAAAAGTTAGTTACTGCTTCCCCAATCCGCCTGTCCAATTTCCCGAGTCAGCATTTCGAAGCGCTTCTTAACATCTGGCTCTTCGAGAAGTTGTCTTCGTTTGTCTGGATCGACCACGAATTGCTGGGCAACTACATCCGCGAGGGCGGAAGAGCTGGAGTCGACCTGGGCGAGCGACTTCTTGATGCGTTCGACGATCGCATCGGGAAAATGCTTCAAAGCCAAATAGAGAGTGTCCTGTAGAGCGGCCTTAACCTGATCGATCTCATCGTCGGGAATGGGTATTGATGGGCTCGGTTCAATCTCCGCATAAGGATACTCATTTTCCTCCAGCCAGTTGTTGAAATCCACTCGCAGTATGCCGTGCAAAATCAGATTGGATCGCCCATCCTCCTGCTCCTTGGATACGCGTATTAATCCTATCGTACCCGTTTTTGCCGTACATTCAGTAGGATCGTCGGTCTCGTTTTGAGTCAATGTACCCACGCATATCATGCAGTGCGACTCAAGGGCGTCATCCAGCATCTGTTGATAACGCGGCTCGAATATGTGCAGCGGCAGGACGCCCTGCGGAAAAAGCGTTGCTTTCGGTAGAAGAATCGCGCCGCAGCGCTCAGGAATTGTTAAAGCGTCGGGAATGGTGAGATTGAATAAGGCTGAAAGATGAAGGCGTAAGGATGAAAATTTAGCGGGACCGTACCTGCAGACTTTGAACTATACATCGCAGAGCTCGGCGGCGTGACGCAGGCCTGCGATCGGATCATCCCAGGTAGGGATGAATTCTTGGGCTACATATCCAGTGTATCCAGTTTTCAGTATCTCTTCTAGAATAGGTGGATAATTGATTTCCTGGGTGTCGTCGAGTTCGCCGCGCCCAGGATTGCCCGCGGTGTGATAGTGAGCGACGTATTGGTGGTACTGGCGAATACGTCGGATAATGTCGCCGTTCATGACTGACACGTGATAGATGTCGAAGAGCAGTTTGAAATTGTCGGATCCAACCCGTTTGATCAGGTCGACACAGAAATCGAAATCGTCGCCGAAGTATCCTGGATGCCCTTTCATCGGATGGGTATCGTCGCGCGAGTTCAGATGTTCGAGCACGAGGGTCACGCCTTGCTTCTCCGCGTGGGGTAGAACTTCTTTCCAAGTTTCGATACAGCGCTGGGCAGCTTTTTCATCGTCCATGCCATCGAAACGCATGCCCGTGAAGGTGATCACATTCTGGCAGCCCACTTCCTTAGCTAAATCGATGCCCTCGATGAGCCCCTTGATGACCAGATCGTGATACTCAGGATTGCAGGGCCCTCTGGCGAATCCGTGATTGCCGGATACGAGCGATACCTCCAAGCCCATTTCCATGATGGCTGGATAGTGCTCGGCGGAAATTCCCTCCAACGCCACAAGACCGATCTCCTTACAATGGCCTGCCAAGGTCAAGGCATCCATGTGATCCCGGAAACACCAACCCATGATCGATTGGCGAATGCGACCATTCGAAACGACCTTAGTTGCCGTCTCATTTTGAGCATTCAAACCAGTGCCTGCTGCAGCTCCAGCCACGATTCCTGCGGCCCCCCGCTTAAGCAACTCGCGTCGATTTAATGAGCGACTCTTTTTCATAGTTTAGATGCATAAGTATGATTCTAATAAAAGCGAGAATTTGTGAGACGATTTCTCGGGTTGGATTCGAGTTGCATGAATTTGTTTTTAGCTAGGACGCTGGGCTATCCGATATTGGAGGGGTTCGTTTTCGTTGCCTAAGGATCGGCAAGACCAATACCAGAAAGGCGATAACGATGCCCATTGCAATGTATCCATATTCTGTGGTTTTTTCCCGCTCGGCCTCGACGAGGCCCATCGGGGAAAGGAGAATGTAGGCGCCGATCATGACCAGTGTGGCAATGATGGATATCGATTTAAAATGCTTCCAGGGAGTGACGTCAACGCCTTCCGGCCCGGCATTCCGGAATTCGGGCTTCGTTTCTGGTTTGATGCGTCCAATTAGAAGGGCCAAAGAAATGAATACAAGGAAGAGAATGGCCATGTAGTGAAGGTAGTGCATATCCACGGGAATGAAGAACATAAAAGCTCCGTAGACGGCGAGGAAGAGTCCAAGGCAAATGTTAGCGGCGAAGGGCGGTGTTTTTCGGGAGAAGTAGCCGAGCAGCAGGACCATGAGGATGGGCGCTCCGAATAGGCTGTCTACCTTAACCATGAAAGTGAAAATTCCGTCTGGAAAGTACATGATGAACGGGGCGATGGTCATCGTTATGACCGCCATTGCCACGCCGATTTTCTTGCTCCGCTGGATGATGGTGTCGTCATCGAGATCTTTGCCGAAAAGGGGCTTGTAGATGTCGAGAGCAAAGATGGTGACGCTACTATTGAGCACGGAGTTGAAAGTGCTGAGGACGGTGCCGAAAATGACCGCTGCGAAAAAGCCGACCATGAAGGTGGGCATGATGTCGCTGATCAGGGTGGGATAGACCCAGTCCGGATTCTCGAAATGGCCCGGCCCGTACAAATGCAGCGCGATGACTCCAGGCATGGCGATATAGAAGATGTTCAGAATCTTGAAGAATGAGGCAAGCATGACGCCCTTTTGCCCTTCCTTCAGGCTCCGAGCCCCTAAGGTGCGCTGGATAATGAACTGATTCGTGCTCCAGAAGAAGAGGTTGTGAAGAAGCATACCCGTGAACAGCACCGAAAATGGAATGCCATCGGTCACGTCGCCAATAGCGTCCAGGATCTCCGTGTTTTTCGTCATTATGGTTTTAGCTCCGGCTATGAAGTCTTGTTCGCCCACTTGGTAAACGCCTATGATGAACACGAGGGCTCCGCCAATGAGTAGGCCAACTCCATTGAGAGTATCGGAAACGGCCACTCCTTTCAGGCCACCGAAAAGGGCGTAGATACTGCCGATAATTCCCAAACCCCAAACGACGATCCATATGGAGACTTCCGGCGTGATGCCAAAGGCCTCAGGGACGCCAAATAATTGGTTGATAGCAATCGATCCCCCGTATAGCGCGACGGGCATCCCACTGGCAATGTAGGAGAACAAGAACATGATGGCCACAATCCGCCGTGTAGTGGGACTGAAGCGATTTTCTAGGAACTCGGGGATAGTGGTGAAGCCGCCGCGTAGGAACGTAGGCAAAAGGTAGGCGCAAAAGTAGATGAGAACCGGAATGACGGTGGCGGTCCAGGCAATGGGCGAGAGATTCCCCTTGTAGACGTTGCCGGTCATGCCGGTGAAGTTGGCGGCACTGAGGTTGGTCAGCATAAGCGATCCCGCAATGACCCAGCCATTTAGGCTATTGCCGGCCAGGAAGTAACCTTTGGAGGAGTGGAGATTGTCGCGTCGCGTGCGGAGATAAGTTATCAATCCGACTAGGCCTGTGAAGAAAAGAAAGGAAAGGAATGTGCCCATGTGGGAAAAAAGGGAATGGTGAAAATCGAGTGTAGTTTAGACTAGGGAGAAATCAGACCTTGGGTTGAGAAGGGTGGCCCGACAATGTTAAATTGGAGCGGGGAAGGAGGATAGCGTTTTAGTTGGACTGGGGAGTGAGTCCGATCCTACCCAACTCTTAGAACCTTTTTAAGGTAGAGAGGACTGGCTCAGTCCTCCATCAAACCCAAATAGTCGAAATCGGGTAAGGCTGACTGTCCTCGTGCAGGCGATGGAAGACAGATTCGGCTGACTGGGGACAGTCAGCCCTACCATTCGGCGAACGTGCCGAATTCCGCCTTCTTCAATTCTTCTCCGGAAACAATTCCCGAATTGATTTCTCGTTGGCTTGGCAGATGCCGCGTTCGGTTATTAGGCCTGTGATGAGTCGTGCCGGGGTGACGTCGAACGCGTAGTTGGCGGCTGGAGACGTTTTTGGCGAAAGCCTTACTCGCTTAACCTGCCCATCGCAAAAGCCTTGGGCGAAGCTCACTTCCTCGCCGCCACGCTGCTCGATGGGAATGTCCTTCACCCCGTCACGGATCGTCCAATCGAAAGTCGAAGAAGGAAGAGCCACGTAGAAGGGGACATTATTGTCCTTGGCGGCGAGCGCTTTCAAATAGGTACCAATTTTGTTGGCGACGTCACCGGAAACGGCAGTGCGATCCGTGCCTGTTAGAACGAGATCGACAAGGCCATGCTGCATCAAGTGTCCGCCGACGTTGTCTGCGATGATCGTATGAGGAACGCCATGCTGGCCGAGTTCCCAGGCCGTCAGGCGAGCGCCTTGATTGCGAGGGCGCGTTTCGTCAACGTAAACGTGGACGGGCAAACCTGCATCGTGAGCGGCGTATATTGGCGCGGAAGCGGATCCGTAATCCACGAACGCAAGCCAACCTGCGTTGCAGTGGGTCAAGATATTGATCGGTTCTCCCGGCTTCTTGGTAGCGATTTCACGAAAGAGCTGCAGGCCGTGCTCGCCGATCCGTCGACAATAGGCCGCATCCTCGTCGGCGATCTCCTGAGCCGTTTTTCTAGCTATCTCTACCTGAGCATCTTCTCCGTTCTCCCCGTTGATAGCTTTCATTTGCCGATCCAGAGCCCAAACCAGATTCACAGCCGTGGGGCGTGTCGCTTTCAGGGTTTCGTAGGCCGAAGCTATTGAATCCAGAAAGGATGAGGATCTAGATGCTTCTAGTGTTGCCAGATACATTCCATATCCAGCGGCTGCCCCGATAAGGCCAGCTCCGCGAACATGCATTTCTTGAATAGCTCGGGCCATGGAATCGACCGAGCGGATATCCTCGATGTTGAACTCGTGCGGCAGGTTCCTCTGGTCGATTAATTGGACCGTATCGGGATCGTCGGATTTGAGCCAGATGGTACGGTAAGGCGTGCCGTTAACATTCATAATCAAGTCATCATTGTTGTTATCCGTTTCTAATCAAAGAAGAATCGCTGGCGCTATTGGCAGAATTTTCCGTCTAAAGGGATCGTTAATTTGAAGCCGGATAGAGGTGATTCATTGCGAAGCGATTCCTCGCAAGTATCCAAACAGAGCAGTGTTTCGCCCAAAGACAGTCCGTATCAATAGCGCGTCGCTATTACTCGACGCTTTGGGCGGAGATGGATGACGTGACCCTGCAGGAATTGAGCGAAGATCCAGTAGCGGTGAGATTGGGAGAGGAGATTTATCAAACCGTTTGTTTCAGCTGTCATGGCCATCGGCTCGAAGGAGGCACAGGATTCGATTTGCGAGACGGAGAGTGGATTCATGGGAGTGAGCCCAGTTCGATACTCAAGAGGATCGCTAAAGGTTTCCCGGAAAAGGGAATGGTCGCATTTGAAGCGGTTTACAATGAGTCTACGTTGGCCAATGTCGTGGCCTTTCTGCTTTCGGAACGAGTTGGATTTCGAGAATTGCAGCACCAAGTCTTCCCTGCTCCTGCGGAAGCATCTAGTTGGTAAGCTCTAGCCCAGGTAGCTCCAATCAGCGAAGGGCGTCTTCCGAATGGCTATATCGACACGAGTATTCCCGAATCCGATACATTCGCCATGGTATTCGAAGGCGAGTTGGTGGCTCCAGATTCGGGCCTGTCTCAATTGTTGGTTTCCCAGGTGTTCAAACACGAGATAAGCGTAAATTTGGATGGACGAAAAGCGCCTGCCGAGGAAGTTGGGCCTACCGAGTGAGTCCCCAAGGCAAGTTCGAGCCATATGCGATGGGACTACGCTCCCCGGTTGGTATCGGAATCAGTCCCGAGGGAGAAATATTCTACATCGATAACCAAGGCGATTGGGTAGCTACCTCTAAGATGCACCTCCTGAAGCCAGACCGATTTTTTGGCCATCCTGTATCGTTTCGAGATAATCCGGGATTTTCTCTCGAGGAAATCCGTACGGGAAGCGAGGACTATTTCGACCAATTTCGTGAGCGACCGGTGGTCTGGATACCTCAAGTAGAAGTTGCCAACTCGCCAGGAAACCCGGTTTGGGATACGACTGAGGGCAAGTTTGGGCCCTTCGGAGGGCAGATCTTTGTTGGAGATCAGACCCAATCGCGGATTTTCCGGATTTCTTTGCAAAAGGTGAACGGAGTGTACCAGGGCATGGTCGTCAATTTCCTAGACGGTTTTCGCAGTGGGGCGATCAGACTCTGTTTCGATCCATCCGGAGCGCTATGGGTGGGGCAAACGGCTCGTGGCTGGAATGCCAAAGGCGGCGAGCTTTTTGGACTGGAGAAAGTGACCCGGTATGGAGCGACTCCATTCGAGATTCATGATATCAAGCTGACGGATACTGGATTTAATATCAGCTTTACTGAATTGATCGATCCGATACAGGTAAATCTGGATACGATTTTGGTGGAACGCCATCACTACCCGTATACCCGTGATAACGGGGCTCCTAAATCGGATTTGGAAAACGTGCCTGTTCAATCGGCTCAGATGCTTGTGGATGGGAAAACGATTTCCGTCAAAGTGAACTTGAAGACGGATAAGGTGTACGAATTCGAGGTGTCGGGAGTCCGCAGTCTTAAAGGTCGCCGAGTGATAGCGGCCAAGGCTTATTACACGGTCAATCAGCTCGTCGCTCCTTGAGGAGCTATTGCTTAAAGCAGGGGATCTCCTCAGAGACAGCCCGCGGCTGGAGCGATTTGGATCATGAGCAGCTTCATTGCTCTTGAAAATGAACGGCTCGAATTTTCTTTCAGCAACGCAACTTCGAATTCAGAAACAGGCCCTTAACCCCTAGTTAAGAATATCTCCTGCATTGCGGAACGCAGAAAATTTTCTCGCGTCGGGAACTCGTTGAGTCAGAATGGGAAGTATAGCGGATACCTCGTGATGGAACCCAAAGATAAACAGAATACTGTCGACCTTTATTTCATGGAGGCTCGGGCGAAATTGATAGACATCGCCGCCTTCATGGATCGCGTAGAGCGCGACGGTTATACAGAAGATTTTAGATACAAGGCCTTCAAGGATGCCTTAAAGGCGTTGGATTCGGAGAATAGAGCGCAAGACGTTCTCATGTCGTTTAGCGATCCGACCGATGAGCTCATCCCGGTCGCTACGACAAAAGCGGCGTGTGGAGCCTGGCCCGATAAACCGCAATGAGATACATCGAACCGCATGCCCACATGGTCAGCCGGACGACTGACGATTACGTCGCTATGGTGACGGCTGGCTGTAAAGCCGTTTGCGAACCAGCCTTCTGGGCCGGGTTCGACCGAAGTTCCGCGAACGGATTCTATGACTATTTTTGCCAACTGACGGATTACGAGCCAAAGCGTGCGGCCAAGTTTGGGCTGCCGCATTACTGCTGGTTGTGTATCAATCCGAAAGAGGCGGAAGACATCAAGCTAGCGGACGAGGTGATTGCCTTGATCCCGGAATTCCTGAAAAACGATACCGTGCTGGGGATTGGGGAGATTGGCCTAAACAAGAATAGCCGCAACGAAATGAACGTGCTGGAGAAGCATGTGAATCTAGCGGCCGAGAACAATCAGCTCATCCTCGTTCATACGCCTCACTTGGAGGACAAGCGGAAAGGCACTAAGCTGATCGTCGATTTGATTAAGTCCGATTCCCGTATCGATCCTGGACGCGTGCTGATTGACCACGTCGAGGAGCATACCGCCAAGTACGTTATTGACGCTGGTTTTTGGGGAGGGTTGACTTTGTATCCAGAGTCTAAATGCACGTCAGCGCGAGCCATAGATATACTAGAGAATTTCGGTTCCGAGCGATTGTGGATGAATTCCGCTTGCGACTGGGGCGTCAGTGTGCCACTGGCGGTACCTTACGCGGCTCTGGAGATGCGGAGGCGCGGCTATGACGACGATATAATCGATCGCGTATTCTATCGCAATCCCGTGGAATTTCTCAGCCAGTGCCCCAATTTTAAGCTGAGGTAGGAACGACAATTAGAGGTTAAGGTAGGGCTGCTTGTCCCCAAGCAGCCGAAGTAGTTCCAGAGGTCGGCTAACTAGGATAGTCAGCCCTACCGAATAAGGTCTGCGGCCTTAAAAGCAGCGGGACGTCGTTTCTGGAATCAGGTAGCGGGCGATCTCCGAACCTCCGCAAAAGGTAGCATAGGCTTCTAGCCTGTGATCTAATCGCTGCAAACAGGCAGGATGCCTGTTCTACTTTTTCGGAATGGTCGCTCGGCTTGCGCCGCTGGAGCGAAGCGTAGGCGTGAGATCGACCGCTACCTGACCAAAACGCTCAACGCGGCATCTCTTAGATTTCCAGTTGCCACATAGCCTTAGAGCGCCATTTTCCCAACCTTTACGTAAGCCCCGTATATCGCTTTTCGAATGAAGCTTAAAAACGACTGTCACCTGGCCTATTGCACGAACATACATCGCGGTAGCTCTTGGAGCGAAACCATCGAGTCGCTGGATCGTTACACGATGCGGGTAAGGGAGCAGGTTTGCCCAAAGGACCCTTATGCCATCGGGTTGCGCTTGAGCGCGTCTGCGGCTGCGGAACTGTCAGATCCGACTGCGCTCAAGGCCTTCCAGAAGTGGCTCGATGATCGTCAGTGCTACGTCTTCACCATAAATGGATTTCCCTACGGCGACTTTCATGGGACTCGGGTCAAAGAGGATGTGTATCGTCCCGATTGGACCACGC
>NZNM01000034.1 GCA_002694885.1 Opitutaceae bacterium | reverse complement strand
TAAGCGGGCTTCCTTCCGATCGATTTTTGTTTGTCGGCTTTCTGCCTCCGAAAAGCGCCGCCCGGAGGCGATTTCTAGAGTCGAATAAGGAATTCGATCATTCGATTATCATCTACGAATCCTGCCATCGCATTGAGAAGCTGTTCTCGGAAATGCTGGAAATACTCGGTCCAGATCGGTTCATTTGTATCGGCCGAGAAATTACAAAGCGCTATGAATCGATCCATACGGCTAGCCTGGGCGAATTGGCCCCCGTGTTTGAGCAGTCTAGCAAGAAAGGCGAGTTCACCATAGTGATTGCCCCCGGGAGTTTCACCCTCTGATCGGAGAATCTTTATACGGATTTGAAACAGATACTCTGATGATGCTTGTCCGTTAGATGACTTTAGAAACTATCCAACAAAACACTTTCCAGATTATTTATGGTAGGGCTGACTATCCTTAGTCAGCCGAGCCAGAGGAACTATTCCATTTTGGCTGACTAAGGATGGTCAGCCCTACCATTGGCCATTCACTTTAGACTCAACCCTCAAACATACTCTTGAACGAAGGTCTAGTTGATAACCATCGATGCAGATAGGCATAATAGACATTGGTAGCAATTCCATCAAATTGCTTATTGGCGAAAGCAATCAAACCGGAAGATTCGATCAAATTCGTTTTGAGGTCGAAGAAAAACGTATCGGAGAAGGAATGACATTGAAGCCTCCTCGAATCCTAGAGGCCGATATCGAGAAGGGAGCTAAGGCCATCGCGAGACTCCACCAAATAGCTAGGCCATACAACCTGGCTGAGCTAAAGATCGTGGCTACCAGCGCGGTTCGCGATGCCGCCAATCAAACCGAATTCGCGACGGCTATACTGGATAGGACAGGAATCGGTATCGATATTCTAAGCGGCGACGACGAAGCCCGGCTGATCGGCAAGGGAGCCTTGCAAGATCCGGATCTATTCGATTTGGGCAACTTCATTTTGATCGATCTCGGGGGCGGCTCTATGGAATGTATCCAATTTGAGAATAGGGTTCAAAAAGCGCACCAGAGCTTCAATCTCGGAGCGGTAAGGCTAGCTTCCTCATACATAGAGAATCGTGCGCTACCCCTATCCCCGAATGACGAGAGATCTATCGAAGAACACGTCACTCAAACGCTGTCCCACTCCTCTGCTAGAGACCATTCAGGAATCACAACTGCCGTGCTGACGGGAGGCGCTTCTTCGATCCTGGACGCTTTGCTTTTCAGTCGAAGCAATTCTGCCTCGGCAACTATTTCCGACCTTCAGTCACTCTGTCAGGAAATCTGTTCAGCTAACCTGGAAGATCGGGTGACGCGTTTAGGAATACCGAGAGAACGGGCCGATATTTTTCCGACTGCCGCCACCATAATTAGAACCGCTCTAGAAAACTTGAAGTGCGATGTGGCCAGATTTACCCGCTACAACCTCAGAGCTGGGTTAATCGCTGAAATGCTAGAGAACTAAAACAGCTAAGCGGAGCCCAGCATATCCACAATGTCTCGGAACCACTGCTTCCTTCGCAGAGCATCCCTTTTCCTATCGAATCGGAGCTCAATTATGCGCACTCCCTCTTTATGTTCGCTTTTTAGGCACTCACGAAAGTCTGACAGCGTGTCTGCATGGGTATGGGAGATCTGATACGTTCGGGCCCAGTCTCGGAATTCAATTTGCTGGTCGGTAGCGAAAAACCGCTCGAATTCATCCTCGAATTGGGAAACTGGCAGCATGTCAAAAATTCCGCCCCCCTGATTATTTAGGAGAATGATAGTGATCGCTCCTTTGAGCTCCCGGGCTATCAAAGCTCCATTGGTGTCATGCAATAGGGCCAAATCGCCAGTTACCAAATAGGTTGGCGCTCCGCGATGAGCCACGCCCAATGCCGTAGAGAGAATGCCATCGATTCCATTGGCGCCACGCGAAGAATATATCTGGGCTCGCGAATTATTCGGCTCCCAATAAAATTCCATGTCTCTGGGCGGCAGACTATTGGATACAAATACAGCTGCATCCTTTTCAATCTCCCGAGAAAGAACCGTCGCTACCGCTCCTTCGAAAAGAGAATCGCAAGACTCCAACATCAGGCCAGTTTCCGCTTTCGCGATTTGTTCTTTGTCGAGCCAGAGATCGGCAAATGAGCTGTCGTCCCTATCCTGGCACTTAGGAATTCCCATGCTGAAATCGAAACAACGGCTGACACTCAGATTATGCCCGGCATCGAAATCGCCCGGAAAAGGAGTTAGAAACACTGCCTCCATAGTCGAAGCTTTAAACCAGGTCCGAAGGCGCTTCCCTATCGGTAGATCGCCAATGACAATCGCCCGATTCGGCGCTAGCTCCGAATCAATCTCCATCGCCCCGCATATGTAATTGTAGCCGCAAATCAAATTCGGAAAACTCTCCGCATAGTTTCGAATCGGACTAAGAGCGTCAGCCAGCACCGGCCAATTCAATCGGCTCGTAAATTCTGCTACGTTTTTTATCCATTCTTTTGATACAGGAGACAAAGGACTCCCTATCAGGATCACGCCCTTCCGGGAATCGGCAAACTCTTCGAGATCAATTGCCGATTGCAGTGGCGGAACTGCGTATTCGGAAAGCCGAGCATGCTTTTCGATCCAATCGGACAAGGGATTCGCTTCGGCTCCTTCGATAGTTTTCTCGGAAACCAATGGCTCTCTGAACGGCAAGTTCGCATGAACAGGACCCATTCGCGGACCCATTGAACGCTCCCAAAGTGTAGCCATCGACGAACACGCATAGCGCAAGCTTTCCTCGCTATCCCGTGGAGTCGAAAATTCCAACTGATGAACCGGACAGGAACCGTAAAGCTTCACTTGATCGATGGTCTGTCCAGCCCGGCAATCCCTAAGCTCATGTGGCCGATCCGCCGTGAGCACGATCAACGGAACACCACACTCCTTCGCTTCCACAACTGCTGGATACAGATTAACCGCGGCCGTGCCCGAGGTGCATACAATAGCCACCGGTTTGCCCTCGCGTTTTGCCATCCCCAAGGCAAAAAAACCTGCTGAGCGTTCATCCAAAACGGGAATCGATTCGATCCCGAGGGTACGGGCAAACGCCAAGGTAAGAGGCGAACTGCGCGATCCAGGACAAATGACAGCATACCGCAAACCTTTGGCGAGCAGAGTCTCGACGATCGTTCGCGACCAGACGTGGTTTAGGTAGGCCGAGTCTTCAGGCATCTAAAGGAGACTTTCCAGCAATGCCCTAAACTTCAAGTCCGTTTCAACAGCCTCGTTTTCTGGCACAGAACCCTTCACAATGCCGACTCCCGCGTAGAGCGAAGCGAGATCCTCGTCTACCAGCGCCGAACGGATCCCCACTAGGAATTCGCCCTCAAACGAGCTGTTAACCCATCCGATAGGACCCGCATATAATCCGCGGTCGAAATTCTCGTAGTGCTTTATCCGCTGACAGGCAGCAGACCTAGGCGAACCACCGACCGCGGGCGATGGATGCAGTTCTTTGAGCAATTGTACAACATCCAGATTTTCCGAAACATCAGCGCTTATCTCGTTGTACAGATGCTGGACGTTGCTTAACCGTTTCAAAACCGGCCGACCTGAAATCGCAGCTTCAATCCCCAGATTATGCAAACGGCGTCGTATGGAATCGACAACGACTTGGTGTTCGCGCTGATCCTTTTCGCTGCTGAGCAACTGGCTGCCTAATCTGGCATCTTCCGTGGCCGTCGACCCGCGCGGGGCTGAACCAGCTAGGGCGTCTACTTTCAATACATTGCCCTCCAACTTGGCGAGACGTTCAGGACTAGCCCCTATGAAGCTCTGCCCCTCGCCGTTAGCGAAAGAGAACGCATAGCAATCGGGATACTGCTCACGCAATCCATTAAGAATTTCCAGCGGATGAAATTCCTGGTTTGCCCGAAAATTTTTGGATCGGGCCAAAACGATCTTCTCAAACGCCCCTTCGCGGATTTCCGTCAACGCCTGCCCCACCGCTTCAATGAAAGCGTCGTCGCTATTTCCTCTTTCATCGCCTTCCACATGCCACTTCGGTCGATCCGCCTCCTCTTGCCTAGCGCCATTCGGGCGATAATCAAAGGTATTGAACTTTGTATTGGCATTCCATATACGTTTTTTGATAGAGTCGATATCGCTACCTCCATCAATATAGGCGTTCGCCGTTGCTACGCACTTGCCTGACACCATAGACACCTGCCATTTAGGCACGAAAACGGTGGCCGGTTCGAATGGGCTTCCCTCTTCTCGCTCCTCGAAGAAGGTGAATCCACAAAAGAAATGCGGTCCAAAGAAAGGCAGGCTCGAATCTCCGACGGCGCTCGCATTCGCCAGGGTGTCCTCGATAAACTCCCTGGCATTCTCGAATCGATTTCCTTCCTTAGCCTTCAAGGCAAGAGCTTCCTCTGCCCCGGCTAGGGCCAATCCATCCGAGCGCCGTTCCATATAGAAGTGCAGCTCGCCGGGCTCATAAATCGATTCGAGAACCGCTAGCGGATCCAGAGCTTTCGATTCTATCGATATACTGACAAGCTGACCATGGCCTAGCGATTCCGCTTTGCCCTGGATTCCCTCCAGGAAAGCTCCTAAGGCTTCCTCGGTTGGTGACGCCGAAAGATCTAACGGAAACGTATCCACGGATCGCCAAACTCAGGAGTCAGTTTGCGGCTTTGGAAATAGAATCGTCTTTCCGCCAACAATATTGCCTGCAAGATCCTCTGTCCGAACAAGGCGAGATTCCCATTCGGCATCGCTTTCATACCCTAGGAGGGTGTAGACCTTTTCTTTCGTTTCCGGCATAACAGGCTCGACCAGCCCTACCGCCAATCGGAGCGCTTCCGCCATCACGAAAAGCGTTGTATTCAACAACTTCTTATCCGCTTCAACTTCCGACTTTGCCAGTTTCCACGGAGCCCGCTGCTCAGCATAGCGGTTGATCGAGCCAATGAAGTGAAACGCCTTTTCCAATCCGGTGTGAAACTGAAAACCACTGTAGAGTTCGAGAGTCTCTTCACGGGTCTTGTTCCATAGCTTCCACAGCTCGGTTTCCAACTCTTCCTCAACCTCGGGCGATGGAATGACACCGCCGAGCCCGCGATTCAACATGGTCAATACACGGCTAAGCAAGTTTCCGAGATCATTAGCTAAATCGGAATTATAGCGGACAAGGTATCGCTCCTCTGAAAACTCGCTGTCCTGTCCAACATTCATCTCCCGCATAACAAAATACCGAAACGCGTCGGATCCGTAAAGATCTACCAAATCCAAGGGATCGATTACCGTGCCCGTGCTTTTAGACATTTTCGCGCCAGATTTCAGCCACCAGCCATGGACTAGCAAACTCTTGGGAAGCGCTATCCCAGCCGCTTTCAGCATAATAGGCCAATAGACTGCGTGCGGCGGCACGAGAATGTCTTTGCCGATAACGTGAAAGTCCACGGGCCACCGATCCTCGAACCCATCTGTGCCGTATCCAATAGCGGATACGTAGTTCACTAGCGCGTCGAACCAAACGTAAGTCACATAATCTTCGTCAAACGGCAACGGGATCCCCCACTCCAAACGCTCTTTAGGACGGGAAATGCATAAATCGTTGATCGGTTCCTTCAGGAATTCGAGAACCTGCTTGGTCCGAAATCGGGGAAAAATGAAGGTCTCATTCGTCTTGAGATGCTCTACTAGCCAATCCTGGTGCTGGCTTAGTTTAAAGAAGTAGTTGCTTTCCGTTATCTCCTCAACATCGCCGAATATTTCAGGCCACTCCCCATTCTCATCCTTATCTTTTTCCTGGAGAAACTGTTCAGCCCGACGGCTATAGTATCCGTGGTAGTCCGCTTTGTAGATGTCTCCCTGATCATACAACTTCTGCAGGATCGAGCGAACCACATCCTTGTGGCGATCTTCTGTTGTCCGAATGTAGTCGTCATTGGATACATTCAGATTAGCGCAAAGCCCTTTGAAATCTTCTGCCGCTTCATCGCACAACTCAATCGGCTCTATGCCCCGAGCCTGAGCGGATTGCTGTACCTTTTGCCCGTGTTCATCTAGGCCTGTGAGGAAATAAACGTCATCGCCCATCAAACGACGAAAACGCGCCACAACATCCGTTAGCACTTTTTCATAAGCGTGTCCCAGATGTGGTTTACCGTTAGCGTAATCGATCGCTGTCGTAATGTAGAATGACTTCATGGCTTAAAATCGGCGGTAAGCCATAACAGGCCGTTTAGCGACCGCAACCTAATTAAACGGAAGGGAACGACCGGAATTTGGATAAGTATCGCGGAGCTTCAAGCCCGCGTTAACAGGAGCCTTATCACTTTGACGCGGCCTAAAGAGAAGGGCTGCTACATTCTACTTGCTATGGCTCCCGTCGCAGAAGGGGGCGTTCCCTGTGCCTTTGCAGGCGCAAAGGAAATGGGCTCCACTCTTCTCGGCCTTAAAAATCTGGGGGCGAAACTCCGTCCCTTTGTGGGAACCATCGCAAAACGGCTGATTGGCCGATTCCCCGCAGGTACAAAAGGCGTAGGTCTCGCCCTCTTCTAATTCCGCCTTAATCGGCCCATCTCCAGCTCTTTTCGCTTCACTCATCGCTGTACCCCTTCATCTAACTGTGTTACCCGCGAAAGCCCCGTGCTATCCGTTCGACCTAGAAGCTAGCTAATTCAGCAACTCGCGCAACACTTGATTGACTGACTGCGGGTTCGCTTTTCCACGACTCTTCTTCATTACTTGTCCAAGTAAGGCATTGAGGGCCTTGCCATTTCCGGATCGGAAATCTTCAACCGGCTTGGGATTCTCATCGATAGCCTCTTGGCACCAGACTTTCACCTGATCGTCATCGAAATCAGGTTTCAGGCCCTTCCGCTCAATCACCTCCCCAGCCAATTCGCCGCTCCGGAACATTTCCACGAACACATCCTTGGCGATCTGCTTAGTGATCGTCCCCTTTTCCACCGCCTCTACCAATGAAAGCAAATGTTCAGGAGAAATCTTGCAATCTGCCAAGGATTGCCCGGCTTCGGACAATTCCCGCAACAGATCGTTGGTCACATAGTTGCCGATCGCCTTAGCCTTCGCAGGATCCTTTTTCGCGGCTTGTTCAAAGAATTCGCTCAAAGTACGATTGGGAACCAAGACGGAAGTAATCGTATAAGGAAGGTCGTATTCTTCCATGAACCGGCGTTGCTTTTCAAAGGGAAGCTCTGGAATCTCAGATTGTATCCGATTTCTCCATTCATAATCGATCTTGACCGGCAGCAGATCAGGGTC
Source organism: Opitutaceae bacterium (assembly GCA_002694885.1). Classification (GTDB taxonomy): domain Bacteria; phylum Verrucomicrobiota; class Verrucomicrobiia; order Opitutales; family Opitutaceae; genus Pelagisphaera. The sequence continues at coordinate 5,473 of NZNM01000034.1, read as the reverse complement.
TGGAAAGTAGCGGTAATCGTGAGCGTCCTCCTTTTCGCGCATCAGTTCCGTGCGCCCCAGGTCGGCGTTCCATCTCCAGGTAGCTTGCGTGATGGAATTCCCCTTCTTCAATTCCCGTATCTGACGCTTTATTTCATATTCGATACCGTTCTTAACGCCCGTTATACTATTGAGGTTCTTCAGCTCAATCTTGGAACCCAAGGCGGTTTCGCCAACCGGGCGTACGGATATATTCGCGTCCGCCCGCATCTGCCCTTTCTCCATGTCGCAATCGGAAACGCCGCAATAGATCATGGTCTGGCGAATCGAAGTTAAAAAGGCGAACGCTTCGTCTCCTGAATGCATGTCAGGCTCGCTTACGATCTCCATCAAGGGAGTGAAGGCCCGATTGTAGTCCACGAGACTATCTTCCGCAAAGTGATTCAGTTTTCCGACGTCATTCTCGAGATGAATCCGCGCCAGCTTTATCTTCTTGTGCTCCCCCATTTCAGCCCTGGAATCGCCAGAGAGTTCAATCTCGACTTCACCTCCCTCGCATATCGGCTGATCGTATTGGGTAATCTGATAATTGTTGGGGCTATCGGGATAGAAATAGTTTTTCCGGTCCCACTTGCACCAGTCCGGGATCGAACAATCGAAGGCCAAACCCGCTTTGATGATTCCGTCGAGAGCAGCCTTATTCATGACCGGCAAGGCTCCGGGCAACCCCAATACAACCGGATCGACTAATTCATTTGGCCCGTATCCATATCCTGCTCGACTACCTGAAAATATTTTCGATTCCGTCTTGATCTGGACGTGTACTTCAAGGCCAATAACCGCTTCGTATTCCATCAGTTCTGCTACTCTTTCTACGACTTCGCTTACAGTTCAGGATGCTCGTCCTTGTAACCATGGGCAGCTTCGAATACTCTCCCCACCCTCAATATTTCATCTTCTTTGAATGGCTTTCCCAGAATCTGCAATCCTACTGGCAACCCGTCGACGTATCCACAGGGTATTGACAGTCCAGGGATACCCGCCAAATTGGCGGGAATCGTATAGATGTCGCTCAAGTACATTGCCAACGGGTCCTCTGCGTGAGCCCCTTTCAAAGTGGCGGGCGTTGGGGAAGTGGGGGTCATAATCGCATCCACCGATTCAAATGCGTTTTCGAAATCGCTCCGAATAAGCGTACGGCACTTTTGCGCCTTCAGATAGTAGGCGTCATAGTATCCGCTGCTGAGAACATAGGTGCCAAGAATCACACGGCGTTTTACTTCTTCACCGAAACCTAAAGCGCGAGATTGGTGATAAACATCGATCGAGTCCTTCCCATCGAAGTCATCAGCCCGCTTAGTATAGCGAATCCCATCATATCTGGCCAGATTGGATGAAGCTTCGGCGGTAGCGATAATGTAGTAGGTCGCCACTGCATACTCCGTATGAGGCAAAGAGATATCCTTAAACTCGAATCCTTGCGACTTATAAAATTCAATAGCGTCGAGAACGGGCTTAATAGCGGCGGAATCGGAACTTTCCTCCAAATATTCTTTAGGCAAGCCAATCGTCCACTTTCTATCGCTATCGTCCGCTGCCGCCTTCCTGAAATCAGGAACATCGATATTGTAAGATGTAGAATCATGCGGATCGTATCCAGAGATCGCGTTCAACAGCAATGCTGCATCGTCAATATTGCGGGCGATCGGCCCAATCTGATCAAGAGAGGAGGCGAATGCCGCTAAGCCATATCTGGACACTCTTCCGTAGGTCGGTTTCAGCCCTACTACACCGCAGTGAGACGCGGGCTGTCTGATAGAGCCCCCGGTGTCGCTACCGAGTGAGATCGGAGTCTCGCAAGCGCCTACGGCCGCAGCCGATCCGCCCGAACTGCCTCCCGGAATCCTCTCCAAGTCCCAGGGATTGGAAGTTGTATGGGTGCCCGAATTTTCCGTAGACGAGCCCATGGCGAATTCGTCCATATTCAACCGACCCCACAAGACCGCGCCGTTCGCCTTGAGTTTTTGGATACAGGTTCCATCGTATGGGGAAACAAAGGACTCGAGTATCTTGCTTGAGCAGGTTAATGGCTGGTCTTTGACGGCCAGATTGTCCTTCAAGCCAACTGGTATGCCATCCAGTTCGCCAAGCGACTCTCCCTTAGCACGGCGATCATCGGAAGCTTGGGCTTGAGCTAGCGCATCTTCAGCATCAAAGCTATTAAACGCCTTAACACGGTCATCAACTGAACCTACTCGTTCGACGAGAGACTGAACGATCTCGACCGAAGAAACCGACCCTGAACTCAGCAGATCGCTCAATTCGCCAGCAGATTTGAAGTGCAATTCGTCACCCATTAAGCCGTCTTATTTCGATTGAATCGCTCACGCCCCTACTCAACCACTTTCGGGACTACGATCATGTTCTGGCGCTGCTTAGGAGCATTCTTGAGAGCCTCCTCGATCGGCAGTTCCTTCTCCGCTTTGTCCTCCCGCCAGACATTGAAAACGGAATGGGGATGAGCCGTTGGTTCCACATTGTCTGTATCCAATTCGTTGAGTTTATTGATGTACTCGAGAATCGAATCCAATTGCCCAGACAACTTGCTCTTCTCTTGGCTGGTGAGAGCGATTCGGGCGAGATCCGCCACCTTTTCTATGTCAATTGATTGTTCTTCCGACATCCTGCCTATTCTTAAAATTGCAGCCCGCAAACTAGTCGCGGATTTCGTAGTCCGTTTTCTCCCGAACCATCGTCTGTATCACGTCAAAAGCGGCGTTCACTTCCTTATCCTTCAAGGTGCGATCCTTCGAACGGAAAGCAATCGACACCGCCACACTCTTCTTGCCCTCGGGAATTCCTTCTCCTTCGTAGACATCGAAGACTTCGGCCCTTTCCACTTCAAAGGCTCCCTTGGTTGCCTTGGCCGCAAACTTGGAGATGGCGGCGGAAATCGATGCCGCTTGCTCCGCTTGATCCGCCAACACGGAGAGATCCTTGCTCGATGGAGGAAACAAGCTGAAGGCCTGAAACTTGGGCCTCTTCGGAGACTTCAATCGCTCAGGCAAGACGCAGAACTCGCCAGCTACTAGAATACCATCGATATCCTTACCGCGCGTCCGCTTTAAATCCAGCATACCCATCGTTGCGAAGAGTCCAGCTTTACCTTCCGAGATTATGGCCGCATGGCCACCTTGCCAAACGGAGTTATCGTCGGAGATCACGCCTATCCGAAACCGGCTCATATCGAATCCCGAGAATCCGGCGATCGTCGCAACCCGATTCTTGGCTTTGTAGAAATCATCGCTCTGCGGCTCAACCCAACTCCTGAACGCATTCTCGCCAGATTCGACAAAAGCCACGGAAATCAGTTCAACGATTTTGCCGCCAACTTCCCTGAAAACGCGCCCGGTCTCGAAGAATCGCGTGGCTCCCGTTTTGCGAGACTGGTTGAGTCGAACCGTATCCATTAGACCTTCCAAAAGAGAAAATCGAAGCTCCGTCTGATCCTCGCTGATCGGATTCTTGAGCGACAAACCCGCGCCCTGCCCATCCGCGAGCCAATCGCTTTGGTCTTCATTCGACCGCAAGGTATAGTTCACCGCCTCGCTGAAGTCCTGTCCTACCAAATAGGAAGAGGCTCGACGAACGAACTCCGTAATCGGATGATCCGTTTCCGCGCTGGCAGTGGCCACGACCGAAGCAGTAGGGATGCGGTGAGTCCCGTATATTCTCAAAATTTCTTCCAGCAAATCAATGGGTCTCTCCAAGTCCCCTCGAAAGCTGGGAATATCCACTTCCCAATCCTCGCCAGACTTGCTTGCGATGTTCAATCCAAGGGCTTGAAGGCTGTCTTCGATCTCGGCATCGGAAATTTCGAATCCGGAGCGACTCCGCACCCAATCCGTAGATATGCTCACACTACGCTGAGACGGCTCTGCCTTCCCCGCGCTGTAGGAAGGCTCGCAAAGCTCACCTCCCGCGGTTTCCAGAATCAATTGGATGGCTCGATCGCGAGCATATTCTAGAGAATGAATATCGATTCCCCTTTCAAAGCGATAAGAGCTATCCGACGAAAGTCCCAAAGTCTTCGATACCCAGCGGATTGTTCTCGGATTAAAACAGGCTACCTCTAGAACCAAGTCCGTCGTATCTTCCTTAACCTCAGAGTTCTGCCCGCCCATTACGCCGGCCACAGCCAGCGCTCTCTCCGGATCGGCGATAACTGGCATCCGGCTAGACAATAGTCTCTCCTCTCCGTCCAAGGTAGTAATCTTCTCTCCATCTTGGGCGTTCCTGACAATAATACGCCCCCCAGCAATATCACGAGCGTCGAACGCATGCATGGGATTACCGCACTCGTGTAACACAAAGTTGGTTACATCGACTACGTTATTGATCGGTCTTAGGCCGATCGATTGCAGCAAGTCCTGCATCCAGACCGGGCTCGGACCTATTTTCAGCCCTTTGACAACTGTAGCCAGATACAAAGGACAATCGTCCGGACACTCAACCTCGACATTCGCGAATCGATCTTCCACCGTAACTTTGCTGCCGATCGAAGCGTAGGGTTCCACCTCTGGGATGGCCAACTCTCTCCGGTACCAAGCGGCCAACTCGCGGGCTATTCCAATATGGGACAAGCAATCTGGACGATTCGGGGTAACCTCAAGATTGAAAACGGTATCGCTGGCCGTCAGCACATAATTGATAGGAGTTCCCAGTTCCGGCTCGCCCGATAGGATCAACAAGCCGGCAGCGTCATCGCTCGCCCCGATTTCCTTACCAGAACACATCATCCCGTCCGACTCCACTCCCCGCAGCTTCGAACGTTTAATCGTGAAACCTCCGGGTAAAGTTGCTCCCGGCAAAGCTACCGGAACCCGGTCGCCCACTTTGTAGTTGGTAGCTCCGCAAACGATCGATTTCTCGCCCACCGAATCGCCTAGCGCCACACGGCAAACCCCCAGCCGGTCCGCATTAGGATGCTGTTCCCGCTCCAGAACCTCGCCCACGATCACATGCTCCAAGGGCGGTACTCCCGTTGTCTCTATGTCATCCACCTCGAATCCCAGGAGAGTCAGAGAATCGGCGATCTCCTGAGGACTTTCAGGCAAGTCCAAGTACCGTTGTAACCAATTGAGAGAAACTTTCATCTAACAAAATCCTAAACAATAAATTGACCACAGATTGCTTGAAACGCTGATCGAAACGAACTGCAGCATTTCGAGACCCATTTGAGTGGGCTTCTAGAGATTACATGAGGTAGGGAGGACCGGCTCGGTCCTCCATATTCGTATTTAGGAGGACCGAGCTGGTCCTCCCTACCAAAAGACCAAGTCAATCTTCGGAGCAATAGATCCGAAGTAATCAAATCTGTGGTTCCTAAACTCATGACTTATCTACGCGAACTGCTTCAGGAAGCGGTGGTCGTTTTGATAGAAGTAACGAATATCGTCGATTCCATAGACAATCATAGCGATGCGTTCGATCC
>NZNM01000033.1 GCA_002694885.1 Opitutaceae bacterium | reverse complement strand
TCGGGGCGTCTTTTTATCTACTGGGAGTCGGCTACTTGTATATCAAGACCGGTTCGTTGAACATGTTCGACATCCACGAGCAGCTCATCGCTCGCGGGATATTCGATTCGCCCGCCATACTGGTAGCATTCATCCTGATTACCGTAGGTGTGTGGATAAAAATGGCCTTCTTTCCACTACATGCTTGGCTTCCCAACTCCTACGCCTACGCTCCTACGACAAGCAGTGCTATCCTTGGACCCCTCGTAACCAAGGTCATGATCTACGTCATGATCCGCCTGACGTTTACCGTATTCGGAGCCGACTATACCTTTGTACAGCTGGAATGGAGTGACATAGTTGTTTGGATGTCGGTCGCGGCGATTCTTGTAGGCTCGGTATCCGCCTTGGCTCAGACTGATCTTCGAAAGATGCTAGCCTATCTGATTATCGCGGAGGTTGGATACATGGTTGGCGGCATGTGGCTGGCCAACGATATGGGATTGATCGGCTCAATTTACCACATCATCGCCGACGCCTTTATGACGCTGTGCGTCTTCCTCTTTGCGGGAATCATTTTTGCCAAGACCGGAAAGCGCGACCTGAACGCCATGGACGGGCTCTTTACCAAAATGCCATTGACTATGGTCGGCTTTTTGGTCGGCGCGTTTTCGCTCATCGGCATTCCCCCGACAGCAGGCTTTTTCAGTAAATGGTATTTAATTCAGGGCGGAGTCGCCTCCGGAAACTGGGAATATGTGATCGCTTTGCTCATTTCCTCCCTAATCAACGCCGTTCTTTTCTTCCGTATTATCGAAATCGCCTACTTCGGGGTTAAAACCGCGGAGGGGCATGGCGACCATCATCATGGGGAGGCAGAAGATTCCGGGCCTACTGAGGCATCGTTTTCGATGCTATTGCCCTTGCTGGCAACGGCCGCCATCCTAATTGGCCTAGGCCTCTACAACCGGGACATCGTCGCTATCATTTCCGATTTCGTTTCCCAATTCAATTTTGGAGCCATCAGCCGCTAGCATGTCTTCTACCATAACCAGTTTCACACCCGTATTGGCCGCCCTTGTATCCCTTTTGGCAGTACTGCCAATCGCTCTCCTAGGTCGTTCCCCCAATCTAAGAGAAGGAGCTACCTTTATAGCGGGCATCATCAAGTTTAGCCTGGTGGTTTCCATGCTGCCAACCGTACTGGCGGGCACGACCATCGAATACACGCTTTGGCAAATTCTTCCCAATATCGCTATCGCATTCAGGGTCGACGGTCTGGGAATGCTGTTTGGCTTGGTGGCCTCATCTCTTTGGATCGTCACCTCGTTGTACTCTATCGGATACATGCGAGGTCTTAAAGAGCACTCGCAAACTCGATTCTTTTCTTTCTTCGCCGTTTCCCTTTCAGCCACGATTGGCGTAGCGTTCGCGGCGAATTTGTTCACGCTCTACCTCTTTTACGAGATGCTGTCCTTGGCAACCTATCCTCTGGTTACGCACCATCAGGATAAAGAGGCTCGAACAGGCGGACGGACCTACCTGACTTACCTCCTTTCGACATCCATAGGCTTCGTGCTTCCTGCCTTGATCTTCGTCTACGTCAAAACCGGCAGCAGCCTCGAATTCTCCAAAGACGGGTTTCTAGCTGGCAGCATCAATCCTACAGAGGGATTAATCCTGTTGCTGCTCTTTACATTCGGTTTCGCAAAATCGGGCCTAATGCCGTTCCATTCCTGGCTGCCAGGAGCCATGGTGGCCCCCACCCCGGTGAGCGCGCTGTTGCATGCCGTGGCGGTCGTCAAGGTAGGAGTATTTTGTATTCTTCGCGTATATACAGGTGTATTCGGAATCGATCTTCTGGAAGACATGGATTTGGGAATTATCGTAGCCTGGATCGCCGCGTTTACGGTCGTGACTTCCTCGCTGATAGCGCTTTCGCAAGACAATCTCAAACGGCGACTAGCTTTTTCTACGATTGGCCAGCTTTCTTATATCATTCTAGGAGCAGCGCTGCTAAGCGATCGAGCTGTGATGGGATCCATGACCCACATCGCCATGCACGCCGTGGGCAAGATCACGCTCTTCATGTGCGCCGGCGCGATATTCGTGGCCACCGGGAAAAAGTATATCAGCCAAATGGATGGTCTTGGACGGAAAATGCCTATCACTTTCGCTGCCTTTTCAATCGGCTCTCTCAGCGTTATTGGACTTCCTCCGACAGGTGGGCTGATTAGTAAATTCTATCTGGTAACCGGAGCCATGGACGCAGGTTATGTCGCTCTGCTCGTAGTATTTCTGATTAGCACTATCTTGAATGCCGCCTACCTGCTCCCTATCGGATACCGCGCATTTTTCCCGAAGGATCCCGATCTGGCAGCCAAGCCATTCTCATGGAAGAACGTAGATGAAGCTTCCTGGCAATGCGTCGTTCCCCTCAGCGTCACTGCAGTTTTGGCATTCGTCCTCTTCATTAAACCGCAACTCCTCCTTAGCCTGGCCGGACTAATGGTAGGCTCAAATGGATAACGCACGTTATGGCTGACCCGAAAAAGGAATTCGACTGGTTCGACAAACCATCTTCACGAAAGCTCCTCTGGTGGATCCTATGGATCACTTGCGGACTGACCGTTGTCGCCGAATTGTTCATACATCGCCATCCGCACTTCGGCATCGATGGTTTTTTCAGTTTTTATTCCGTCATGGGATTCGTGGGATGCGCTGCTATGATTCTCGTTGCAAAGGGCTTGGGTGTATTCCTCAAGCGCAATGAAAACTACTACGGAGACCTAGAAGAAGAGACTCCACCCGACGATATCGATGGAAATGCTAGCTAACATCCCGCCGTCTTTTCTGCTTTTCGCAGGGGCCATCATAACGGTTCTTCTACGAGGAACCGCTCGGAATATTTTTCTCGTCGCCCTGCCTGCATTGGCATTCGTGCACATCGCCTACCTGCCTAGCGGCAACGGTTTGCAGATATCCTTTCTTCCTGGCTTTGGAGACCTGGAAATGCTCCGTGTCGACAAGCTGAGCAAAGCATTCGGATACATTTTCACCCTTAATGCGGCGGCCGCTCTTCTCTTCGCTTTCTACGTAAAGAAGGCGGTCCAACATACGGCCGCTCTGGTTTATATTGGATCCGCGCTGGGCGTGGTTTTTGCCGGCGATCTCATAACGCTTTATATTTATTGGGAATTGATGGCAGTAAGCTCGACCTTCGTCATTCTCGCTCGTGATACTTTCAAAGCGAAAGGGGCCGCGTTCCGCTATGTGATGGTCCACATATTTGGCGGCTTACTCCTTCTCGCCGGCATCGTAATAACCTTTTCCAGCGGCGGCAGTATCGCCTTCGATTCGTTCGACTACTCTGGAGCCAATCTCGGTACCTGGCTGATACTAGGAGGCTTTCTCGTAAACGCTGCTGCCCCAGGCGTCTCTGCTTGGCTATCAGATGCCTATCCAGAAGCGAGCGTTACCGGAGGCGTGATTCTCAGCGCCTATACGACGAAGACTTCAGTCTATGTTTTGCTGAGAGCATTTCATGGGTGGGAGCCCCTAATCTGGATCGGCTGTATCATGACCGTCTTCGGGATCATCTACGCCCTTCTCGAAAACGATATGCGCCGCATCTTGGCTTACTCGATTATCAATCAGGTTGGCTTCATGGTTTGCGCGGCAGGTATCGGCACGGATATGGCCATTAGCGGAGCGACTGCCCACGCGTTCTGCCATATTATCTACAAGTCCCTACTGTGGATGTCGGCTGGAGCAGTCCTCTACCGGACGGGTATAAGTCGATGCACAGAGTTGGGTGGCCTGTACAAAACGATGCCGCTGACGCTTATATTCGGCACCATTGGAGCCCTAGCAATCTCCGCGGTGCCGCTAACTAGCGGATTCACAAGCAAAACCATTATAATCGCAGCCACCGAACACGAACACTTGCTCTGGCCATGGATCGTGCTGGAGCTCGCGTCCGCCGGCGTATTTCTGCACGCGGGAATTAAGTTCCCTTACTTCGTCTTCTTCAATCAGGACCGGGGCCTGAGACCCAAGGAAGCCCCGTCAACAATGCTCTGGGCCATGGGAATCCTTTCCTTCCTATGCATCTATCTAGGAATACGTCCGCAAGCGCTGTATGATATTCTGCCTTACACCGTCGATTATCAGGCCTACACAGTGAGCCACGTGGTAACGCAAATGCAATTGCTGATGTTTTCCGCTTTGGTATTCTTTCTATTCCTTCCCATGCTCAAGCGGACCCCGACTATCAGCCTGGATACCGACTGGATCTATCGAAAAGGCGGACAATTCCTCTACTCGACTTGCGACTATTTGCTAAACGGGATAAATGCCTTAGCTCACAAAACGCTTATCGCGGGATTCACGAAAAGCGTTATCCGTTTTGCTGAGGAAGGTCCAACACGACTACTAGCCTGGATCCTCACCCCCATATGGGAACTCTCGGGGACATCGAAAGAGCAGCAAGTGAAGCTACGCGATGAACTGAATGAGAAAGCCCAAAAGGGAGTCTTCCCCATCGGGATCACCGCTTGCCTGTCCGTAGTGATTTTAGGGATACTATTCTTTTTCTAGAGAGATCACTCGGGGGCGCCAATCGTCGCCCCTAGAATTAAAGTTTGCCTATAGTTTGAAGCTCTACACGACTTATAGGTCTCATAGGACCTATTGGGCTTAACCTTCGTCTAAACTCGCTCAGGCACTTTTCTGGCTTTGCGTATTTTCACGCTCACCACCTTGTATTCCGGGCACATGGCTTCGGAATCGGAAACCCTCGAAGTGAGCGCGTTTACTAGAACCTCTGGAAAATGGAAGGTCGTGCTCAAAACTCCCCGCTTTATTTCGTCAGACACGCGAGCCTTGATATCCACCTTGCCTCTCTCCGACTGTACGCAAACGATATCCGAATCCTCGATACCATTATCAGCAGCATCCTCGGGATGAATGAAAATCACATCCTCTGTCACGAGTTCTACATTTGCCGTGCGCCGCGTCTGAGCCCCGCAATTGTAATGCTCTAGATTTCGATTCGTCGTTAAGATGTAAGGAAACTTCTCTCCATTGGAAACCACCTCTTCGGTCTCCTTGAAGGGATTGAATTGGAAGAGACCCTTTCCTCGCTTAAACGTATCTGCGTGCAGAATTGGGGAGTCCTGGCCATCCAGAGACACTGGCCACTGTTTCCCATTGTCGCCCAGCTCTTCCCACTTGATCCCCGCAAAAAATGGAACGATCCCTGAAATTTCTTCTAGGGCTAAAGCGGGGTCGTAATCCGGCTGCTTATAGCCCATGCGATTCATCATGTCCACTACGATCTGTCCGTCAGGTTTTGAACCATCAATAGGCGGCACAGCCTGATTCACCCGCTGCACGCGGCGTTCGCCATTGGTAAAGGTTCCGCTCTTTTCCAAAAACGAAGCCCCTGGCAGAATGACGTCCGCCATCTCAGCAGTTTTGGTCATGAAAATCTCTTGAACTACGAGCAATTCGAGCGAGCCCAGAGCCTTAGCAACATGAACACTGTTAGGATCCGTCTGGGCCATGTCCTCGCCAATCACCCACATCGCCTTCAAACGACCATCGATCGCGGCATCGTACATTTGAGGGATCTTCCATCCAGATTCCGTGGGCATCGTGACTCCATAAAACGCTTCATACCGTTTGATTACCTCAGGATCCGTTACATCCAAGTAGCCGGCTCCTTGATAGGGTTGAGCGCCCATATCAGCCATCCCTTGAACATTGTTCTGACCACGTAGTGGATTTACACCGACACCTCGCCGTCCGATATTCCCGGTTATCAAAGCCAAGTCCGCGATTTGCATGACGGTAAACGTGCCTTGCGAATGCTCGGTCACTCCTAGGCCGTGGAAACTCATGGCGCGATCTGCTGACGCGTAGGCAATAGCCGCCGCCCGAACCGCTTCTCGATCCACGCCGCTTATCGATTCCATTTCCGCAATATCCAATTTCAGCAGCTCGTCGCAGAAATCTTCATACCCTTCAGTGCGGTCTTCGATGAATGATCGGTCGGCCAAGCCCTCCTTGACGATGAAGTAGAGCATCATGTTGAGAACCGCGACATTGGTACCCGGCCTCAATTGCAGATGATGTGTCGCATAACGAGCGAGCTCCGTCCGCCTGGGATCGATTACAATCGATGTCTTACCGGAAATGGCGAATTGCTTTAGCTTCGCTCCCGTGACCGGGTGCCCTTCCGTCGGGTTCGCCCCAATTACCATAATGGCGTCAGTGAACTTCAGGTCTTCAATCGAATTGGTCGCCGCCCCAGTACCGAAAGTCCGCTGCAAGCCTATCGCCGTCGGGGAGTGGCAAACTCGCGCGCAGCCATCGATGTTGTTCGTCCCAATTACCGCTCGGAAAAACTTCTGCATGAGATAGTTTTCTTCATTAGTACAGCGGGCGGAGGAAATGCCGGCCAACGAGTCCGGCCCGAACTCGTCCCTATAGTATTGGAACTTCGAAGCCGTAAAGTCATAGGCCTCATCCCAGCTGACTTCCTCGAATACGCCATTTCGCTTGATCATAGGCGATTTGATTCGGTCAGGATGGTTGTAGAACTTGAAAGCGTATCGGCCTTTCAAACACGTATGCCCCTGATTAACCTCGGCATCATAGGGAGCCTGAATGCTGATAATCTCGTCGCCGACTGTGGCGACCTCCAAATTGCATCCTACGCCGCAATAATTGCAGACCGTTCGCGTCTTCTTCGAACTGGCGATCGACTTGGACTGGAAGACGTCGGATATCGCCGCTGTTGGACAAGCCTGAGAACAGGCGCCGCAACTGACGCAAGGGCTCTCCGCGAAGCTTTCATCCATCCCCTTTATAATCCGGCTATCAAAGCCGCGTCCTGCCATACTCAATACAAATTGCCCCTGTACCTCGTCGCATGCTCTTACGCAACGGTAGCAATTGATGCACTTGCTGAGATCGGAAACCATGTAGGGATGACTGGTATCCTTTTGCCGATCCAGGTGCGTTTCCCCTTCTGGATAGCGAACGGAATTGATCCCCACTCGTGCCGCGACTGTCTGCAATTCGCAATTTCCATTAACCTCGCAAGTGAGGCAATCGAGCGGATGGTCGGTCAACACGAGCTCGATAATATTCTTCCGTAGTCGTCTTACATTTTGCGATTCTGTGAAAATGTACTGCCCTTCCGAAACCGGCGTATGGCAAGAGGCCAAAGTCTTGGTTGGGCCATCCTTCTCCAGAGCGACATCGACGCTGCACACGCGGCAGGATCCGAAAGGATCCAAATTGGGAGCGTCGCAAAGTGTAGGAATGGAGTCAGATCCGATTGCCCGTCGGGCGAAAGACAATATCGTTTCCCCCGGTTCGATCTCGAATGGCTGGTTATTGAGGTGAGCTTTCATTTAGAATTAGGGCTCTATATCTGCTTGTAACGCAGATGGTAGGGCTGCTTGTCCCCACCGAGCAGCCATTCAACTTTCCGGATATTCGGCTGCTTGGGGACAAGCAGCCCTACCAATTTCGTTCGAAAGCGGTTACGCATAGTCGACCCCCTCAGCAAAATAAGGCTCCAACTCGTCGCCGAAATAATCGAGAGCGTTTCGGACTGGCAGCGGAATCCCTCCACCATGGGCGCAAAGCGATCCCTCCTCCAAAGTGTGAAGCAGATCGTCAAACAAGTGCGTATCTATTTTATAATTACCTTTATTAGAAGATTCGAGCATTTCGTGAGCTCGTTTGGTACCCAAACGGCAAGGGAAGCACTTGCCGCAACTCTCAAAGGAGGCGAACTCCATGAGTTTCTCCAGGTAGGTCATCATCGAGAAGGATTCAGGGATGGAAACGACAGACGCATGCCCAAGAAGAAATCCTTGCGAAGCGAATGACTCGAAGTCGATAGCCAAATCCCCTACTTTACCGATGGGAATGATCCCTCCCAAGGGACCTCCAATGTGCAGAGCTTTTACTGGCTCGGTAAATCCGCCTGCAAGATCGTCAATCACCACCGGCAGCGGCGTACCCATCTCCACTTCGTAAATACCTGGATTGCGGAAGTAGCTGTCTAAGCTGACCAGTTTCGTGCCGTTCGATTTCTCAGTTCCCAACCTGGCGTAGTTGGCTCCCCCATTTTTAACTATGTAGGGAACGGTTGCCAATGTTTCGACATTATTGACGATCGTTGGCTTATTAAAGAGCCCTTGCTGAGCCGGGAAAGGCGGTCGCGTACGCACCTCGGGGCGCTGACCTTCGATGCTGCTGATCAGGGCTGTCTCCTCCCCGCAAATATAGGAACCCTGACCTTGGACGATCTTGAAATCGAAATCGAATCCGGCGCCATTTATGTCTTTTCCTAATAGCCCCGCTTCCCGAAAATCGTCAATCGCGGATTCCACAATAGCAAAGGATTCCGGATACTCTCCCCGAATGTACAGAACGCCCCAGGCGGCTCCCATACAGTATCCTGCGATAATCATCCCAAACAGGACCGAATGCGGACGCTTTTCCAGCAAGAACCTGTCCGAGTAGGCTCCTGGATCCCCTTCATCCGCATTGCAAATAATAAACTTAATTTCGCTTTCTTCCCTTCGGGCAAATTCCCACTTAACTCCCATGGGGAATCCAGCCCCTCCTCGACCTCGAATCCCGGCCTCTTTCACATCCGCTAGGATCTCTCCAGAGTCTTTGCCTAAGGCCTGCTTCAATAGCTTAGCATAGTCTCCCATTCCGGCGAACTCCGCTGTTAGCACCGGCTCGCCAACCGAACGCACCTCGTAGCCGTCGGCGTTCAATTCCTCGTTGCCCTCAAAAACGGCATCGAATTCTCCACTGCCCAAAGCGCTATAATTGTTGCCGTCATAATGAAAAGCGCCGTTTTCATGACATCGACCGAGGCATGTCATATGACCGATTTCGCTTTCATCAAAACGCTTCTTCAGATCTTTCAAAAGACCGTCTTGCGTTCCTGCGCAAAGACAGGCTGATCCATTGCAAACGTATACTTTCTTGCCGCGGTTTTCCTGCTTTAGAAAATCGTAGAAGGACGCCGAACCATAAACATTGGCCTTACCGACCAGAAACTCGTCTGCCAAACGGGCCATTTCCTCCTCGCTCGGAGCCCCTTCGTTTTCAGATCCGGCCAGACCTATTTTCGAGAACAAGTTTTCCTGGACTCCCTTTCGCCCGCCTAAGGCACTCAAGTTCGTAGACATGCCCGGATAGAAGTGAAATCCGCGCCGGTTTTAAAGAAGGAAAGACCGAAATCAGGCGATTTCCCAATCGATTGACGAGAAATTCCCACAACCGGGCATTTCAGTATAAGCGTATTGGCTCGACACGAGGCCACCATTCCTCTAAATCGAACTCGCTATACAAACGTGCTCCCCATCCCCAGAAAACTGACTATTCCGCTTATAGCGGTCCTCTTATTCCCCTATTTCTCCCTTTGGGGATCGGATTCGAGCGATCCGGGAATCGAGTTTTTCGAAAAGCGTATCCGCCCTCTCTTGGCAGAAAAGTGCATCGAATGTCACGGGCCCGATAAGCAGAAAGGAGGGCTCAGGCTCGATTTCAGGCAGGGCTGGGAGATTGGCGGCGACTCGGGCCCCGCCCTTATCCCCGGCGACCTGGAGGAAAGCCGCATCATCCACGCAATCCACTACGACGATGCGGATTTTCAGATGCCTCCAAAAAGCAAATTATCCAACAAGGCCATTACTGACCTGGAAGAGTGGATTGCTATGGGAGCCCCCGATCCACGCTCGGGCGCTATCGCTGGCAGGCCTGAATCAGGTCTGACTGTAGAAGAAGGCCGCGAATTTTGGTCATTCAGGCCCATCGAAAAGCCCGAAATCCCAAAAGTTGTAGACGCGGCATGGAGGACCTCCTCGATAGACTCATTCGTTCGGTCTGCTCTGGAAGAACGGGGTATTACTCCAGCCAATAAGGCCAACCCTGCCGACCTCGTCAGGAGGGCCTATTTCACCTTAATCGGCATGCCCCCGTCACCGGAGCAAATCGACTCCTTCATGCGTGACCAACGAGAAGATGCTTTCGATTACCTGGTCGACGAGCTTTTGGCATCGCCTCACTTTGGCGAGCGTTGGGGTCGTCACTGGCTGGACGTCGCCCGCTTTGCAGAATCGAGCGGTGGCGGTCGCACGCTTTTATACAAAGATGCCTGGCGCTTTCGAGATTACGTCATCGAATCTTTCAATCGCGACGTTCCATTCGATCAGTTTGTTAGCGAACAGATTGCTGGCGATCTACTTCCTTACGAATCGCCTGCCCAACGAAGCCGCCAATTGATCGCTACCGCCTTTCTGGCCTTGGGTCCGACCAACTATGAATTGCAGGACAAGCAATTGCTGCGCTATGACGTGATCGACGAACAGATCGATACTCTCGGTAAAGCTTTCATGGGCATGACTCTCGGCTGCGTACGATGCCATGATCACAAGTTCGATCCAGTCCCAAGCGAAGACTACTACGCACTTGCTGGCATTTTCAAAAGCACACGCACTCTCTACAACTATACAGATAATGTAGCCCGTTGGGTGGATACGCCCCTGCCTACGGAAGGAGCAAGGGCCGATGAGTTAGCCAACGCGGAAGCAATCAACGCAAAGCTGAAGCCTCAATTGAATGGAAAAAAGGCAACGCAGAACGTCTACTCTCAACACAAGGTCAAAGCGCCCGAACCAGGACTCCCAAAACCTTCTCGACTATTCCCGGGAATCGTAGTCGACGAGCGGGCTGCAAATGTCGAGGGCTCTTGGCAATTCTCTCAATACTCGCAAAACTATCTGGATGAAGGCTACCTCCACGATGGCGGCAACGGGAAGGGGAACAAAGCGATCACGTTCAAGACCAAAATTCCCGTAACCGGAACTTACGAGGCCCGTTTCGCATACGCCGAATCAGATAATCGCTCAACCCAAACGCCGGTAACCGTTAGCCATAGCGGGGGCGAATCGACTGTCATCGTTAACCAGAAAGAAGCGCCATCCGAGTACGGTCGTTTCCACACCCTAGGACGATTCCAGTTCGAAAAGGGTCAGGAGAGTTTTATCCGTATCTCTAACGAGGATACCGATGGGCACGTGGTCGTTGACGCCGTACAATGGTATCTAATCGAGGACGATAGCGTTACGCAATCGGAGGCTCGCGAAGAGGAGCTCGCTGTACTGGAATCCGAGATCAAATCCCTCGAACGGGAGCTCAAGCCAATCACTCAGACACTCAAAGCGCGTCCAATCGCCATGACCGTAAAAGAGGATCCGCAACCCAGCGATTCAGCCATCCGGATTCGCGGGATTGAGAGCCGCCACGGCGATATCGTGCCTCGAGGATTTCTGCAAATCGCGACCTTAGGCGATGCTCCAGAGATCCCCCATGATGAAAGCGGTCGCCGCCAACTTGCTGAATGGATCGTCGGTTCTGATAACCCCCTCACGTCGCGCGTCATCGCCAACCGGATATGGACCTGGCTTTTCGGCCAGGGAATCGTCAGCAGCGTCGACAATTTTGGAACGACCGGACAGCCCCCAACGCATCCGGAACTGCTCGATTACCTAGCGGTTCGACTCCAGGAACTCGATTGGTCCGTCAAAAGTTTCATCCGGGAAATCATGCTTACTGAAACCTGGCAGTTATCTACCGACACGAGCCCGACTGCGGTTGAACGGGATCCTGGCAACCGATTGATGGCATCTTATCCGAAACGGCGCTTGGATGCAGAACAATTGCGTGACGCCATTCTCGCTACCTCGGGGGAAATCGATCTCGCTCTCTATGGACCAAACATAGATGGAGCTAGCGAAATCAATGCTAATTCAACCGCTGCGCAAAAAACTGAATACAATTATGTATTCAAAGACAAGCGACGAAGCGTCTATACTCCCGCATTTAGAGTGAAGCGACACGAGCTTTTTGAGCTCTTCGATTTCGGGAATATCAATTTCACCATAGGTCAACGCAATACGAGCACTGTCGCATTGCAGGCGCTTTACATGCTCAACAATCCATTCGTTATCGAACAATCGCGCATCGCTGCCGAACGGCTCATCCAAGACTGCCAGGATCCCGAGGAGCGAATTGACCATGCCTTCGAAACCGCCCTCGGTCGAGCTCCCAGAGATAAAGAACGTCGTTTGATTGCCGAATTTATAAATAATGGACAAGCAAGCGATTCTGTGGAAGAGTGGTCCTCTGTATTCCAGTCGCTATTTGGCTCAATAGATTTTCGATACCTCAACTGAACAGCATGAGCGAGCAACCACAGCCAGGCCCCATTTCTCGAAGAAACGCCCTCCGCCAGATGGCTTGCGGCTTTGGATATATGGCGGCAGCTGGGATTTCCTCCCAGCAAGCAATGGCGAG
>NZNM01000032.1 GCA_002694885.1 Opitutaceae bacterium | reverse complement strand
CTGCAACCTTGGTTGGCCAACTCACGTTATTCGGGAGCAGATCCAGAATTTCTACGGAGGGCAATTCAGATCATTCAGCCAAGACTAGTTACTTTGCCCGAAGTACTGGACAAACTAGCGATCTTCTTTGAGGATAAGCCCCAACTTGAACAACCAGAGTTGATCGATTACCTGCACCAACCAACAGCCCAAACTGTGTTGAGTGCTTTCCAAACCGCCCTGGTTGACACCGATACTTGGGATGAAAGCAACTTCAAGCAGTTGGTCAAAGGCATTCAGAAAAGTACTGGGATTAAAGAATGGCAATAAATCGATTCCCGAAGGCTTCCAGGAGGAGGGATTTGCAGTAATAGGCGTTAACTATCGCCTGCATCCTAAGGTAAAAGCGCCAGCGTACATCGAGGACGCGGCAGCCGCGGTGGCTTGGGCATTCGACAACATTGGTAAATACGGGGGCAGTGCGGAGAAGATTTTCGTATCCGGGAGTTCCGCGGGTGGTTACTTGACCAGTATGGTGGGGCTCGATAAGCGTTGGTTGGAAAGGCATTCTATCGATGCGAATCGAATCGCAGGACTAATGCCGCTTGCGGGACACACGATCACCCACTTCACGGTTCGGGCCGAAAGAGGTATAGGGGGAACGCAGCCGATAATCGATGATCTAGCTCCTCTCTATCATGTGCGGGCGGATGCCCCGCCAACGCTGCTAATTACCGGAGACAGAGAATTGGAAATGCTCGGAAGGTATGAAGAAAATGCTTACATGATGAGGATGATGCTTGTATCGGGTCATCAGCAAGTACAGCTTTTCGAATTGGATGGCTACGGACATGCGCCCAAGGAACCCGCTTATCCGCTCATATTGAAAGAGGCCAGGCGTATTCTCAATGCCATGGGCAACTAGTCGTTTTTCTTAATCAAATTGTTGAAACTATGCTAGCAAAATCAAATTGGAGCCGAATCCCGCTAGTGACGGCGATGGGAGTTGTATGGATTATTGTCTCGATTGGAGCCGTATCGAATTTGTTCGGACAAAGTCAAGATCAACCAAATATCGTATTCATTTTTACCGATGATCACGCTGTTCAATCTATTGGCGCCTACGGATCGACAATCAATGAAACCCCCCACATTGATCGGCTTGCCCAGGAGGGCGGGATATTCCTCAACTCCTTTTGCTCTAATTCGATTTGCGGACCCTCCCGAGCATCGGTGCTTACTGGCAAGCATAGCCATAAGAATGGCTTTTACACAAATGCTCGCGGAGCCCGGTTCGATGGTTCGCAGATGACCTTTCCGAAGTTGCTGCAAGAGGCTGGATATTCAACAGCATTGATTGGCAAATGGCATCTGAATTCCGATCCAACCGGTTTCGATCATTGGGAGATCCTTCCGGGGCAGGGGAGCTACTACAATCCCGACTTCTACACGAGCGATGGCAGAGAAAACAGTAAACGCTATGAAGGCTACGTGACCGATATCACCGTCGATTTGAGTCTCGAGTGGCTCGATGAACGCGATCCAGATAAGCCGTTCTTGCTGATGTGCCAGCAAAAGGCCCCTCATCGAACTTGGGCACCGAACTTGAAACACCTTTACAACTACGATGGCGCCCCCGTTCCCGAGCCCCCTACGCTGTTTGATAACTGGTCTGGCCGCAGCGACACCTTGGCAAACAATGCGATGTCGATCAAAGACCATTTTATTTATCAGTGGGATATGAAATTTCAGGACCGGGTGCCTTTCGCCAACGACTTCGAAAGCCGGCTCGACGAACCCGAGCGCAAGCGAATGACCCCTCAGCAACGAGCGGCTTGGGATGCCTATTTCGAACCCCGAAATCAAGCGTTCCTGGAATTGCCTCCAGTCGGCAACGAGCTGACTCGCTGGAAGTATCAAAGGTACATTAAAAATTATCTTCGCTGTATCGATTCCGTGGATGAAAATGTCGGGCGTTTGCTGACCTATCTAGACGCCAATGGATTAGCGGAAAACACGATCGTCATCTACAGTTCGGATCAAGGGTTTTATCTGGGAGAGCACGGATGGTACGACAAGCGGTGGATGTATGAGGAATCGCTTCGCATGCCCTTTTTGATTCGCTGGCCGGGAAAGATAGAGCCTGGGACTAGGTATGCTCAGCTGTTGCAGAATATCGACTATGCCCCGACTTTTTTGGAGGCGGCAGGGGCTCCAGTGCCTGAAGAGATACAAGGCCAAAGCATTCTCCCGATTCTTGAGAATCCAGAATCAGATGATTGGAGAAAGTATTTATACTATCACTACTACGAGCACTTAACAGAGCACGGAGTGCCTCGTCACGAGGGTGTCCGTGGGCAGCGCTACAAACTGATCAATTATTATTCGAATGATGGTTTCGAGCTAATCGATTTGCAGACGGATCCCAACGAGATGCGAGATGTCTCGGAAGACCCTAAGTACGCGGACGTCCTTGAGTCCATGAAGTCCGAGTTGGCGCGACTGAGACAGCGTTACGATCTGCCGAGCCTCGCGGAATCGGCAGTGCATTGATGCCGCTTGCGCAAAGCTAGTGAGTGATTTCAGCGGATTCTTAAATACGGCGACTAAAATCGAGGGCCTATATCTATTGGGAACGCCCTAAGATATCTCGCTGACCAGCAAGTTCAATTCGACCTAACGATTGTTCGTCGACGCCTAGTTGATAGACTTGGTCGCAATCGACAATCTGCATCGGCTTGTTCGGGAGATGTCGATAGTCTACATAGAATCTTAAATTGGAACCAGCTAGGTCTACTGCGCAGAGCTTTCTTGAAAATTCACGTATGATTCGCCACTCGGAAAGAAACGGCACGTTTAACTCATTGGAAGACCAGGCACCGGGCGAGAGGATTTGGTGACCGTCGCTAGCCTTGGGGTCGATCAAGTGGGGAATCCATGCTTCAGGTATATGAGGCAAAGCTTTTTCTGGTACTTGAACGAGAAAACGCTTCTGTTGCCCTGCGTAGATGCTGAATGAGAGGTAGCGATCCCACAGTCCAAAGTAGAAGAGGGCAGAACAAGCAGTCATCAGGATCAGCGCTGGCGCCGAAATAGACAGCCAAAGCGGAGATTTCATTGTATCCGAAAAGTAGATTTCCTCTTTGTAAAACAAGCAGATTACCATCCCTGCCATTGCCAGATTCCACGGCCAAACTACGCTATTCGAAACATAGCCCTTAACAGGTCCCAGGAGAGTTAATATAACCAGGTGACTCGCAATGACAGCAGCGATTGCAGCAAGACGGGTTCGACGAAACAACAGGCCAAGGCCATCAGAAATTCGATGGGGGGAATCAGATAACCCAAACCCAGCAGAGCGGAGTCCATGGCCCCGTCCCTTGTATCCGATAAAAGTGGAGCCGTGCGGTTATTTTCCCAGACGCTGAGCCAGCCACTTTGGAACTTATGGATGCCTCCCCATAGATAGACCATCACTACTATAATTTGAAGAAGGCCCAAAACTGGTCGTTCATTTTTACCAACCTTAAGGGCAATGACGGGCAACAGCATTAAGGCGTATTGATAAGCCCAGGGTTGCCATCGCGATTGATTCTGGAGAGCCAAGAACAGAAACAGTCCTAGGCAGATCAAAGCGTTCTGGGCTTGGGGCCGAATAACAAACCAACTCAAGAGCCCTATCATCATCAGGGCTACCAGAACACTGAATCCAGGAGCGAATTGAGGAACCCAATCCGCTGCGGGAAACATGGGATAATCGCGCTGACCGGTCCAAAGGTTCCAGCTGAGAAGGACGCCGGAAATAAACCCGACACCTACAAGGCGCAAAGTCCAACGCAGGCGAGTTTCGGCAGTTCAGATCATATCGGAAGAGTCAGGCTAGAGTATTAGGACTGCGGCTGCTTGCGGGCAAACAGCGTTACCTCTTGCAGAATAATATTGGGTTAGTCAGCCTAGGCATGGCCAATTCGTTTGACGGGGATCTATTGGGAATTCTCTGATGCGGCGACCCCGCCTTTGGCTTTTGCCTTTCTAGCCTCATAGCGCAGATCGGGTATGCTCCAGGCAATGATGAAAGAAGCGATCCCCATTACGATCGACATAGGAAAAATGTATCGATAATTGTTGTCGAAGAGGAATTCGACGGCGGCTCCAGCGGCCACTATTGCGATGGAGCGGCCGATGCCCCAGCAAATATTGAGAGCGCCGCTGACTTGTCCGATGATTTCTTTAGGAACGTATTCGGAAAAGAATGGCTTGAAGGTCACTATTGTGAGCATGTAGCCAATGCCCCACATGATGGCCAGCCAGAAAATCTGGTCGATCGATTGAGCGGTCCAGCCTATGGAAAGCGCTGTGATGAGAAAAACGATACCCAACAGCATGGCCATTCGTTTGGATGTGTAGCGTTCTACAAGCCACGCCATAGGAACCGAAAGGAAAAGTGGTCCAATAGCGGATACGGCAAAAGTATCTCCGTATTCTTCCTGGCTAGCTCCGAGGCTTTCCATGGCGAAAATGCGGAGAAAGCCGCCGAAGACGGCGATGTTCATGAGCAGGGATAAGCAAAAGTAGAGAAACGCAAAGCGCCTGCGAGTGGGGTCCGCAAAGAGATCGCGGAAGTATCCGCGAAATGTGAGTCTTGGAAGCTTGGCCTTGTCCGGAGGCCTCTCGTTGAGGAAAAAGGAAAGTCCCGTTACGAGGAGAACTTGCAGAATGGCGACGATGCGATAGAGCTCGTCCGCCTCGAAGTTTGTCATTCCGAACTTGAGAAAGATTGCGCCGGTGGCTTGGCCGCAAGTTATCAGCATTCCGGATACGAAGAGACGTTGCTTTGGGGGAAACAGATCGGCGAGCAGGGGGTGATCAGAGCCCCAGAGAATGTCTTGAAAAAACTGGTAGATCAGAACGAGAACGAAAATGTGCCAAAGAAATCGAGCTTCTGGAATGAACCACAGGCAGATGCCAACGATGGGAGCTCCCGTTATGAGAAAGAATGCCCGTCTGCCAATCGGAGTCCATATGCGGTCGCCGATTATACCCACAAGGGGTTGGGCAATGACGCCGAAAAGAGGATTTAGGAAAAGTATGAGAGAAATGAGAAAGGGGCTAGAAGTGTGTTCCCTTACAGTCGCCGGAAGTAGATGTATTGACAGTTGTTCAGTGAGCATCAAAGCCCCCCAGATAACTGCGAAAATCGCCATCATGGGCCATCGTTGAGGCGTTGACCTGGCGGGCTGCTCGAGTGGGGTAGACATGAGTATCAGTTGGGCGATCGCCGATGATAAGATTCAGCTTATGCAAGAGGCGGAAAACGCTGGACTCGATTGGGCACCCGCTCAGTTTTAGTAAAATTCGACAATAGGCAGACTTTCATCCAGTCGCAGGGGTAGCCATGTTCGTGCGGCAGTTTTTCTGTCAATTTTTGAGCATGTTCGTCGGGCAAGTCCCACTCGCCAGCCTCGAGTGAAGGCTGTAATTGCTCCACGGATCTTGACCCTGCCAACACTGACGTGATTGCCTGATCTTTAAGTATCCAGGAAAGGGCTACGGTTACCGGGTTCTTTCCTAGTTCGTCGCCAATTTGGCAAACCATATCCACCAATTCTAGGGCCTCTTTCCATATGAATCGATCATTGAGTATATGGCCCATCTCCTTGAATCGAAGTCCTGGTTCAGGAATATCGACTCCTTGGTATTTTCCCGTCAGCAGTCCACTGGCTAGAGGGCTCCAGCAAAGCACGCCCATGCCTTGATCGACGCAGGCGGGGATAATCTCCGTTTCGATATCGCGGCGAATAAGATTGTAGAGGTATTGGCCAGAAATGAATGGGGCGCCGCCTTGCTTATCGGCAGTGGCGTTGGCTTTCACTATTTGCCAGGCATAGAGGTTGGAGCAACCGATGTAGCGAATCTTGCCGGATCGAACCAGGTCGTCCAAGGCGCTCATCGTTTCTTCGATGGGCGTGTATGGGTCTGGGCCGTGGATCTGATAGAGATCCATATAGTCGAGATTCATTCGAGTTAGCGACGCCTCGCAGGCTTCTATGATGTGTTTCCTTGATAGGCCTCGAGCATTAGGGCTCTCATTCATAGGAAACCAGCACTTAGAGGCGATGACGAGATCGTCGCGATTTTTGCCCTTGAGAATATTTCCTAGGATTTTCTCTGACTCGGTATCCGAGTAAAGATCAGCGGTATCGATGAAGTTGCCGCCGGAATCAATGTAGGCGTCGAGCAGAGCTTGCGAGGTCGCTTCGTCGCAGCCCCAGCTTTTGTTGCCAAAAGTCATTGTGCCGAGACAGACGCGAGAAACGGCTAGTCCGGAGTTTCCTAAATAACGATGTTTCATAAGCAGGGAAGAGAGATCTAGATGTCTATCGGTCAGCGACCTGGGCGCAAGTGAAGACTTGGAATGCGGCTACAGTTGTTGATTCGCGACTTGATTCTCCGTTCGAGGCAAGAGCATAGTGGTTTGATGAATCGCCCCAATCTCATCTTCGCATTGTTCGTTCTGTTGTTGCTGGCATCCAGGCTTCAAGCTGGTGAGCGCCCCAACATTCTACTGATTTTCACTGATGATCAGGGCATCAACGATGTGGGATGTTACGGAAGCGAGATTCCTACGCCGCATATCGATCGACTGGCAAAAGAGGGAGTGGCCTTCCAAAGTTGGTATTCGGCTTCATCGATTTGCACGCCATCCCGCTATGGGCTGCTAACGGGACGCAATCCCAGCCGCTCCCAAAATCAGTTGTTGAGCGCCTTAATGTTCATGGCGGATGAACATAAGGAGATGGGCATCCAGCCGGGCGAGACGACGATCGCTCAAAAACTACAGCAAGGGGGATACGATACCGCTCTTATTGGCAAGTGGCATCTTGGGCACGGTAGCAAAGACCTGCTGCCGACGCGTCATGGCTTCAGTCAGTTTATTGGGCATACAGGCGGTTGTATCGACTTTTTCACGATGACTTACGGCGTTATTCCGGATTGGTATCATCAAGAGGTACACGTGAGCGAGAACGGCTATGCTACCGAGCTGATTACGGAGGAAGCCATATCCTTTTTGGAACAACGGGATTCGAATGCGTCCCCTTTCTTTCTATACCTGGCCTATAATGCTCCGCATTTCGGAAAGGGTTGGAGTCCATCGACTCAGCAGCCGATCAATATTATGCAGCCGCAAGCGGCCGATCTTAAGCGAGTGGATTTCATTGAAGACAAGGTTCGTAGGGAATTCGCTGCCATGACGGTTTCCTTAGATGATGGATTGGGAAAAGTGATGGATACTCTCAAGGAGAACGGGCTGGATGAGGATACGCTGGTCATCTTTCTCACCGATCATGGAGGCGATCCCGTTTATGGCGGGAGCAACCTGCCTTACCGCGGAGATAAAGCGACTCTCTTCGAGGGCGGGATTCGGGTCCCCTGCATCATGCGCTGGCCAGGTAAGATTAAAGCGGGATCGGTCAACGAGTCCGTATGCTCGTCGTTGGACTTGTTTCCGACGTTTTGCGAATTGGCGGGAGTCCCTTACACCGAAAAAGGGATCGATGGTGTCGATATTCGAGGAGCCATTCTGGGAAGCGCTTCTCCAAAGTTGACTAGGTCCATCTATTGGGAGCTGGGGGCTCATGTGGAGCTGAGACGGAAGCCTTGGAGCGCTGTTCGATTGGAGGATTGGAAGTATTTGGAATCGCCTATGGATGGAGAATTTCTCTTCAATCTGGCTGACGATCCTCACGAAAAGCGGAATTTAAAGGAGGTTTATCCAGAACGCTTCGCAGCTATGCGCAATCTGCGCGACGAATTGTCTAGAGCGTATCGAAACTGAAAACATCGCCTAGCTCAAGTTGGTAGGGAGGACTGGCTCAGTCCTCCGAAACTCGAACGAGGAGGATCGAGGAGGTTTGTCTCGTCGCAGCTTAGAGCAAAGACGGATCTCCCCTGTAGATTGCGTCCTGATCAGGCAGGATGCCTGTTCTACTCATCTCGAGTCAGACGCTCCAGACCGACTGCGTATTTTCTGATTTGCCGAGGGGTGGGGTTGTCCGCCAAGTTGGAGATCATGTCGGCTATTTTCACTTTGCTCGCCAGGGGACACTGGGCGACGCGATCGAGATAGCTCTGGTAATCAAGTCCCTTGGTTTTGGTCAGGAGAAGCACAGCCGAAACGTGTTTTTCGGGAATTCCTTTCCTGTGTAGGTTTTCTGCCGATACGTCACAATCTTCAACGACATCGTGCAGCCAGGCAATCACTTGTGTATCCAGGTCGTCACCCACTCGTGAGACCACCGCTCGCGGGTGTTCGATATAGGGAATGGAGCCACCGCGACGGAATTGTCCTGGGTGGGCCTCGGTGGCGATCTTCTCCGCGAGTTCGACGATGGCGCGCATATTCAGGGCTTTCTACAAGTGGGAAATATACCTCCGCCTGTCACATGTATGTGATCCGCGGAAACGTAATCATAGCGAATATTCTCAATATTCGCGGATTCCGGAAGCACATTGATGATGATCGATTCGGTTTCTAGTGAAAGAATCCGAGTACGTCGGACGTTGCTGCGTGTAAATTGATTCGTCGTCACGTCCAGAGAAAATAGGTATCCAGTCAATCGGACGAGGCTCCCATCAATCTTGTTCACGGTACCGACAAAATGGCAACGGGCATCTTCCTAGTAGTACTGCCGATGAATGATAAGCAGTTTTTCTCCAGGTTGTACGATCATAGGTTTAAACTGGGCACCGTGCCGAATCAGCAAGTCAAAAGATTTTGATGTTCGCTATTAAACAGGTTCCGTTTGGAAACCATTGACGTAATGAGCGCTTCCATTAGACCTTTACGGTAAGTAGATTGGCCGCCCGTGGCCAGCCTAGAAGCTAGCAACTCATGGTCTAACTATTTGAATCGGGCGTCTCGTGGATTTAGCTCATTACCGGTGATGCGAGACAAATCTGAATACAATTCAGGCCGTCGGCCGCGCATCCATCGCCTGCCGGTAGATCGTTCCAGCAGTCCCATATCCATGTCCGCGACTACCATGGTTTCCTCTGCTCGCCAGGTTTCTTCCAAAATACGGCCGTAGCAGTCGATGATCATGGAATTTCCAGTACGCACCTCCCCGTCATCTTCGCCGACGCCATTGCTAAACACGATGAAAAGGCCATTGTCATGAGCCCGTGAAGGGAGCCACCTCATAAGCCATTCTCGTCCTTTGACGCTTTTGAATTCCCACTCGATAGCTTCCGGATCGCTCTCCCGGTTTTGCCAGAGCGCCGGATCGATAGGGCTCATGGCCCCAGGGCTCGTGGAGTCGCAGCCTCCGGTTTGGTGGGGAG
>NZNM01000031.1 GCA_002694885.1 Opitutaceae bacterium | reverse complement strand
GCGCCCGCCCTGCTTATAATCGCTATTTGCCTAATTCCCAGCGCCGTATCGCAATCAAGCGACCAAGCGACTTTAGACATGATCCTTGCCGAGGTTCGCGCTCTAAACGAAAAAGTGGCAAATTTGGAAAAACGAGTGGCCGCGTTTGAATCGTCTTCCGAAGAAGTCCCTGCGGTCACTCAGGCGGCCATCGACTATGCCGAGTCAAATCCCCCGCCAGTAGAAGCAAAGAGCCGCAACAAATGGTACGAAAACCTTCGAGTGGAACTCAAAAAAGCGGACGTACGGGCCAGTGGCGATTGGGTGAAACCAGAATCTTGGGATAAGATTGAGACCAAAATGACCCCCGATGAAGTGATCGCTATTTTGGGAGAGCCTTCCGCCAGAAAATTTTCAATCCGCAAGGATACCGACGAGATTCTGATCTACGAAGGCGATCTGCATGGAACCGGTAAGCTAGTTCGGGGAGAAGTCCGGATCTACAAAGGTAAAGTACGGCGCTTCTCAGCTCCTAATTTCTAGTTCCTCGATTCCTCTTTTCCAAAGCCCGTCAAGGGAATGGAATTTCCGTTCGACACTATAGCGGATTCCATCCAGAAACTTCCGACTTATGACGATACTTGAAGACCTGGAATGGCGAGGGCTCTTGCACGATTGCACAGCCAAAGAGGAATTGGCTTCACGATTGGAAAAGGAGCCTATCGTCCTGTACGCCGGATTCGACCCTACCGCTGACAGTCTTCATGTCGGAAACCTGGTCCCTCTCATTGCCCTTAGGCGCTTTCAGAATTTCGGGCATGCGCCCATAGCCCTTGCAGGTGGCGCCACCGGCAGCATTGGTGATCCCTCAGGTAAAAAGTCCGAGCGACAGCTACTGTCCCAAGAGACTTTAGAGAATAACATCGCGGCTGTAAGAACTCAGCTATCCAGTATTCTGGATTTCAGCGAAGACATTCCCAACACAGCCCGTCTCGTTGACAACAATACTTGGATGGCCCCAATCAGTTATCTCGATTTCCTACGAGATGTCGGCAAACACTTCACCGTGAATGCCATGGTCGCCAAAGAGAGCGTTCGGGCTCGTATGGAAGACCGCGATGTCGGCATCAGCTACACGGAGTTTTCCTATATGCTTCTCCAGGGCTACGATTTCTACCACCTCAACCAAAGCGAGAATTGCGAGTTGCAAATCGGCGGCAGCGACCAATGGGGAAATATCACTATCGGGGCCGAGTTGACTCGCAAGAAAGCGGGGGCGACTGTCTTCGGGCTGACCTTGCCTCTCATCACCAACGCAGACGGAAGCAAATTCGGGAAAAGCGAGTCGGGAGCCATTTGGCTAGATCCTAAACGCACAAGCGTGTACCGATTTTATCAATACTTTATCAATGTAGATGACCGGGATGCCATTCGCTATATCAAATATTTCACCTTTCTCGGCAAAGAGTCTATCGATGACCTGGAATCGCGCCATAACGAAAATCCAGGCGCCCGCGAAGCTCATCGTGCTCTTGCTCGGGAAATGACTAATCTCATTCACGGCGAAAGCGCTACCGAGGACGCCATTCACGCAAGCAAAATTCTATTCGGCGGAGGGCTCGATGGCATTTCGGAAAACGCCTTGAGCGAAGTCGCCAACGAAATACCCAATAGCTCAATTAGCGCCGATTCCTTATCTGGAGAAGGGAAACCCCTGCTCGAAGCTCTCGTCGAATGCGGGCTTTCTTCCTCCAAAGGGCAAGCTAAGAAGGATATCCAAGGCGGCGGCGTCAATGTAAACAATTGTCGCATACAGGATATTCAAACCAAGCTCACGGAAAGCGACGTGCACTTCGGCAAATACATCCTCCTACGTCGCGGAAAGAAAAACTACGCAGCCCTAATAGTGGAGTAGCTCACTCGCTTCAGCGTGAGCCTTGATTTTTCAATCTGCCCCTTTCGTGTTTAGAGAGTGTCTACTGATAAGGCGTGTTTCTGTATCTTTCAGGCAGTCGTGCCTTCTCCGGGTTCTTTCGTATGTAGTCTTCGACACGTTTAAATTCGGCTTCGTCTCGAATCCACCTATCGAACCAGTCGATTTGCCAAAACCTCCCCCTTCTACCCAGTTCTCTGTTGATACGAAAGCTGGATCGTCCCTTTAGTCGCTTCACAAAATCTTCAACTCCGATCGCAGCCTTATCTGCAGGACCAGCAATCAAATGAACATGATTTGGCATGATACAGAATTGAAGAGTTTCCCACAGATCCTTTTGGCACGAATTGATTATCTCGACTTCCATAGATCTCGCGATATTCTCGTCTTCAAAAAGGCAATATCCATATCCGCTATCCAAATACTTTTCGCATATTCGAAAGACATTTCGCTGATACTCCAAGAATGCCTCGGATTTAGCTTCGATAGTCTCTAAGCTACTCCGTTCTTCATCCAGTTTTCGCTGCACTCCCCTGGGCATTGAATCAACAACCCTCAGAGTAATAAAATATACTCCGTTCTTGATCTCCCAGTGTGCAATCACGTCCGCCAATATCTTTTCGTTTCTCGAAGATCCATAATCTATTGCATTCACTTTCAAATGTTCCAGCAAGCTATAACGCTCACGCTGAAGCGAGTGAGCTACTAATGAAAGTCGTACGAGCTGGCAGCCGGTAAGTCGCCTACCAGGAGTGGCTCGATCTTGTCCGCTTTCACGTGGATAACGTTTTCCAAGTTCTGCAATGTTCCGGTGACAATGAGAAATTTTTCCTGGGTAATTGTCAGACGGTTACGCTCGAGCATCTTTGGGAACACTACGATATTCGATATCCCGGTCTCGTCTTCCAAGGAAATGAATAGAAAGCCTTTGGCCGTCCCCGGCCGTTGTCGGCAGATCACTTGCCCCGCTACTCTTACGCGATTGTTTTGCGGCGTGTGCTCCAGGTCATGAGCCGTCCAGACTTGCGACAGTCGAGCCCGAATGGCCGCCATCGGATGAGCCCCCACCGTAACGCCTATACCCTGGTAGTCGGCTTGCAAGCGCTCCACATGTGTCATGATTTCCAGTGGGCTCAAATCGCTTTCCTCTTCCGCTACTGCATCGGCGAACAGGTCCCCTGGATCGTAGACCGTTTCCACCGACCAAAGGGCATGGCGCCGGCTTTTTTCAAAGCAATTCAAAGCCCCAATCGAAGCTAAAGTACGCAACTCGTCTCGATCGAAATGCGTTCTCCTGCGAAAGTCCCCCAAGTCCACATAAGGGCATCTCTCCCGAACTTCTAGCATCGCTTCCGCATGAGCGCGGCTTACTCCGTTTACCATGATCAATCCCAATCGAATCGAGCTTTCGCTCTCCACCGCGCAGAGCCAATCGGACTGCATCACATCCACTGGCCGAGCTCGAATGCCATGCCTCTTGGCATCCTGGATTAATGTGGCCGGAGAATAGAACCCCATTGGCTGGTTGTTGAGCAGAGCAACGTAAAACTCTGCAGGGTGATTAGCTTTCAAATACGTGCTAGCATAGGCTAGTAACCCAAAGGAGATCGCATGGCTTTCCGGAAACCCGTAATGGGCAAAACTGGATACCGATTTCACCACTTGCTCGATCTTTGTTTCAGGAACCTTCCGTTCTCTCATGGCTTCCACCAGATCTCGTGTGACTTGCTCAATCCGGTCATCGGTCCGGAAGAAGCTCACTGCTCGGCGCAGTTCCTCAGCCTGGGCCCCCGAGAAATCGGCCATCACCATCGCCACTTTCAAGATCTGCTCCTGAAAAAGGGGCACTCCGAGCGTTCTCTCCAGCATCGGTTTCAAGCGATCGTCAATATACTCGATCTTCTGACGCCCGGCCCGACGCTCTAGGTAAGGATTGACCATATCCCCTTGGATGGGGCCCGGACGAATAATCCCTACTTCGATGACCACGTCGTAGAACTCTTTCGGTTTCATTCGGGGTAAGGTCGCCATTTGGGCCCGGCTTTCGATCTGGAAGACCCCAATGGTGTCCGCCTTCTGCATCATTTCGTAAGTGGCGGGATCATCTTTGGGGATGCTCGCTAAATCAATGTCTACTCCCTTAGACCGAACCGCTTCGAATGAGTCTTGCATGACCGCCATCATCCCCAACCCCAGCAAGTCCACCTTCACCATACCCATATCCTCGCAATCTTCCTTGTCCCATTGAACAACCGTTCGCCCAGGCATGCTTGCCGGTTCTAAAGGGGTGATGGAATCCAGCTCCCCCTCGCAAATGACCATTCCCCCAGAGTGCTGGCCCAAATGCCGTGGCATTCCCAGGATTCTCGGAAACAATCGGGCCAGCGATCCCATGCGTGGATGATTCGTATCAATGCCCGACTTTTCCAGTTGCTCCTCCATAGAAACTCCATGAGAGTAGTTATGGCTTCCATACAGTGATGAGAAGCGCCCAAGAACTTCATCTGGAAATCCTAGAACCTTACCTATCTCGCGGATCGCGCTGCGCCCGCGATAGGTGATCACATTGGCTGTCATGGCCGCCCCTCGACGGCCATAGCGCCGATACACTTCCTGGATAACCTGCTCGCGCCGGTCGCCACTAGGCAGATCTATATCGATATCCGGCCAGCTTTTCCGCTCCTCGTTCAAGAATCGCTCGAACAGCAATCGCCCGCCTACCGGGTCGACAGGGGTTATCCCCAAACTATAGCAAACCGCGCTATTAGCAGCGCTGCCCCGGCCTTGAGCCATGATATCATGCTCTCGGCAATAGTTGACCAAGTCCCATACGATAAGAAAATAGCCCGAAAATCCAAGCTTCACGATCACATCTAGCTCCCGTTTCAACTGCCACCGGACAGCTGGACTCAAACTGCGATACCGCTGCTCGGCCCCAAACCAGACAATCTTCTCCAGGAAGGAATCCATTGACTCGCCTTTTGGGACTGGAAAACGAGGGAATTCGTATCCAAGATTCTCCAACGAGAATTGGCATCGTTCCGCGATCCGCAGCGTGTTGGCAATCGCCTCCGGGTGATCGCGAAACAAATAGGCCATTTCTTCGGCTGGCTTCACAAAGCGCTGCGCGTTCCGGCTCAGCAGCTCCCCGGCTGTATCCAGACGCTTCTTTTCCCTCAGACAGGTGAATACGTCCTGAACCATTCGATCTCCTGGCTCCGCATAGCGCACCCCATTAGTTGCCACCAGAGGCAAACCGGAAATTCTAGCCAGATCACTCAACGCCCCTATCCAACGATCCTCTCCTCGAATCAATAGCCGTTGAATTTCAATTCCAATATCGTCATCGGAAAAGACGCGACGCATCTGTCGAAAGCTCCTTTCAAGCTCGGAAGCTCCGCCCTTCTGCCAAGCCCGTCGCAAAGGCCCATCTTCGTCTCCAGTTAGAGCGAAAAGCCCATCGGAAAAGGACTCTAACTCCTTCCATTTCACTCTACCCTCCCCTTTTGCCGAGCGCAGGTGAACCGATGTCAGCAGCTGGCACAAATTCCGGTATCCCTGTCTCGATTTAACCAATACAGGCAAAGCGGATCCATCATCCATGGGAATCTCGCATCCCACAATTGGGCGCACACCTCGTTTTCGAGCTTCCTTAAAGAAACGCGGGGCGCCATAAAAGCCTCCCCGATCGCATACCGCCATTGCCGCAAGGCCCTTATCGGCAGCCGCGACCGCCAAATCCTTGGGCTGCGATGCTCCCCTCAGAAAGCTGTATGCCGAACAGGCATGCAATTCGATGTATTGGTTCATGTTATTACCCGCTTTTTAGCTAGTAGCTATTTAGTCCATAGCCAGGAGAGTCCGAAAATCTATGGACTGAACTCCTCAAGGTGACCTCTTCTTCCTTGGGCCTTCAGCCTTATGCCTTAGCATCAGTCATACATCCCCTCGACGATCCAACGGGATCGTTCCTTCACCAGCCGGTAAACGCCGCCGGTCCTCAACTCCACATCCCACTCCAAACGATTCCAGCCTCCCGGCTCCCACCACTGTCCCGAATGGGCCCACGGTCCCTGGCAAGAGCCAATCGCGCCTCCAGCCCGCGAGCAGTGAAACCAAACTGGCCGTCTATCGCGAGTCCTCACATCCGCATCCAACGGCGGGCGAAATCGTCTCAAAGCCATGCCATACGACTTCCTTCCTCCGGTCGGACCCGCCTGAGGAACCGTTGAGGGAAGACGCTCCATCCTAATTCCATCAGGACGGCCATCAGCCTCCAGCGCCGGTCGACCAACATTGTCCGGACCCACAATCCCCGCTAGCTGGGCAAGTGTCTGAGAAAATCGGTGAGGATCTTTCAAGCTGCTCTCGAAAAGCCCCAGTTGATTTTCATTTCGCTCCACCGGGTCGATTTCCAAACTGATGCCGACAATCGCAGATGTCGTACCCATGTTTTCTAAACGAATAGACAGCAGCGAAAACAGGGCATTCGCGTCGCAAGTCGGATCTGGAATCCTCAAGGATAGTCTCGCCGCTTCCACCCGTTCTCCATCGTCCAATTGAATATCCGCCAAGCGCAACTCTAGATTGAGCGATTCCGCGACCAGAGCAACTCGGCTAAGCCTCAGACAAAGCGAGTCCAGAAAGCGGCGAATAATGAAGAGTAGCGGTTCCAAAGTATCAATTTCGTATTCAAAGTCTAGCGACTCAATATAGTATTCCGGCAAAGCCGAAACGCGTAGCGGACGCTCCTCCCTGCCCGATAGGCGATCCCAGAAATCCAGACCCTCTTTCCCCAATCGCTTACCGACCTCTTCTCGATACAGGCCTACGAACGCCCCGGCAGAATCGATTCCCCACTGAGTCAAAATCGAATGCAAATGTTCTGAAGGTTCAGCAGCGATGATCGGCAGAGAACCTAGAAAAGCCTTTAGAGACTGGCAGGGAGGACCAAGGCCACTTCTCCCTATCCCCTCCATCTCGGCTACCATAGCCGGCCATTCGTGTTCCGCCTCCGCGGCTGACTGGGGATCAGTCTTCGCTATGGCTACGCCCGGGACACAGTCACCTCTATCATGAGAAATAAACTCGCCCACTACCTTTACTCGTTTCGATTCTCTAGCTACCAGTAGAGCTAGATCCGGCGTTATCGAAACCCCCATTCGCCCTTTCAACCCTAGTCCTTGCAATGCGGATACGATTTCCTCGCATCGCTCGTCTAAGCCACTCCGATTAACTCCATCCAAGCCAATAGTACAGACACCTGAATAGGTCTCCTCCACTTGAGGCGACAAGGAATAAGCGCAATCGAACAATGCCCGCCCTGCCGACGCCTCCGCTTTTTCCGATCGATAGCGTACAATAAGCTCTGGGCAGCGGGCAATCGCCTGGGGTAGGCTCAATCCTGGGAACACTGCTGAGCGTTCGGCTCCGATCGAGCAATCGATCACCGATGACTTGGCCAAAGAAGCGTCTACTAAAGCAATCGGCTTGCCCATCAACCCTTCCTCCATGCGCGATACCGCCTGCAAAGCGAAACGAGGAACATCAATCACCGCATACATCATTCACCTCCCCTCACAGGTAGCGGGTTATTCCTAAAGGCAGGGAGGATCGGCTCGATCCTCCAAAATACGAATACGGAGAGCCGGGCTGGTCCTCCCTACCAGAAAGCCGAGGCAATTTTCGACACATTAAATCCAAATCGGAGTAAATCTCTTTATAATATTTAAAATTTGAATACATTTATTTACCCCGTCTGGATCATCTGCGGGAAGTCCCCCATTCCCTGCTTGCGAAGCCGGAGCGCATCGAAAGCGAGACTCTCGGCGATTTCTCGCGAAACCGCATCGCTTTGCTCCAGCGAGAGACGGCCCGTAAACGCCACCCGGATCTGGGAACTGGGAATCATTGGCCTAGGCGTGTATATAACCAACAAAGCCGACCGCTTCCCGCCCAACCGCTGCAAGCGATACCAGATAGACGATCGCGCCCGCTTCAGGGACCGCTCATCGCAACCTCGAAGATCGATCAAAATCATGCCCAGATTCTCGTCCCGAAGCAACGTATCCGCCGCCTGCAAAGCTTGATTCAACGAGCAACACCGTACCCACAGGAGATGCTCCAGCAATTCCGGCGGCGAAGTTTGCGGATCAAAGGCATCGCTTCCGTCTACCAAAGCCGCGAAACAGCGTCTCCTGCGAGCCATTTCCAGCAAGCGTAGGAGCATGGTTTGACCGCCCGAGCTTGGAGATGGAGCGACGAGTTCACACAGAACGCCAGTCGGCAGCCCTCCCTCCAAAGCCCGGTCAAAACAATCGATGCCAGTCCCTAAAGTGTCCCTATCGGTTCCGGACGCCCAACGGACGCCGTCACCCACGATTTCCCTAAGGCTAACTGGCTCTAGCTTAACTGCCGGAGCAAGCGCCATCCCCGCCAGCAAAGCGCCTCAGAATCAGGTCTGTCAATATTTAGTGTTCATGAACACTAAATATTTCGTAGGGCGATTTCCAAGCCCTCAAATCTTGTAACACCACCACTTCCCTGTTCTGATTCGACCGACAGCTTGACGACTGCGGTATAAACTCATGAGCGCTTGGCAAAATGAACTGAGACGGCAATCCTACAGCCGGACCTTCATCTGGAAAACGGCCATCGCCATTATTTCATGTGGACTAGCAGCCGGATTCATCGTGGATCGGTTTACCGGCTCGAAAGCGAACTGGCTCTCCCAGAGACTGGCCATCGAGTTCATGAAGCCCGAGAACCCCTACACCTTGGGCTCCCAGGAAGAATCGGGAAAGCTTCCCGAATCTCTGCTTTCACGCCTCGAAGATGATAGCTTCGACATCGAGGAATTTCTCTCTCTGAGCCCCTATTGGAAAACCCGCGCTAGAGGGGACGCTCTCGCCCAGATCGAAACTTATCTAGCGAAACGCTTTCCTCCCGAAACGTCCCAGATGCTGGGCGACTACTTAGCATCGCTCGACGGTTCCGACAATCCTCGTCGCCAAAGGCTGGATTCGCTCGCCTCGGAGGAGCCGCCCCCTCGCTACGCCAACCGACTACTCGGAGAAATCGAAGCCAGTAACCGCTACTACTTTAGAGCCTACCCTTACTTCAGGGCGGAAGGCGACGCCTTCGATGAAGCGCGGCCTTCTCGAGAACGGGCTGTTAGCATGCTATTGCTTGATGACGATTTCGAAGAACTGCAGACGCTTATCGATCGACCCGAATACAATGAGTTCTTGTCCACTCGCATACGCCTGGACATCGCCAAGCATCAGCGGGACTGGATCGAGGTCGCTAAGCTGCTGCCCCTGGAACGGATTTCGAATTTCGACCCTCGCATGGCGATCATCGCAGCCATCACGGCACTCGTCTGGGCCGCCATTCTTTTCCGTCTAGGCCAGTTCGATTCCTGGGCTAGTCGCATGGGCGTTCTTTGTGGACTGGCCTTCATTGCTGGAGCTTTAAGTACCCTGCCCACGCTTCTTCTCGTTCTCATCGAAGATATCTATGTAGGGTATCAGCCTGATGGAGACATCGTTCGAACGGTCGCTTTTTTCATTGGTGGAGTGGGACTTCGCGAGGAATTTTGCAAATTGCTTCTCTTTCTGCCCTTCGCCATCCGATTGGCCAAAAAAAGCGACGAGCGGGAATCGCTGATCATCGCTAGCTTTGTCGGACTGGGATTCGCCGCCGAGGAAAATATCGGCTATTTCTCCCAATCCCTGGCCACAGCCGCTCCGGGGCGCTTTCTCACCGCCAACTTTTTCCACATCGGCCTAACCGGCATGGGAGGCCTTTATCTTTGCCGGGCTATTCGAAGAGGGAATTACAACGACTTCCTCTACATATTCGGAATCCTCATCGTAGTGCATGGCCTCTATAACACTTTGCTTTCCCTGCCCCAGTTCGAGATCGGACCCTTCTTCGCCATGATGGTGTTCATCCTTCTCTCGATGCAGTACTTTAGAGAACTCTACTCCATGAGCGTCCAAGGAGGGAGCGGATATAGCCTCAGCTTCCTCTTCGTAACCGGATTGAGCCTGATTCTTGCTACCTTGATTGTCTTTCAATCCTCGCAAGTCGGCCTAGGACTCAGCTTGAGGCTCGTGGCTTCGGAAGCCATCGGCAGCGCCCTCATCGCCTTTATGTTCTTCCGGGAATTCAACGAGTCACTGGGAACCTAGAGCAACCTGTAAGAAACGACTTTGCTCGGTATCCACTCATAAGCTCCGATAAGGAACGAAAGTTTCGCAGCCCTTTCGGACGCTTCTCAGATCCCGTTGCGCAATAAATCTGCACACGTGCGCAGATTTATTGTGCAAGATGTTTTAGTACATTTGGTTAGTCGACTGCATCTAGAGATTATCCGAAGAACAAGGCTTCCGCCAGTGCATCGTCTGAATCAAGCAGATGAATAACCGCGCTCATGGAGTGCCGGCTACCTCCAATTGCTGCATCAAAATGGGCGACTCCCGCCTCCACATTCAACTGGCATCGAGCAGCATTCTCGTTATCGTAGACGAATCGGATCTCCGCCTCTTCCCCCGCTCCATAGACGACGTTAAAGTGATCGTTTCTCGAGTTTTCCACGCAATCTTGGCAATCCTCTAGAA
Organism: Opitutaceae bacterium; assembly: GCA_002694885.1. Classification (GTDB taxonomy): domain Bacteria; phylum Verrucomicrobiota; class Verrucomicrobiia; order Opitutales; family Opitutaceae; genus Pelagisphaera. The sequence continues at coordinate 13,904 of NZNM01000031.1, read as the reverse complement.
CGCTTTGTATCCATCGCATCAACGCGCGCAACTCCGCGTTCAGGTTTTCAGGGGTGTCGACTTCGATAGTGGTCAGCCCTTCAAGAATACGGTCCACCGGAAACGCGCTGAAAAACTGGCCAATCGACTGGCGAAAGGAAAGCGTTCGGGCGAATGCAAGATCATGAATGATCTCAGGCTTGGGAACCTCCAACTCTTCCACAGCGTAAAGCTCGGCAGCTGTTTCGACCACCACTCGATTGACACTACCAAAGAATGACTGGTAGTCAGAAAGGTTTTTTGGCGAATCGAACCGGTATGGCCAATAGTAGGTGGGGAGATCGCTTTCCAGGAAAATTGAAATCTGGTCCTCCAAGTATTGTTTCTCCTTAAGCGTGTATCCAAAAATCAGAGCTTCACAGCAGCTCATATCGCCATGACCGTCGCCAATGTAGCATTCAGAGAAAATCTTGCAGACGATCCCTTGCCCAGTGGCGTCTTCGTCCTTGGAGGGACAGAGAGCGAGAATACGGCAGGGGTAGCGCTCGGAAAATCCGATCACGGATTGAAAGAGCTTCCGGGCCTCCTGCACGGATGCCTCGAAACCGAAGTGCAAAATGAAATTCATGCGGGAAGCCCGAAATTCCGAGGGCGACCTCAAGCCTTCCGAAGAAGGTGGAGCGTTCCACATATTCGAGAGCGACAGCAAAGCGTCGCCCACCGGAACCTCGATTCCCGGAAGCGATCCATAAATCTCGTTGTGCTCTGTAGCTAGCAAGCCCGCCATCGTTCGCTCAATCGGTTCTTAAGGTCGGCGCCATTGATGTCCATTGTCCCAAAGAAGCCGGTCCGCGGCTAGTGGTCCCCAAGATCCCGACACATAGGACTCCATGCCTCGCTGGCCTTCGTTCGACCAGAATTCATGGAGCGGGGTTATCAAATTCCAGGACGCTTCCGTTTCGTCTCCACGAATGAAGAGCGTTCCATCGCCGAGCATAGCGTCGAGAACCAAGCGTTCATAAGCTTCTGGCGTATTGGAGCCGAATGTAGCGCTATACTTGAAATGCATTTTGACCGGCTGAGTCCGTGTCTGCAGGCCAGGTATTTTAGCATTGAGCAATACCGTAGATCCTTCGTCAGGTTGAATCTGGAACACGAGCGAGTTCGAGGCTAGATTGAACATCTCATTCTCGCTGAACAATGTAGAGGGGGGTCGCTTGAACTGTATTGCGATTTCCGTGACACGGCGAGCCATTCGCTTGCCGGACCTCAGATAAAACGGAACTCCCTCCCAGCGCCAATTGCTTATATTGAGTCTCAACGAGGCATAGGTTTCTGTCTCCGATTCCGGTGACACTCCTTCAGTCTGACGATACCCTTCTACTTTTTCTCCGTCGACCAAGCCTTCCGTGTATTGGGCTCGAACGACATCGCTACGCTCGTAATCCAAATCCAAAGGCTTGATTGCCTTAAGCAACTTCACTTTTTCATCGCGGATAGCTTCCGGGTCCAGGGAAACGGGCGGCTCCATAGCTGTCAGCGCCAGGAGCTGCATGGTATGATTCTGAATCATGTCTCGGGTGGCTCCACTCTGCTCGTAATATCCGCCCCGCGTTCCCACGCCAAGTGATTCGGCAACGGTGATCTGCACATTGTCCACATACTGGCGATTCCATAGAGGCTCGAAAATGGAATTGGCAAAACGCTGCACTAGCAAGTCTTGCACCGTCTCCTTTCCCAGGTAGTGATCGATACGATACACTTGCCGCTCTTGAAAAACGCCTTGTATCACCCGATTCAGATGGCGAGCGGATTCCAAGTCTTTGCCGAATGGCTTTTCTATAACCACCTTTGTATGGCTATCGGATAGCTGATATCGAGTTGCCAGCCCACTGGCTCCCAGGTTTTCGATAATCGGCTCGAATACCGAAGGAGGAGTGGAAACGTAGAAGACGCTTTGCGTTTCTCGGCCCATCCCCTTCTCGATTGCGTCAATTTTGCTTTTGAGAGCTTTAAAGGCGTCCAGCTCATCATAGCCGCCACTGCAATAATAAGTGTTTTCCTCGATACGATCCCAGATCTCAGCATTGAGCGGGCGTCGAGAAAACTCTTCGATCGACTCTCGAGCCAATGTTCGAAATTCCTCGTCCGGGATTGGCTTTCGCCCATACCCGATCAATGAAAAATCGGCAGGCAGCAGATTATCTACAGCCAAGTTGTAGATAGCAGGCACGAGTTTGCGGGCGCATAAATCTCCGGACGCGCCGAAGATCGTGATCATCGTGGGCTGGGCGCCCCGATGCTTGCTGAGGCCTTTAAGAAATGGGTGGCGTGTATCTTGTGACATAACCTCCGTTTTATATCTAGAGGGGAACTCCTATCGACTTCAAGGTGGGCTCCGGCCCTCGGCTTGTAAAGCGGATTGGTATTAGGTTCCCCGAAACGTTTCCTTACCGAAAAGCGGAACGTTTTCGTAGTGCCGGGTCGAGATAATCTGTCCCTCTTCATGTTCGACTTCCACGACATCGAGCCGAAAGGCTTTCGGTCGCGGGTTTAGTTTCGACAAATAGGCCCGGCAAACGCGTTTCAAGGCATCTCGTTTTCTCCGACCGATAGACTCGTAGCCGCTAACAAGAGCCCCAGATTTTCGCGTACGTGTCTCTACGAAGACAAGGGCAGGACCATCACGGCAAACGAGATCGATCTCGTCTTTTCCGGCACGCCAATTCCGAGCCAAAACTCGAAATCCCTTCGCTTTCAAAAATCCTTCAGCCTCCTTCTCACCGCGACGCCCTATAGTCGCCGAATTTGGTTCAGGAGAGAACCATAGCAATTGTCGGATCCAGCACAGCACACCCTAAGCTGAAATGTAACCAGTGGCTCTGCAAGCTTTGGGCTTAGGCGGACGCCCATGGGCTGTCATACTATCCAGCTTCTGATCGAGCGCTAAGCCAATGCAGGCTCTTCTTCCAAGTTCAAGGAAACCAGATCCGAGTCTTCGTGCTCGGAATTGAATTTCATGGAAACGACCTTGGAGACGCCCTTCTCTTCCATCGTAACGCCATAAATCGCCTCCGCTGCCTGGATCGTACGCTTGTTGTGCGTTATTATGATGAACTGCGATTGGGCTCTGAACTGCTTGAGCAATCCTGTGAAGCGGCCAATGTTCGATTCATCTAGCGGAGCATCCAATTCATCGAGCAGGCAAAACGGGCTCGGCTTAACCATATAAATGGCAAACAAAAGGCCTACGGCAGTCATCGTTCTCTGACCGCCCGAAAGAAGAGATATACTCTTCAATCGAGTGCCCGGAGGTTGGGCGACGATTTCAATACCGCTCTCTAAAACATCTTCAGACTCCATTAAACGCAGATCCGCTTTTCCTCCGCCAAACAAGGTTGTGAAGGTGTGCTTGAAATTGGCCTGGATCTGGTCGAAGGTTTCGGAGAATTGTTCACGGGACTTGACATTGATTTCCTCGATCGCTTCCACAAGCTTGTCTCGAGATTCAATCAAGTCGTCGTATTGCGTTTTCAAGAAATGGTGACGCTCTCTGAGCTCGCCATATTCTTCGATAGCATCTGTATTGACGGCGCCCATACCTTGAACCCGTTTCCGCACCGACTGAACTTCAGACTTGATTTTGCTCCAGTTGGTATTGTCTAGCGCTTCGAGCTCTTCTTCGCTGGGGCTCTCCGGCAATGCATTAAGAGGTTGGGCATCTACTGTATCCGAACCTTCTGCCTCAGAAATCTCGTCACCCCCCTCGTCAACTTCTTTCGCCACGACAGTGGTCTCTTCCGACTGAGACTCGTCCGCATTCGTTTCTTCACTTTCGACCGAACTATCCAGATCGAGTTTAGGCAGATTGGGGATCGGCTGCCGAGCTTTCCAAATTTCCCACTTCCAATCGATCAACCGAAGATCCACTCCGTATTCGCGTTCCATTTCCTCCTGAATAAACTCCAGTTTTGAACGCTTTTCAGCCAAGCGCACTTGGCGATCATTCAAGCTCGACTTAAGAGTATCCAGTTTTTCACGAGCATAGCTTTGCTCTTTTTCTAGAATATTGACCTTGTCCTCAATGGATGCGAGCGACTCCCGGTTTTTCTCCACGGTAGCCTTGGACTCTGCGATTTCGCTAAAGAGCGCTTCGCTCCGTTTCGAGCTTTGTTTAATCGCTTCCTTTTGTTCTTCGATTTGCGTGTTCCACTGTTCGATGTCTGCGCTCTTGGTATCGACCATGCGGATCAGTTCGCTTCGTCGCTGCTCAGTCTCGACTACGCCTTGCTCAAGCATGTCCAGTTTGCGCTTCTTCTCTTGGAGATCGAATTTCGCCTGCGAAAGGGCCTCTCGTTTGTCGTCTCGACCTCTACGGGTTTCCACAACATTCGATTCGATAGAGCCCAGTTTCTCTCGAACTTCTGTCAGACTAGATAAATCCGTCTCCAATCGGCCTTTAGCAGCCGCCAATTTTTCAGTGGAGCGAGCCAGCGACTCCTCCAATAGTTTCTTTTCCCGCTGAATCCGATCAATCTTAGTTTTCTGATCGGCAATAGATCGCTCGGCATTACGGGCCTCGGCTTGTAGGCGGGAAAGCTCTTGATTCGTTTCGCCGATTTCACGACGGAATTTCTCCACCGCCTTTTCCGCTTCTTCCAGAGATGCGTTCAATGCCTCGGCTTCATCACGCAATTTCTTAAGAGCGGCTTGGTCCTTCTTAAGCTCTCCAGCGATTTGCTTAAGTTCGATCTCCCGCTGCAGGATGCTTGAGCTATTAACCTTGCGAAAACCGCCAACAACCAAACCTCGGCTATCGACGGACTCTCCTTTTTTCGAAGCTACTTGCAAAAACGCGAACTCTGGATTCGATTCCCACCAGCTCAGGAAATCCCCAAGATCATCCACGATGTAGCAAGCGTCCAATACCGATTCGACGGGACCCGCTTTTTCGCTCATCGAGATGAATCGAGTCGCCGGCTCAAGCCAACCCGGAATTTTGCCAGATTTCGACTTCGATCCCCTTTCACCTGCCAGCTTGAGGCAGGCTCTACCGATTTCCCTTTCCTCCAATTGTTTAAAAATCTCAACCACAGTGCTCGCGTCACTGACCGCCACCGCCTCAACTGCTGATCCAAGCAAAGATTCGATGGCTTGGCCGTATCCATCTTTAACTGACATATTCGAGGCGATCGGAGCAAACTCATGACCTACTAAAGACCCTTGCATACGCCCCTTCATAAGAGCTTTGGACCCTTCCCCATAACCCTCGAGTTTCTCTTGCAGTTGCTGTAGCAACTTTACGCGAGCCGATTTCTGGGCCACTATGCGATCGAGCTCTTGAATTTCCCTTTGAATCGCCCGAAACGCATCTCGCCTCTCGTTAACCTGATCCTGACTGTTGGACAATTCAGTATCCAAACTTTTCTTTCGCGATTCGGCTTCCTGAACCTCCTTGCTGAATTTCGCTAATTCCGCCTCAGCTGTAGCTACACCCCGATTCTGCTCTTCAAACTCGGCGCTCAGTTGCTCAAGCCGATTGGACCCCGTGCCGGTTTCTACTTCCAGCAGCGACAATTGCTCGCGATTTTCTTGGAATGCGGATTCCCCCTCTTCCAAACGGCTCCGCAACTTTTGAATCTCGAGCTCGGATGACTCCAATCTGGCTTCGATATCCGCCAGGTCCCGGTTCCTTTCCTGAAAGACCTCGTCCGAACTACCAACAACGTCGAGATGAAGTTCTTTATCGGCCGAGTGAGATTCAAGTCGACTGCCGAGCTCTTCGATCTGGCTTTCAAAAGAGTGGATTTCCTCTTGAGCCTGATCTATCCGCTCCTTCATCGATGTAATCCGAATCTCAGCCATATGAGTTTGATTCGCTGCCTGCTCCTTTGCGCTTCGCAGATCGAAAACCATTTGCTGGGAATCCTGGATTTTCTGCACTAAAGCCTGACGTTCCTCTTTATAGACAGTTAGGCGGGACTCCTTTTGCTCTAGATCTTTTTGATAGTCGTCTACCTCCGTTTGCAAACCACCAGCGTCCTTGTCTATATTGTCCAAGTCCGATTTGAGCGTACCGAACTGGTAGGCATTGAAACCTACATCCAAATGCCGGAGCTTGTGGCTCAATTTGCGATAGCGGATAGCCTTGGTTGCCTGGCGCCTCAAACTGCCAATCTGGCGATTGATTTCGGCAATCACATCCGTTACCCGATCCAAATTCGTTTCCACTCTCGCCAATTTATTGAGAGCCTCTTTTCGCTGCGCCTTGTATTTGGAAATCCCTGCGGCTTCTTCGAATACCGCTCGTCTTTCCTCGGGCTTCGATGACAGGATTTGGTCAATCTGACCTTGAGCCATTACCGAGTAGGACGTACGCCCCACTCCTGTATCCATAAATAACCGCTGTATATCTTTTAGCCGACAGCTTTTGCCGTTGATGTAATAATTGCTCCCCCCGTCTCGATGTACGCGGCGAGTCAATTCGACTTCATTGAAATCCTGGCCGAGCTCTTTGTCGCAGTCCGTCAAGATGATCGACACTTCGCAAATATTGAGCGGCTTCCGTTTATCAGTCCCCTCGAAAATGACATCTTGCATCTTGCCGCCTCGCAGCGCCTTGGCGCTCTGCTCCCCCAGCACCCAGCGAATCGCGTCCGCAATATTGCTTTTTCCACAACCGTTGGGCCCTACGACGGCTGTTACACCAGGCTCGAACCGGAGATGGGTCTTATCTGCGAAGCTTTTAAATCCGTTTGCTTTGAGTGCGCTGAGATACATGTAAGCCGCCGAAAATGAACGACCGCGTCGATCCCTGACAACCTCAAAGACACCTTTGTGAATAAATCGAAGAATAAGTTGGGAACAACCAGGTTCGCCAAACTCGCAATTCAGTCTTTTCCTTAATCCACTACGCAACAGGGAAGCATGGCTGCGTCCTCCATGCCATGGATAATCTTCTTGTCTGGCGGGCAAAAGGTGGCCAGAGCTCCGGCGAGATCGGCCGAGTCTCCATTGACGAAATAGTAAGGATTCAAGCGCAGTCTGCCTGATGCTTCATACACGTCGCCATTTTCATTATAAAGGGGGTGCGTCAGACGAATGGACTTACGGAATTCCTGGACAATATGCAAATGGGTGTCCGCCATATCGCACGCTTCTTTCAAGCTTTGCGACCAGTCTTCTCTGGAAACATCACTGCCGATCACCACGCTTCTCGATCCCCAAGCTGTCTCGTGAAACCCCGAAATCTTCAGAACCAAATTGCGCTCTTTCTGGCTGGCCTCGGCTAGATCCATCCAATTGTGGAGCGGACGCCCTTGAGCATGAGGCCCGTCCAGGACTGCGCCAGGAGGTAAAGGGGCGGGATCGACAATCCACGATTTCGGTATGAGGCCATCGAGAATCTTTCTCGAATTCTTCGGAATGCTTTCACGCCAAAAGTCCAAGAGTAGATGATGGTGATAGAGAGCCAAAGCTGCTTTCTCTTCAAAGAAAGGTCTCAATGGCGGGTCCAAAGCTATCTCGCCGTTTTCCCATGCTTCGACAATGTACTGGGCTGTATCGATATTCCCGAGATCGAATAGCTCGAAAAATCGATAGACGACATCGATCTTTCCAGGATTCCCGTCGATATCGAAATAAAGAGCGCCACCCAAAGGGAATACCTCTTCCGTTCGCAAACTGAACACTCGCTTGCCCGTCAACTGAAGCTGCTCCGCGAGCCAATCCATTTCGGGCTTATAGGTTGCGGACTCTTCGCTCACAACGATGGCTATCACAGGATTATCCTTGTCCGGAGCTAACGATGCCAAACGCTTGAAGAATGCCTGGGCCATGGCTCCTTTTTCCCCAAGCATTGGATTCTCGGAATCTTTTTCGTACAATGCATTCAAGTACGCCGTTAAACCGATTCCCCCTGGAACGGAATCGAGCTCGGTAATCGAAAATCCTTCTCTAGTAACCAATAGATCGGGACGAATGACTGGATGGATGCGCCCCTTGCATTTCTTGCTTCGGCTAATTCGTACAAGATCGTCGGGCTTTCCCCTGTCGAGATAATCAGCTACCCAGGGAACCCGAACGTCCTTATTGCGGAGCAGTTTCTTTCCGTCAGCAGAACGCGAATACAGAATCTCTAACGCCTTATAGAAATCCAAGCTAGCTTGGCCGATCCGCTTGAGCTCTTCGACTATCTCCCCAGTCAATTTCCAAGGCTCTGGGGAAGTCCTCCACGTTTTACCCTCGAAAAGCTCCCTTTCGTCGAAGGCCTCTTTTAATTCGCTGAACTCCATTTCACCTAGTTCCTATTCCAATCGAGCCAGTGCCGAAGGCCCCTACTCGTCCATCTGGATCTCCTTGTTGCGATGCCGCGGAGAACCGGCCCGAAGCCAGGCATTGATGAAAAGATCGATATCCCCATCCATCACAGCCTGTACGCTACCCGTTTCTGACCCTGTCCTCAGGTCCTTTACCATTTGATAGGGCTGAAAGACATAGCTGCGTATCTGATTTCCCCATCCAATCTCGCCCTTTTCCCCATAGACCTTTTCCATTTCCGACCGCTTTTCGTCCTCCATCTTCTCATACAAACGAGCTTTAAGCATCTTCATTGCAGTCGATCGGTTCTTATGCTGGGAACGCTCCGTTTGGCAAGCAGCTACGATGCCGGTCGGAATGTGAGTCAGGCGTACTGCTGAATCCGTCTTATTTACATGCTGCCCGCCTTTGCCACTGGCCCGATAGGTATCCTCTCGAATATCTTTTTCTTCAATTTCGATCTCCACATCATCCTCGATCTCGGCCACCACGTCGACTGCGCAAAATGATGTGTGGCGACGCGCATTGGAATCGAACGGGCTGATCCGCACGAGCCGATGAACACCACGTTCCGCATTGGCGTAACCAAACGCATTCACTCCTTCTATACGAATGGTGACTTTCGACAACCCAGCTTCTTCACCCGGAAGAATATCCACAATCTCGGTTCTAAATCCCCGTCTTTCAGCCCACCGCATATACATGCGAAATAGCATATCCGCCCAATCGCAGGACTCCGTTCCGCCTGCTCCCGCATTCACGCTAAGCAATGCATTGCAGTGATCATGAGCCCCTTTCAAATAGCATTGAATCTCGAGCTCGTCCAATTCGATCTTTAGTGATTCAGCTGTCTCCTGCAGCTCGTTCGCTTCGTCAGAATTCTCGTCTACTCCCTCTTCCTCAAGAAGCTCTTCCATTGCCCGAGCATCGTCGATTTTGGCTTTGAACGCCTCAAGGCCAATTACCACGCGTTTCAATTTGTTAGATTGAGCTATGACGTCTTGAGCAGCCTTTTGGTCATCCCAGAAGCCGTCCCCCGCCATCTTTGCATCGAGCTCTTCGATTTCCTTACGCTTGCCATCAACGTCAAAGATACCTCCACAGGTATCCCGCGCGCTTTTCAATCTCCTCGTGCAAAGCTTTCGTCTCCGGCTTAATCATAAGCCGAGGAGACTGGGAATTTATTTCCAGGAATTCAAGAGCGGAGAGCGAAAGTCCTTAGGGCATTAAGCCCTACTCCTCGACATTGGAGCGATGAAACTCTTCTGAAAACAGGCGGATCAATCGATCCAAAGCTTGCAGCACAGCCTCTGGTCGATTGGCCACTCCCAGCGACTCCCGTTCCCACGTGCTGAGAGCCATAGAGATTTCAATATTTTGAGGGCGTTCGAGAAGGGCCATTTCCTTCAACCTCAAGGCTATAGTGTAGAAATGACTAGGACCCTAGGCATGAGCCACATGTACTGTAAGCTCCAAATACGGTCGACCAGGAACGCCTTCCAGATCATCCGAAGATAGGAGTCCGATTTGGAGATCATTCAACTCTCGGGCAAGTCGTTCGCGGAGCATCCCCTCAGTCAGCGAGAACTTTTCGGATCGTTGATGCAACGGCCGAACTTCAATGCCAACGCCCTCCAGACCGTGAAGCAAGCTGTCGCTGAACTCCGCGCGGGAGCCCTGAACCCAGGCGAGCAACGCTAGCGCCACACTGAAAAATCGATGCATCCCTTCACCTTTCGGCGCCAACCGCCTCAAATTTAATCGTGGATCCCCACCTTGAGGGAGTGAAGGTATCCAAACGAGAGGCATTGATCCGAAAAAGATATCTCGAACTTGCCCGCTACCAGATCCGCCTCGGAAGCTTGATATTGATCGATGACCCTCGCACATTGCCGAGATGGAGATAGACGCTAGCGACAAAAGAGCCACGATGAGCGTAGGCGAATTCGCTAGCTTCTCGCCTTACGCTAAACGAGAGGAATCCAAAGGCCTAGGAGCCTGGAGAGCAGCCGTCGGGCAGCAATGGCACCAAGAGGTTCAAAGCCACGCGGATTCAGAAGGATTTGAGAACGAGCAGTCGATATCGGGCGAAATTCCCTGGCACGGTTGGACGCTGCAGCTAAAGGGCCGCATCGATCAGATTAGAGTCCAGAACAATGAACTTCACGCTCGGGAAATTAAGACAGTGTCTGGGCACCTGCCCCTGGACAGGGATAGCATCGCCCAAAAGTACAAAGACTACTGCCTACAATTACTCTCCTATCGTGAACTGCTCCAGCGATCGAAACGCTATCCATTCGACTCGTTTAGAATCGAGCTCTATCTCATCGAGTTCTCAACAGGAATCACCCAAAGCTTTATTCTGGACGCGTCGTTCGACCACCTGATTGTCGACCAACTCGATCGGGTTGCTGACTACCTGGACCAAAAACGCGAGCGACTTGAAAAGCTTCGCAGTCTGAAATTCAAATCCGCTTACGCCACACCTCGTCAAGGCCAGGAGACTATCCAATCCGATCTCAAGTCCGCATTCAACCGCTCGAGAATCGTCCTCCTCGAAGCGCCAACGGGATATGGCAAAACGGGAGTGTCCTGGGAGCATGGCCTTCACAAACTAGCATCTGGGGAGGTCGAGCGAATCATCTATCTAACGAGCAAAAAAACAGGGCAACTCGAGGCGATAGAACGCCTCAACATGCTACTCGCCGACCAGTACGCTGCCAGCTATTGGCACATCCGCAATAAGGAGGAGCACTGCGTAAATTCGGAATTTCGCTGCTCCAGTAAAATTTGCCCATACTTAAGCGACCTTGAACGCAAATGGGATACGGCTGCGCTCCAACCGCTTATTTTAGCCGAAGCTAAACCACCGCCACTGGAGCAGTTCAAAACTACCAACGCAGCCGATGGAATTTGCCCCTACGAGGCAATGAGGACCGCCCTGAGCTATCGAGACATTTGGGTAGCCGACTACAACTACCTATTCTCATCGAGCAGCAGTAGACTGCTCGGCGAGCAACCCGACTTCGATCCCGCCAAAACCTTTCTTATCATTGATGAGGCCCACAACCTTCCGTCGCGAGTCGAATCGAACTCCAGCAAAGAGCTCCGATCCCTCGCCCTGGAAGCACTAGCCAGCGAGCTTACTGAATTGGGCGCAGACAATCGACTTTCCGCTCAGATGAGAAGCCTGGCTGATGAATGCTCCGCTTACGGGAAAGGAGATACGCTAAGCTTGCGACAATTAGACGACATTGCCGATAGCCTAATGATTATCGTCAAATCTTTCGCCAATCAGCCCATCGACTACGATTCCATCAGTCCCGAATCAATGGATACACTTTGGGGCTTGGCATACGGGTCGACAGCGATGAACGAACGACCAGAATGCTTCTTGGGCTGGATTCCTGAAAATGGAATTCTGAAAATCACCTGTATCGATGCTTCAACAGAAATTCGGCGCACACTAGAAGCCTTTCATTCGTGTCTCTTCTTAACAGCCACCCTGCATCCAATTGATGGATTCCTCGAGCAGACAGGGCTAGATCGACTAGACCAAACGCCGATACACCTCTCGCCTCCAGCTCCTTGGCTCAATAAAGCCTATGATGTAGCTATCGATATGCGAGTGGATACTCGCTTCAAGTATCGCGACAAATCAATCCCTACAACCGTTTCGACGATCGCTCAGCTGGCCGACCGAATTGCCCCCATTGCCGTTTTCTTCCCCTCTTACGCCTATGCGGACAAAGTGAAACAGCAGTTGGAAGAGACGCGCCCATTCTACCGCATCGCTTCTCAAACTAGAAAACAATTGGAAACTATCGAAGACAGAGCCGCCTTTATCGACGAAGCCCTGCGGTTTAGCGACATCATCTTTCTCACCCTAGGCTCGAGCTTCGCGGAAGGAGTGGATATGCTTGGGGGAAAAATCAAGGCAGTCATGGTCGTTAGCCCAGCCCTTCCCGAAGTGAATCCAGTCCAGCAATACAAACGAGAATACTACAAAAATCGAAATCAAGACGGATTCGAACGGGCATATCTGCAACCAGGTATCCAAAAAGTGAACCAAGCCTTGGGCCGCCTCGTCAGAGCTCCAGGCCAATCCGTAAAAGCGCTTCTCCAATGCCATCGATTCGCCGATACCAAAACGCGATCCCTTCTCGCCAACCAGTACCGAGAATGCAATTACATTTTTAACGACGACGACTTGAACGATTGGCTAGAGCGGGAAAGCCAAATCAATCCCCCGCAAAAAATTTAGATTGGCCTCTCACCCGCTCACTGGCTCCCACAACTCAATGGGATTTCCTTCCGGGTCGCGCAATCGAGCGAATCGTCCATTTGGATACGTTTCTGAATCGATCTTCACCTGCACGCCTTTAGATTCTAGCCGAGCCAGCATAGCGTCTAGGTCAAGAACTCTGAAATTGATTATCCAGACTTGATTGTCATTCCCAAAATAATCGCTGTCTTCAGGAAACGGCGCGAATACGGTCGGCCCCGCTTCCTGGTTCCATGGAGACGTATCATAGTCCTAGCTGAAGACTACGCAGCCCAAGCCCTTTCCTCTACGCGAGCTTGGTACCGGATTTCTAAAGGCGATAGCGGGTTGAACATCATGGATCGCGATCGCAATCACGCCGCCACTGCCAACGGCGAGTCGTACCTTGAGGTCCTTCCCAACACACGAGCTACACACGCCGATAAGTTCACTGCAGGAATCAACTTCATGAACGAGCCTGGCAAAATGGCGGTTCTTTCCTATAATATCCACTTCCAAACGGCAGGCGACTATCTCGTTTGGGTACGGGCATTCAGCACCGGAGCTGAAGACAATGGTCTTCATGTAGGCATCAACGGAACCTGGCCAGAGAGCGGGCAGCGGATTCAGCTTTGCCGAGCAAACACCAATGGACGTGGTCATCCGCTCAACAAGTACCGGAAAACCATTGCGGATACACGAAGACGATTCGAATCCGCGTTCCCAACCCTGGCCTTCACGCAATCACGTTTTCTATGAGAGAGGATGGGTTCGAGTTCGACAAATTTCTGATGGTCCGGGACGAGTCTTATGAACCCAGCGGACTAGACCTTCCGCCTACTTTCCGGAAATACGAAAGCTATGCGGAACTAAATCGGCGATCAGCGGGATCCTTCAACCCTATCAGACTATCCTCAACTGTGGACTTTAAAACCATCGAAGTAGATGGATATATCCCCTACTACATAGATAGAGCTCGAGGAGCCTTGGCCATTAAAGCCGGGAACGAGTCCTACCGCAACAAGCCCGCAGCCGCTCAACACCGTTTTTCGGGCAAAACGGGATCCTACGCCTAAAAGCCTTTCCGAGCGCTTTTTCTTTACCTCGCTCGCCCGATCTCGCTATCAAGAGTGAGTGAGCATAAGAAAGTCCATCAGCTCCCAAGATATCAATGCGGCTATTGAAAAAATCGCGGCGGATATCGCCATCAATCATTCTGATACCAAGACACTCGTATTGGCGGCTATCGCAAATGGAGGCATCGCTGTAAACGAATTGCTTCAATCCCAGTTGCTCACCACCCACAACTTAAAATCCCATTCGGCAACCATCGACATTTCAT